>JBEKKP010000005.1:0-72869 GCA_050010655.1 Candidatus Dormibacteria bacterium
GCACAAACGTGGGGAGCGTGCTCCACACCTGCGTCATGCGTCCACCGATGCCGTCGAGACTGAGAAACATCCCGGCCTCGAGCAGGCCGCGCGAGGTGGCGTTCAGCGCGAAGTGGCCGAGTGGCGACTCGACAAAGATGCCTTTTTCGGACAGATACGAGAGCACGCTGTGCAAAACGACCGGGTCTGAGGACGTCACTGCGGCGAGGCCGTCGATATCCGTGATGCCGGCATCGATGTGCTCGGCGATGTGCAACGTCACCGCGACGCGGATGCACCATGGCGTGCCGAGGTCGCTCAGCGTCCAGAGGTCGAGGGGCTGCTCGGTGTTCGCCATCGAATCGATGGTAGCGCCCGGAAAGCCCGCTACTCGCTCACCAATTCGTAGTCCGGATTGAGAATTGCGAGCCGTCGCGTCCACGACCCCACCATGCCCTCGACAATCAGACGCGCGCCCGGCTCGATGCCGGGGATCTTTGGCCGGCCCTGGAAGACGAGCAGGAGAATCCCCGTGTCATCCGTGATCTCGCACTCGAGGTTGGCCGTTCCCTTGGCCGTCTGCACTCGCAGCGAGCGGATGCGTCCGGCCACGCGCACGCGCGTGCGCCATGTGATGTCACTGATCGGGATGGTGCCCGTCGCTCGGCGCGCGAGCTCGCGATCGACTCCGGCGCCACGCATCGGCTTGCGTCGGTAGTCCGGCCGGCCGGGATGTGTGTGCGGGCGGAACCGGCGCCGTTGTGCTGCCTCGAGGTTGAACGGAACGATTGTTGCCGCCACATGCGCGACACCGCCCACCGCATCCGCGATGCGATCGGCCGTGCGGTCGTGGAGCACACGCTCGAGGCGTGAATGAAACGTGCGACGCGGGAGCAGCACGGTGCATTCGGTCTTGCCGTCGGCCACGACGTCGGCCACATATTCGAGTGCCGCTCGTTCGAGGCGCCGATCGCGACATTCGAGAATGTCGAGCGGCAGATGCGCGAGACCGAGTCTGCCCCACTCATCTTTCAGCTCCTCGGTGGCCGCGGCATCGATGTTGAAATGCACCGCGCGAAGCTCGTCCGGCCGGAGCGTGCGCGCGTACTGCACCGCTCGCGCAGCCGCCATGTCGAGCTGGCCGACGAGCACCAGCACGACGTGCCGCTGCAACACCGGCGCCTCAGCGGCCGCGGCGGCACCGGTCTCCAGTTGCTTCTCCTCGGCGACATATTGGCGGTGAAGCCGGATGAGCCCGTAATACATCGGTGGTCCGATGACGGCCACGATCCATGCGCCCTCGAAAAACTTCGTGACGAGCAGGATGCCGACGACGGCGACTGACAACGCACCCGCGAAGCCGTTGATCACCGCTCCGATCTGCCAGCGGCGCCCGCGCAACCGCAGATGATGCTTGAGCATGCCGAACCCGGCAAACGAGAATCCTGTGAACACGCCGATGGCGTAGAGGCCGACGAGCGCGTCGAGCTGCGCCTTGAAAACGATGATGAGCAGAATGGCCACCGCAGCCAGGACGAAAATGCCGTTGGAGAACGCAAGCCGGTGACCGCGCTTGGTCAGCTGACGCGGGAGGAACGAATCTCCGGCCACGAAGCTCGCGAGATACGGGAAACCATTGAAGCTCGTGTTGCCGCCGGTGAAGAGGATCATCACGGTCGCGGCCTGCACAACATAGAAGAGGGCTGTTCCCACCCACGTGTTGCCGAGCACGTACGAGACCTCTTGCGACACGACAGTTGGGCTGCCACTGAGATACGGCACCGCGTGAGTCCAGTGCGCGAGCAACGACGTGCCGAGGACGAGGAACCCGAGGATCCCGCACATGACCAGCAGTGCGGTGCGTCCATGGCGCGCTTCGGGCTTGCGGAAGCTCGAGATCCCGTTCGACACTGCCTCGAGCCCGGTGAGTGACGATCCGCCGTTGGCGAATGCACGAAGGCAGTAGAAGATGCCCAGTCCCATCAGGAATCCGCGCTGCGTGCCGATGGGATACCCGAGCGCAGCCGCGCTGGGGAGTGCGTGTGCGTGAAGGCCGCCGAGCGCTTCTTTGACAAACCCCGTGACCACGACCAGCGAGAGAGAGACGACGTAGAAATACGTGGGGATGGCGAAGATGGATCCGGCCTCGCGGATGCCGCGCAGGTTGCCGTACAGCATGATCAACACCACGGCGATCGTGATGGGGATCGTGTATGGCGTCAGCCCTCGAAATGCCGATGTCAGGGCAGCAGTGCCGGCAGACGTCTGCACTGCGACCGTCACCGTGTAGTCGATGAGCAGGGCCACCGCGGCCACCTGTGCGATGTTTGGGCCGAAGTTGTCCCGAGCAACCACGTAGGAGCCGCCGCTCTTCGTGTACACGCCGATGACCTGGATGTACGAGACCATCACGAAGACCATCACCGCGAGAATCGCGAGCGTGATCGGAATCACCATCGAGAACGCCGCCAGGCCGATGATCGGCACCATGACGACGAGCATTTCCTCGGTGCCGTACGCGGACGAGGAGATCATGTCCGGGGCGAGCACGCCGATCGCCACCGGGGTCGAGAGACGCTCCTGCGTCAGGTTCTCGGACACGATCGGCGGGCCGAGGATGCGGTTCTTCAGCCGGTACGCCCAGGACTCGGGATAGGTCCCAGCACCGGACGGTCCGGCAGCCTCAGGGGCGAGTGGGCGTGATGAGGCCATTGGAACCTTCTGTGGGTCTTCCACGGCCGCAGTATGGCCCATGCCGAAGTTGGCAGCGGCATCGCCCGATGCCTGATCGACCTGCTTGAATGGACCGATGCACATCGTCATCGTCGGCTGCGGGAGGGTCGGCTCCGGCCTCGCGCGAGCCCTCGAGGCCGAAGGTCACTCGGTAGCGGTGATCGACCGAAACCGCAAAGCCTTTCGCCGGTTGCCGGCTGATTTCAAGGGCATTGTCGTTGAGGGATCGGGATTTGATCGCGACGCGCTGCATGACGCGCGCATCGAGGACGCGGACGCCGTGGCCGCCGTGACGTCCGGTGACAACTCCAATATTCTCAGCGCCCGAATCGCGCGAGAGACCTTCGGCGTCGAGCGCGTGGTGGCTCGCATCTACGATCCACAACGCGCCCAGGTCTATCAGCGTCTTGGCATCCCGACAGTCGCAACGGTGACGTGGACCGTCGACCAGGTTCGCAGCTGGCTGCTTCCCGAGGACTTCACCCCGCACTGGCGCGACGCCACCGGGATGCTCCTCCTGATCGACCGCGTCCTGCCCGAGCACCTCGCCGGCCAGAAGCTGTCCGTCCTCGAATCCGAGGGCAAGATCCGGCTCGTCGCCGTGACGCGCGCCGGCGTCCCGCGACTCGACGCGACCGGCCTCGTCGGCCAGGACGGCGACCTGCTCCATCTCGTCTTGATGAAAGACGACGTGCCCGCGCTCGAGGCGCTGCTTGCCCCGCCACCACCGGTCGCGGTGGCCGCGGCAACGAAGGCCCACTGATGAAGGTGGCGGTCGCCGGTGGGGGCAGCGTCGGCATGGCCGTCGCCGCGGATCTCAAGGTGCACGGGCACGACGTCTTCATCATGGAAGTCGACCCGGAGCAGGTTGCGCGCTTTCAGCCGCACGTCGACGTCCGCTGGGTGGTCGCCGACGCCTGCGAGGTCTCCTCACTCAAGGCTGCCGGCATGGCCGAGGTCGATGTGATGGTGGCAGCCACCGGCGACGACGAGGACAACCTCGTGATCTCGCTGCTGTCAAAACAGGAATTCGCGGTCCCGCGAGTCATCGCCCGGGTGAACAACGCGAGCAACCAGTGGCTGTTCACCGAGAGCTGGGGCGTGGACGTCCCGGTCTCGACACCGCAGCTGTATACCGCGCTCGTCGAGGAGGCGGTGTCGATCGGCTCGCTCGTGCACCTCATGAGCTTCGAAGGTGCGTCGGCGCACCTGCTCGAGGTCACACTCGCCGACGAGTCGCCGGCATGCGGTCTGTCCATCGCCGAACTCGGGCTGCCACGTGAGTCGGCGATCGTCGCCATCGTTCGGCGCGACCACATGATCATCCCCGACCCGGAGACGCTCCTCTACGCGGCGGACGAGGTCATCGTCCTGGCGATGGTCGAGAGCGAGCGCGCCATCCAGGCGATCCTCGTGGGCGATGCACCCGCAGGCGCCCCGGCGCCGACCCTGAAATAACCCGAGACGCTGCGCAGGCAGTCCCGGCGCGGTAACGCTCTGGTTGCCAAGACTGCAACGGATCGCCGTTGCGCGGTTCGCATCCGGAGCACGGGTGCAAGGTCTCCTCATCGAGCCACTCTCGCGGCTCCTCTCGAGGCGAAGGCGTGAAGACAAGGAAGGTCGCGGTCACCACCGGCTTGGCGAGCCTGGGCGTCAGCGTGCTCGCGTTTGCCGGTGGGCCACTCGTCGCCGAGGCGGCGTTGCAAACGCTGACCTGCACGTCAGTCGCCGTCGCCGGCGGCGGTCACGCAAACGTCTGCCACATGGTCACCTCGGTCTCGCTCAGCGCTCCGCTCCTGCATCAGAGCATGCCGCTCGACTGCGAGTCGGCGGCGCTGGCGGTGGCGCTCCAGATGAAGGGATTCGCATTGACCCAGACCTGGGTGTTCGACGAATTGCCCAAGCAACCCCAGGAGGCGCTCGTCTCGCGAGAGCGACCGGTAACCTGGGGCGACCCGTACGAGGCCTTTGTTGGCAACGTCTATGGATCCGAGGCGAGGTACACGGGCTACGGCGTGTATTACCCGCCGATCGCCGCCGTCGCGGCACTCGCCGGAGCAACCACCGACGCGCGGACTGGATGGACGACCAGCCAGATCGAGTCGCAACTCCGCCTCGGCCATCCGGTGGTCGTCTGGACGAACTTCAACTTCGCCTACTCGCAGACCAGCACCTGGCGGGCCTGGGACGGGCGGCTCATCCCGTATACCACCGCGGAGCACGCGGTCACGGTGGTCGGTTTCAACTCAGTGGCCGGAACGGTGACGGTCATCGATGTCGGTGTCGGCCTTCGACGCACGATATCGACGGCAGAGTTCACTGCCGCGATCGCCACTTTCGGCGGCATGGGCGTCGCCGTCTGGTAGGTCGCCGGCAACGGCGGAGGGGGTCGTCCGGGTGCTTGCCGTCGGCAAGGTCTCTGACTAGAGTCAGGAAATGGACGACGAGGCCAAGGTGGCCCAGGTGCGGCGGTTCAACCGAACCGTGACCCAGCACGTCGGTGCCCTCAACGAGCAATACCTCGGCAGCAAACTCTCATTGGGCGAGGCGCGCGTGCTCTGGGAGATCGCCCCAAAAGGCACCGACCTGCGGTCGCTTCGTGTGACTCTGGGGCTCGACTCCGGGTATCTGAGCCGCTTGATCAACCGGCTGACCGGCGCCGGGCTGGTGACCCTGCACCATGATCGCTATGACCGCCGGACTCGCTTCGTGCGGCTGACCCGAATGGGTCGCGAAGAAAAGAAAGTCCTTGACGGACGGAGCGACGCGCTTGCCGTGTCGCTGCTTGACCCACTTTCTCCCGAGGAGCGCGAACAGCTGGTCACCGCGATGGCAGCCATCGAGCGCGTCATGATGCGCACGTCGGTCACGGTCTCGCCCGTGGATCCCGCGGATCCCGCGGCCCGGGAGTGCATTCGCGCGTATTTCAACGAGCTCAACAGCCGCTTCGATTCCGGCTTCGACCCGTCTCGATCGATGAGCGCCGATGACGACGAGCTTCGACCGCCCAGAGGTGTGCTCGTGATCGCGTGCCTGCGGGACCGGCCGATCGGATGCGGGGCGCTCAAGTTCGTTCCCGGTCAGCCGGCCGACCTCAAGCGAATGTGGGTCGCGGAAACGGAACGCGGTTTCGGGGTCGGGCGCCGGCTGCTCAACGAGTTGGAGGGCATCGCCGCGGCACATGGTGCGGAGGCGGTTCGACTCGAGACCAACGGAACCCTGCACGAGGCGATCAGCCTGTACCGATCCGCCGGCTACGTTGAGGTCCCGGCCTTCAACGATGAGCCCTACGCGCACCACTGGTTCCAGAAGCAACTGGGAGCGCCGCCTCGGCTGTCGGTGCTCCAGCAGCCGTAGGGGTCACTCCGGAGGGCTCGTGTCCGCGTGCCCGGCGAGATCCATGTGCAGGATCGTGTTCGTCGCGGCAAACCCGAGGCGCTCGTACAGCGGATAGGCCCGTAGGCTCGGATGGAGGATCAGGTAACCGAGACCAAGCGTTCTTGCCTCGCTGATGACCGCCTCGACAAGCGCGCGGCCGGTACCGCGATTCCGATACTCCTCAAGGACGAACACGCTCTGCACGTTGCCTGCGAGGCGCTCGAGCTGTCGTGGCTGTGGCATCCGGTCGAACACCGCGAGCCATGCCATGCCCACAGCGCCGCCGGCGTGCTCGGCGACGTACGCGATGTGACTCGCCGTGCGAGTGCTCCACCACTGCGTGAATGCCGCCTCGAACGCTGGTGCTGACAGGCCGTATTCCCCGCGCTCGACCGTTCGCCATGCCCAGCGCAGCTGTGCAAGCCCACTTGCGTCACGCAGGCCGGCGCGCCTGACTGTCGGTGTGCCGGCGGCCTCGTCCATCACGATCCCGACTCTCGCACCGGCCCCGCGCGTCATGCGCCGGAGCACTGTCGCGTAGTGTTCGGGCGATGGCACGAGCCCCCGAGCGTGACCTTCCGGCGGGTACTCCCGACGAGCGCGACCTCCTCCTGAGCTGGCTCGCGTGGCTCCGTGAAGCAGTGCTCGGGAAGATCGACGGACTCGATGAGACCGAGGCTCGGTGGACGCCGGACGGTCGTTTGATTTCTCTGTTGGGCATCGTCAATCACCTCACGCTGGTGGAATGGCGATGGATCGACGGGACGATGCGTGGCGACGACACCTCACGCCTCGACGCCGAATTTTCGCCGGGGCCTGAGCTCACCGTGGCGGCTGCCATTGCGGCGTATCGAAGCCGCGCCGCGGCGACGGAGTCGTATGTACGCGCGACCCCGCTCACGCAGCCAACACGCGACGCCGATGGCACTGACCTGCGTTTTGTCTTGCTGCACCTCATCAACGAGACCGCCCGGCATGCCGGGCACGCAGACGCGACGCGTGAGTTGCTGGACGGTGTCGTCGGCGAGTAAACGCTAGGCCGACGCGGGCGGCCCCTGCTCGACGATGCGCACGACGTCATCTGGATCAGTACCTGGAGCGATCGCCTCGAGGATCCACGTGACGCCGGACGCCTCGAGCGCTGCCAGGGTATCTGGAACGCTCGCGCGATCCTCGGTTGAAAGCGTGCATCGGACAGCGATGTCGATGTTCGCTGTGGCGCCACGTTCGAGGAGTGCGGCGCGCAGCGCCCTGATATCGGTCGGGTCCGGCGGCGGGAGCGCTCCGGGTGTATGAAAGATTGGAAAACAGCCCTGGAGCTTCGCGATCCGAGCGAGTGGTCTCCGATTCGGCCAGCGGACTGCACCCCACAGTGGCAGCGGATTTTGCACAGGCACTGGCAGCAGCGCCGGCGAATCGATCGTGTAGTGGCGCCCGTGAAAGCTGACCGGTTCGCCTCTGAGAAATTGCTGCAGCACTTCGAGTGCCTCGTCGAGCATCTCTCCGCGAAGAACCGGCTCGACCGCCTCACCGAACGAACTGAATTCCGTCCACCCATCATCACCAAGCCCGATCCCGCCGATCAACCGTCCCTCGGAAAGTCGATCGAGTGTCGCCATCTGACGGCTGAGTACCCACGGGCGCCTTCGCGGCAGTGGTGTGACGAGCGCGCCGAGGCGAATGCGCTCCGTCACCGCTGCGACCGCGGCCATCACCACCCACGGATCGGCCACTGCCATGCCTGGAAACGCGAGCATGTGGTCCCAGAAAAAAAGCCCATCCCACCCAGCCTCCTCCACCTGCCGCGACAGCTCGACCACACGCCGCGGTTCAGCGAATTCCGCAAATGGTGGAAGGAATATGGCGAAGCGCACCGGGCGATTATCCCGTCGACCTGAAACGTCGCATTGCCGTCATCAGCCGATCAGTTCGCGAAGCCAGCGAAGCGCGACGCGTCCCTGGGCCGCTTGAAACGGTCTGAGCGTCGGCAGTCCTGGTGGTGGCGGTAACAGGCTGTGATGAACGAGCATTCCGGCAGCAGCGCGGAGCGTCGCGGCGACCGCATCCGGATCGGCGTCAGCGGCCCACTGCGACCGGCGGAACACGGCATTCGCGGGAGGACCGCCTTGCGATTCGACCGAGAACGCGAAGAGCAGTGGATCGATCCAGGGCGCGCCGAGACACGCCCAGGGCCAGTCGACAAACCACACCTGACGGCCGGTGAGCAGAACGTTGTCCCCACGAATGTCGAGGTGGACGAGCGTCGTACCGCTCGTGGCCTGCTGCGACAACTGTTCGAGGGCAACCAGATCGTCCAGACGGCTGAGCGCCCACGGTTCCAGCCCAGCGATGGGTCGTGCCTTGAGTTTCCGCCACCCCGCCCATGTCGCCTCGATGTGATCACCCACTCGCCGGGTCTCGAACGGCGCGGGCGTCAGGCGTTGCAGCATCGCGTCCATGGCTGCGATGACGGCGTTCAGGTCGTGGTCGTCCCACGGCATCGCGGGGTTCCGTCCCTCGATGTCATCGAAGCAGAGCACCACCCATCCCCCTGGTCCTTCGTCGAATGACCACAGCAGTCGGGGTACCGGGAGGTCGTCTGGGAGTTGCGACACGACCTGGATCTCGCGTCGATAAATATCCGGCGAGTGCGGGTTGACATCGCCCGGCACAGCTTTCACGAAGGCTCGGCGATTTTCCGCGGTGCGCACTCGAGCAGCCAGCGCCGGCGAAAAACCCTGTGGCTGCGTCCTCGCTTCGACGACGTGGCCGCCGAGACGATCCTGAATCTCGTCGCGAATTTCGTGCGGGACGTCCTGCCATTCGATGCGGACTCCGCGCGCCGCCGGCGTCTCCATATCAGGCTGGGCTCGACGTGTCGCGCACACACTCCCAGACCAGGACGTATGGGAGGCGTTTCATGAGGCGCCGCTACTCTTGCATACGCTCGCGAGCAGCGGCGCCTCGCTGGTCAAATGGCGATGGCGATCTTCACGCCGAGCAGAATCAGCGGCCAGAGAATCACGGCCAGGATGGCCGACAGAATCGCTCCGATGGTGCTGAGATGCTCGAAGAAATGGTGGGTCGCCGCGACGACGATGCCGATGACGATCCAGATGATCGGCAGCAAGGAAACGCCAGACCTGCTCATGGCTGTACCTCGTTGACGCGTTGTGCTCGCCGGCCGGCGATGCTCAGCGGCCTTCCGCCTTGTCTTTGAGCGCCTCGCCGGCGCCCTTCAACTTGTCGCCGGCCTCGCCGAGTGCGTGCTCAACTTTTCCTGCTGCGTGCTGGGTCTTGCCTTCTGCCTCACGCTCCGTGTCGCCGGTGACCTTGCCCTGCACTTCCTTCGCCTTGCCGGCGACCTGATCGGCTTCTCCAGACATGACAGACCTCCACTGTGCGAACAGCCCACTCCGACTACGCCGGCGGCCATTTGCACTCTTGATAGCAGCAGTATCACACAATGTACCAGGGCGAGTTGGATACAGGCTCGCGACCGCGTCAGTGCCCCTGCAGCGACGCCAGCGTGTCGCTCTCGCTACCAGCGTTCGAGGAGCCAGTCGTAGATCTCGCCGCTGTGATGGACGGTCAGGGTGAGATGGCCATCCTCCTCGGTGAGCCGAGCTTCGACGGCGGGAATCTGTGCAGCGAGCCACACGCCGTGCCCGAACGGCACGAAGCGATCCTGCCGCCCGTGCAGGAGCAACACCGGGATCGAGATGTCCGAGAACTCGAAACCCCACGGCTCCACGTCGGCGACACCGTCCTCCCACCACCCCTCACATCCTGGCCCGAGCCCATCGGCGGCGCTATCCACGAAGTACTGCGCCAGCTCTGGCGTGAACACGGCAGCGTCGACAGGCGACACCAGCGTCGTGATGATCTCCAACACCTGCTCCGCGTTGGCGCCGAGCATCTCCACTCTCTCGGCCTCCAGCTTGGCTCGTGCCGCCACTTTGTCGCGGACCATGAGACGGTAGTCGTCGGTGTTCAGCTCGCCCATGCCGGCGAACCAGTCGAGGCCCTCGGCGTCGAACGGCGCAGGCGACGCCAGTGACGCCGCCGCGGGAATGAGGTCGGGAAGCAGCGCAGCACACGCGAGGACATGCGGGCCACCTCCGGAGATGCCCCAGCTGAGGATCCGCTCGATGCCGAGTCCGGCGCAGATGGTGCGGGCATCCGCTGCGCAATCGGCGATCGTCCTGCCAGGTTGCGGGGTCGAGCCGCCGTAGCCCGGCCGGTCGTACGTGATCATGCGAATGCCGTGCTCGCGAGCGACGGCAACGTCGGGTCCGTACTGGAGCCGCGAGTTGGGTGTTCCCTGGTGCACGAGGCAAGGGACACCGTCCGGGTCTCCGCCCTCGGTGACGGCGAGTTTGCGTCCGTCACCGGTCTCGAATACGTGCTCCATGGACGTGCACCTCTCGGTTCCGAAAAGACAGCTTCGAGCGTACGCGCGAACGCTCCCCACGCGCCCGGCGGAGCGGTGCGCAACGTCGATGTATGCTCGCGCGATGATCAAGTCCCGCATCGAGCACATGCGCGCCCGCGACGGTCATCCGTTCACTGGATACCTCACGCTACCGGAGTCCGGAGCCGGTCCCGGCATGGTGGTGGCGCAGGAGATCTTCGGCGTCACCGACTACATCAAAGACGTCTGTGCGCGTCTCAGCGACCTGGGGTATGTCGCGCTTGCGCCAGACCTGTACTCGCGAATCGACGGCGAGACGGTCATCGACGAACGCACGGAGAATGCGCTCCCGCGTGCGTTCGGTGCGATGCAGAAACTCGACTTCCCGCAGGCTGCGAGTGACGCGGCCGATGCGCTCGAGCATCTGCGTGGTCTTCCGGAAGTGCCTGACGGGCGCGCAGGCATCATCGGGTTCTGTCTCGGCGGCGGTATCGCTTACTTCGTCGCCGCGGCCGCCGAACCCGACGTTGCGGTCCTGTACTACGGCTCGGCCATCCCGCCGAACCTCGACAAGGCGCCGGAGGTGCACTGCCCCGTGCTCTTTCACTTCGGCGATGCGGACGAGTACATCACTGCCGAGCAACGCGCTGCGGTGGAGCAGGCATTTGCGGGACGCGCGCACACCGAGTTCCATTTGCACCATGGCCCCAACCACGCCTTTGACAACCACAACGCGGTGTTCCATCACCCCGAAGCCGCTGCGGCGGCGTGGAAGCAGACCGTGGCATTCCTGGAAAGCGAACTTCCGGCCTAGCTCGTCGGCGCCGGTCAGCGCACCTCGATGACGTGCGCTCTGCGCGGGACCAGTTCGCCGATGACCGGCGCCCCGGGGATCTCGCCGGCGATCAACAGGCCCCCACTCGTCTGCGCATCGGCGAGCAGCAGCCGTTCGCGCTCGTCATGTGCCGCTCGGCCGCCCCAGGAGACATGCGGTGCGACCCACTCGAGGTTGCGGCGGGTCCCGCCGCTCACATAACCGGCGTCGAGCGCAGCGCGTGCGCCGTCGAGGTAGGGCACGGAGTCGGCATCGATGATCGCAGTGAGATTGCTCGCCCGCGCCAGCTTGTACAGATGCCCCAACAGACCGAACCCCGTGACATCGGTCACGCATCGCACGCCTGAGGCAAGCGCTGCCTCTGACGCATCGCGGTTGAGCGCGACCATCGTCGCCACTGCCTGCGGAAAGACTTCCCCCGTCTGCTTGTGCCTGCTGTTGAGGACGCCGACACCGAGCGGTTTGCTCAGCGAGAGCGGCTGCCCGGCGACACCGGCGTCCGTACGTAGCAACCGATTTGCGTCGGCGACGCCGGTGACCGCCATGCCGTACTTCGGTTCCGGGTCGTCGACGCTGTGGCCGCCGGCAACGGGGCACTTCGCCTCGTTGGCGATCGAGAGCCCGCCGCGGAGGACCTCGGCGGCGAGGCTCATCGGGAGGAGATCGCGCGGCCAGCAGACGAGGTTGACGGCGAGGATCGGCCGGCCGCCCATCGCATAGATGTCCGAGAACGCATTGGCGGCGGCGATGCGCCCCCAGTCGTATGCGTCGTCGACGACCGGCGTGAAGAAGTCGACGGTGCTGAGGACGGCGGTCCCATTGCCGTCGATGCTCACGGCGGCGGCGTCGTCGCCGTGATCGAGGCCGACGAGCAGCCTCTCGCTCGGCACCCCGATGAGCCCCGCGACCATCTCCTCGAGTTCCCCCGGCGGGATCTTGCACGCACAGCCGCCACCGTGGGCGTACTCGGTGAGTCGCATCGGCCCGATATTCGCAGGTTGGGCGCCCGCCTCACGGCCACCCGCATCACTCTCCTACGCTTGTCGGTGGAGGCGTCTGGGCACCTGGTGGGCTTCCTGATCTTCAAAATCAGTGTGACCGAGTATCCCGGTCAAGCGGGTTCGATTCCCGTCCGCCTCCGCCACCGCGCCGGCTGTTGTGGGTGGCTTGCACGTAAGGTCACCGCGCATGCACCCAGACCCGCGCCGCGCCGTCCCGCAAACCGACACTGTGCTTGCGGACGTACGGCTAGTCGAGCCGCAGCGACGGCTGGGGCGCGCCCGGGTGCGTGACGTGGTGCGTGCATCGCAGGACGCGGTGCGCAGCGGGACCGTTCTTCCTGGTCAGTTGGTCGAGCACGTGCTTGATCATCTGCCCGAGCGAGCGACGTCCCTGACCCCGGTGATCAACGCGACCGGGACGGTGCTCCACACGAACCTGGGACGCGCGCCGCTCTCGGACGCTGCTCGTGCGGCGCTGCTGGTGGCGGCGGGGTACGTCGATGTCGAGTACGACCTCGCCGACGGACGGCGCGCTGTGCGAGGACGTGGCGCCCTGGCCGCACTCCGTGCCGCTTTGCCCGATGCCGGCGATGTCATGGTTGTCAATAACGGCGCTGCGGCACTGCTGCTCGCCGTGACGGTGCTCGCCGCGGGCCGCGAGGTGGTGTGGAGTCGCGGTGAGCTCGTCGAGATCGGCGACGGATTCCGGCTGCCGGACCTCGTCGCGTGCACCGGAGCGACGCTCCATGAAGTCGGAACGACCAATCGGACAACTCGCGCCGATTACGTCGCCGCTGTCGGTGAGCGGACGGGCTGCGTGCTGAAGGTGCATCCCTCGAATTTCCAGATGACGGGGTTCACCTCATCAGTGCCGATTGGCGAGTTGACCGGTCTCGGCGTTCCGGTCGTTGTTGACGTCGGGTCGGGATTGTTGACGCCTGACCGGCTGCTTCCTGACGAGCCCGACATCGCCGGCGCGTTGCGAGCCGGTGCGAACGTGGTCACCGCGAGTGGCGACAAGTTACTCGGCGGCCCGCAGGCCGGGATCATCGCCGGCGATGCAGATTTGATCGCTCGCTTCCGGCGCCATCCGCTGGCACGGGCGCTTCGGGTGGACAAGCTCACGATAGCGGCGCTGGAGGCGACGCTGGGTGGTCCGCCGTCGCCGACTGCGGAAGCGCTGCATGCGGATCCGGCTCTGCTGCGAGCACGTGCCGAGGCGATTGCTCTCCGGCTCGGGGATGCGGCTGCGGTCGTGCCGAGCGATGGTGCAGTGGGTGGCGGGAGCGGTCCCGGGGTTGCGTTACCGGGGTGGGCCGTGAGCTTGCCCGAGCGTTATGCCGCTGCACTGCGCCTGGGCGATCCGGCCGTGGTGGGGCGTCTCGATGGCGGGCGCTGTCTGCTCGACCTGCGCTGCGTACCGCCGTCCGACGACGACGCGCTGATCGCGGCTGTCCTCGCATGCAGGTAATCGCGACCGCCGGGCACGTCGATCACGGCAAGTCCACACTCGTTCGCGCCCTCACCGGAATGGAACCGGACCGCTGGGCCGAAGAGCGGCGCCGGGGCATGACCATCGACCTCGGGTACGCGTGGACGACGCTGCCGACCGGCGAGGAGATCGCGTTCGTCGATGTGCCCGGACATGAGCGTTTCGCCACGAACATGCTCGCGGGCGTCGGGCCCGTCCCGGCCGTGCTGCTTGTGATCGCTGCTGACGAGGGCTGGCGGGCGCAGACCGACGAGCACGTGCGCGCGCTTGACGCGCTGGGGGTTCGCCATGGGCTCGTCGCGGTGACGCGGAGTGATCTTGCTGACCCTGCGGCGGCCATGGAGCAGGCGCATGCGTGCCTCTCCTCCACCACGCTGTCCGGCATTCCAGTGGTGAGCGTGTCAGGAGAGACCGGTGCCGGCATTGATGCGCTCCGGGTCGCACTTGGCGCACTCGCTCGGAGCGTCCCGCCTGCTGATGTCGAGGCTCGAGTGCGTCTCTGGGTCGATCGATCGTTCACCGTGCGCGGGAGCGGGACTGTGGTGACCGGAACCCTCTCGGCAGGCACCGTGCGTCGTGGTGACTCGTTTGAACTCGGCGATTCGACCGTGTCGGTGCGCGGTCTGCAGCGACTTGGACAGACGGCGGACGTCGTGTGCGCACCGGCTCGAGTGGCGCTCAACCTGCGCGGTGTCGCACACCACGACGTGCGCCGCGGGGACACGCTGCTCACACCTGGCGCGTGGCGGCGCACCAAGGTCGTGGACGCGCGAAGCGGCGGTGCGCAACTGCCAACCCACGTCGTCGTGCATATCGGCGCCGCCGCGGTGCCGGCGACGGTGCGCCCGCTTGATGCCTCCGACGTCTCGGGTTCCGGGCTCGTGCGTCTCTCCTTCGATGCGCCGCTCCCACTGCTCGTTGGCGATCGAATGCTCCTTCGCGATCCAGGGCTTCGGGCGATTGTCGGTGGGGTGACCGTGCTCGATCCGTCCCCGCCCTCGCTGCGCCGGCGAGGTGCCGCAAAGGCGCGTGCAGCCGCGCTTGCCGTGGATCTCGGCGTGCCTGACGTGGCCGCTGAGGTGGCACGACGCGGAGCCGTGAGTCGGGCGTTGCTCGAGTCCATCGGCGTTCGCGTGGTGGATCCGCTGCCACCGGGGGTGCGAGCGGCAGGCTCGTGGCTCATCAGCGAGGCGCTCTGGGAGCGGTGGCAACGGGAGTTGCTGACCGCAGTTGACCGTGGCTCGGCGGCGCTGCTCGATGCAGGCGTCACTCATGCGGACCTCTCCCGAGCGTTACATCTCGAGGACGCTCAGCTGTTGCCCGTGCTAGTCGAGTCCTGCCCTGAGCTCGAGGATGCCGGCGGACGGGTGCGCAAACGCGGGACAGCTCCGGCACTCCGGGCGGATCTTGGGGTGGCGGTATCGCGGCTGGTGGATGCGCTCACCGACTCGCCGTTTGCAGCGCCGGAACAGCGTCAGCTCGTGGCGCTCGGACTCGGTCGGCGTGAGCTTGGAGCGGCTGCTGCGGCGCGGGCGATCCTGCTGCTGCCCGGAGATATCGCGCTGCTCCCGGATGCGCCCGCGGTGGCCGCAGACCAGCTCAGGGGGCTGCCTCAACCGTTCACGCTTTCGGCTGCACGCCAGGCGCTGGGAACGACGCGGCGGGTCGCTGTGCCACTGCTCGAGCACTTGGATCGCATTGGCGTCACACAACGCGTCGACAGTGACCTTCGACGGGTGCGTACGCCCGCGTCGCTATGAGCGCGCCGGCATCACGGAGACGCGACGTGAGAAGGCCCGGCGCTGACTCTTGGGACGACGCGTCGCCTCGAACTGCAGTCCAGGGAGACGCCGAACTCCGGCGCCTGCTCGTGGCGATGGGGGCATTGATACTCGCGGGCGCGGCGACGCTCGTCGCCACCCTGTCCGGCCACCCGGCAGCGAGCCCGCCGACGGTCGGCCTCGCGATCGTCGCGGTCATCGCTCTTGCGCGCCCGACGCCGGCAATGTTCGGGCTCGTTGCGTTGTCGCTGGCGGTGGAGATGGTGCTGCCTTTGCAGACCGGCGGCGGCCGCATCGGCGACTGGGACCTCCACTATCAACTGGCGCGTGCATACGGAGGGCTCTCCTCCACTGCCACCCTCGCCGACCTTCGTCAGCGCACGCCACTCTTTGACGCGCTCGGGGGCGGGTTGTTGGTGTGGGGACAGGGGTACTGGGCATTCCAGATCGTCAGCGTCATTCTCGGCTCGTTGTGGCTGTGGCCTGCACGCCTCCTGCTGCGGACGCTGGGCGCCACGCCGGGAGCTCTGACCATCGTCGGCCTGACGCCCATGATCGTGCTGTATTCCGTGTACACGTGGCCGTGGGGCCTCGTCTCGTTCTTCGTGCTCACAGCGGTGTATGCAGCACTCCAAAGTGGCCGGGTCGCCATCATCACCGTTGGGATCGCACTCGCCGGCGCGCTGCTCACGCACATCGGGTCGATCGGCATGGTTGCGGGAATCGCGATATGGGTCGTGCTCCGACGCGCTGATTGGAAGTTCGCAGTCGCGGCCGGCGCTATCGGCGTCACTCCGGTCGCTCTTTGGGCGGCGTTCACTCACACGCTGTCACCGAGCGTGCTATGGGGGGCTTCCATCCCAGCGCAATACGCCGGATCGTTGAGTCAATGGCTGCTGAGCCGGCCCGTGGTGCTCGCCTCGACGTTCTGGGGCATTCCTTCGCTGCGCCTCGGTACCCCTTTGCTTGACGCGGTGGTTTCGCTGTTCTGGTTCTCCTCGGCGGCGGCCCTGCTGCCCGTACTTCTGGTTGGACGCCGATGGCCATGGCCGCCGCAGCCGGCGCTGTGGGCAATCATCGGTGGCGCGCTGGCGGGCTTGCTGCTCCTGCCCACGAACACCGCTCGTTCCGGCCTCGCCGAGACCGTCTTCACCGCCAATGTCCTTCTCGTCATCGCGGGCGTCTCACGGCTCTCGCGCGAGCGACTCGCAGTTCTCGCCAGAGTGACTGCAGGTCTTGCCGCCGTCGCTGTCGTTGCGCTCGTGTGGCGCAGCGAAATCGTCGTGCCGGGCGACCCCAACCTCGCGTACAAGTCGATGCAGTCACTGGAGTTTTTCGTAACGCGGTTCGGGATCGTTCCGCCTCTGGTCGCAAGCGCCATTGCGGTCGCGGTGCTGCTGTGGTCATGGCACCGAGAAGCGGCGGGGAAACGGGATTCGCCCTCAGCGTCCCGCTGATCAAGCCGGGACTGGATCTCGGGCCTGCCGGCTTTTCCTCGTGAATGGGTACCTGGGGAATCCAAGGCCCGTCTGTCGCCAGAGAATGGCAGCGCTGATCCACAACGCCCCCGTTCCCGGCAGGAACAGCCACGTTGGAAGATCGGCCGCGCTCCCATTGATATCGAGCACGATGAGAAGTGTCGCCGGCGTGAGAATCAGTGCCAGTAGCGCTGCCATCCGCAAGCGACCGGCCAACAGGAGAATGCCGAACGGCCAGACCAGATACTGGTCGGATATCGACGCCGACAACCCGAGCACGAGCACAATCGCCAGCGCGACGGCGTCGGCAATCCTCACGTCGTCTCGCCGGCTGCATTGATACGCGACCCAGCACACTAACCCCAGCAGCAGGACATTGGTAAAGGGCACGATCGCGCTGCCCCACGACTCGGGAAAGAATCGCGAGGTGCCAAAGCCCTGTCGATGGGGAATGTAGAGGAGCACCGCGAGGACCCCGTGGACGATGTGTTCGGGGTGAATAATCGCGTACACCGCGAACACGAACGCAGGAACGGCAGCCACGCGGAGCACGAAGGGCCAGCGACCGCGCTTCAACCAGCCGAGGAACACAGGCAGAAAGTATCCAGGCCACGTCTTCAGCGCCACACCCACGCCCAAAGCGTATGCCGCGGCCCGCGGGCGCGTCCCAAGCCACGCCACCGCCAGCAAGACCGCCAAGGCAGGCATCGCGTCGAACTGTCCGTGCAGTGTTGCAACAGCGATGGTGATCGGATTCAGGGCGTACAACCAAGCTGCGCGGACCCGCCATCGCTCCTTGATCAAGGCCAGGAGAATCGGCGCCACCGCCGCGTCACATACCCAATATGGCACCCGAACGATGAAGGCAAAGAGCTGCGGGTTTCCGGTCGGGACCATCGCCGCCGCTGATGCCCATTGCCAGTAGATCAGCGGCGGGTAATTGGAGAGTCCATTGCTCGCGCCCGTGTAGATGTCACCGCCGAGGCGCAGTTGATTACCGACTACTCGGTAGGCGTCGAATATGTCGTAGGTGCCACCGTTTTGAACGAGCGACATTGCGAAGCGAATCGCCAGTGCGACCAGAGCGATCCTCACCCCTGTCACCACCAGACTGCGCGATGCATCTCGATCTCGCACCGCAAGCGCGATGCCGAGCCCCAGAACAGCGCAGATACAGAGGGTCGAACTCGCAACGAGAATTCGTGGCGGACCCGTCAGCACTGCCAGTGTCGTCAAGTTGTATTGGGCTGCCTGCTGCGCGCCGCACCGCGCTCCAGGCGCGCGCGCTGCGGGATCACAGTGTATCGAGGGTCGCGCGCTGACGCCTGCCCAGCTTCAAAGACGGCGAAGCGGGTGCACACAGATCCAAGCACGAGCGCAGCGCCGGCAAGTGCTGCTCCTCCCCTGGTGCGACCGCCGATGACGACGGTTCCGAGCGCGCCGACCACCGCCAGCGCCCGGCTCGCGTCCATGAATCGTTTTGCCTTGCCACTGTGGAGCGTCTCCGCGCTCAAGCCCATGCTCTGCTCCATCCGGTGCTCCATGGCGAGAGCAACAATCGCGCCACCGGCGGCCATGCGGCGGGCCGGTCCTGCCTGATCGACGGAGGTCGTGATCATCGCAAGGCCGCCGGCGGATGCTGCGGCTGAAGCGACGAACACGAATGGCAACTCACGGTGTGCGGCATGCCACGCGGGGGTGGCGGTATCCGATAGCAGCACGCCCGTGTACGACGCGAGTGCGGGAGCGAGCGCGGCGGCGAACACACCTGCAGGTCGGGCTCCGGTGTCGAGGATGCGGCTCGCGATCGGGACACGTAAAGGCAGCATCGCGGCGATCTCAGCAGCGCCTGCGAGCGAAGCTGCCGGCCCGAACACCGCGAGCACCCAGGTCCCCATGGACATCGGCGACGTCGGCTTAGCGGTGCGCAGCATGTTGAGGAATCGCGCCGGCCGTCCCAGGTCGTGAATCAACGCAGCGCTTCCGGCCGCTCCGCCGACGAGTGCGGCAATGCGAGCGGAACGCCGCAACTTCGGCAGGCCGCGCAGGTCAGCCCCCGCAGCAAGCAGCGATGAACCAGCGGCCAGTCCGCCGAGGAAGAAGTACGCCGGGATGTCGTTCTCCCACGGCGATGCTTTGACGACCGGACGTCCGTAGTACGACGTGAAGATTGCGGGCGGCACCATCGCCCGCTCTCCCTCGCGGCCGCCACCACCGCGCCGGCGCCGTCGCGGTGCCTCGACCGCGGAAGTCGTGACGGGCTCGACGGTCACGCCCGCTTCCGCACGAACGCTGCCGCGGCACCGACCAGCATCGCGGCGCTCGCGAACGCGGCAGTCCGCCACATTGCGGGGAGATCGCGCGTCGTCACGACTGGTTCGGGCGGCAACCCGTAGACCTCGGGCTCGTCGAGGAGCAGGAAGAACGCACCGGCGCCCCCGATGCCATCGTTTGGATCGGCGCCGTAGAGCCGTGCATCGGTCACGCCGGCGGCATGCAACTCGTCGACGCGGTGACCCGCACGAACACGCAGCTCATCGAGATCGCCGTACTGAATCGATTGCGTCGGACATGCCTGCGCACATGCCGGTGTCATGCCTTCGCCGAGCCGGTCGTAGCAGAGGGTGCACTTCTGGGCGATCCCGAGATTGCGTGTTCCCTCGGGGCCACGGCGGCGATCGATGACGCCGAACGGACACGCCGGCACGCAGTAGCCGCAGCCGTTGCAGATGTCCTCCTGCACCACGACGGTGCCGAACTCGGTTCGTGTGAGTGAGCCGGTCGGGCAGACATCCAGGCAGGCAGCGTGGGTGCAATGCTTGCAGACGTCGGACGACATCAACCATCGAATCCCGGTCGCCGGCGACGGTGCCTCCACATTCTGGCCAGATATGGCGGCAACCATCGGCAAGGCCGTGAAACCGCTTCCCCCGGTGGGTCGCCGCGGCTGCTCGATGAAGGCGACGTGACGCCACGTGCTGGCCCCGAGCGCACCCGTGTTGTCGTACGACATGCCGAGCATCTCGAGACCGTCCTCGGGAATGCCGTTCCATTCCTTGCACGCAACCTCGCACGCCTTGCAGCCGATGCAGACGGAGCTGTCCGTGAAGAATCCCTTGCGCGGCGGCGGATCGCTCCAGCCGGTATTCGCTGCCGGATCAGGCGATGCCGACCAGCGATGCATCAGGCGCCGCCCTCGCGCGGTGTCACGCGCGTCGCCCCGGTCTCAGAGTTGATACCGGCACGGCGCCGGTACGCTTCGACGTAGCGCGGGAGCGCGGGGCCGGTTGGCCGGCGACCGGGCTGAATGTCGCACGACGCTGCCTTCGATTCCTGGATATGCACGTTGGGGTCGAGCGCGACGCCCATCACATCGTTGGCGGAATCCCCGCTGACGATCGCTCCTCCACCACCGACTCCCCAGTGGTACGGAAGTCCGATCTGGTGAATGACCCGCCCTCCGACCGTGAGCGGCGTCATGCGATCGGTGACCAGGACGCGCGCCTCGATGGCGGTCCGCGCAGTCACGATGGTTGCCCAGCCACGATGCTCGAGCCCGCGCTCGGCGGCGAGCTCCGGCGAGACTTCGCAGAAGAATTCAGGCTGCAGCTCGGCAAGGTACGGCGACCAACGGCTCATGCCACCGGCAGTGTGATGCTCGGTCAGGCGGTAGGTGGTGACGACGTACGGGTACACCTCGAAGCCGTGCTCGGGCGGCGACGGGCTCGTGAGATTCTCGTCCCGCGGGAACATCTCTCGGGTTGGATTCGACTGTTGCGGATGGAGCGCGTTCCGCAGCGGCGACTCCACCGGCTCGTAGTGCACCGGGAGCGGTCCGTCGAGGAGGCCACTCGGCGCGTAGAGCCAGGCCTTGCCGTCCGACTGCATGATGAACGCGTCGTCGCCGGCCAGCCCCGCAGCACCGACCGCGCCAGGTTCGGGGCGGAACGACGGCGCCTTGGTCGCCTGGAAGTCGGGGACGTCGTGGCCCGTCCACTTGCCGGCCGCTTCGTCCCACCAGACGTACGCCTTGCGCTCGCTCCAGGGCTTGCCGTCCGGATCGGCTGACGCCCGGTTGTAGAGAATGCGGCGGTTCATCGGCCACGCCCATCCCCACTCCGGCGCGACCCAGGACTGCTCCGAGCCGGGCTTACGGCGCGCGGCCTGGTTGACCCCGCCGGTGTACACGCCGGTATAGATCCAGCACCCCCCGGCTGTGGAACCGTCCGCTTTCATCTCGACGAAGCTGCTGAGCATGTCGCCGGCCTTTTCGCCGGTCAGGAATGACCCGTTGATCTCACGCAACACCGCTTCGGCGTCCGGCTCGTCTCCTTCGAGCAGCGGGTACTCCCACGCAAGCCGCTGGAGCGGAACGTCGCGTTCGAGCGTGGACGTTGCAAGCCGTTCCCGGAGCATCCGACCAAGGTGGTAGAAGAAATGCAGCTCGCTGCGGCAATCACCGGAGGGCTCGACTGCCTTGTGATGCCACTGCAGCAGGCGTTGCGTCTGCGTGAAGGTGCCGTCCTTCTCGGTGTGTGCCGCAGCCGGCAGGAAGAACACCTCGGTGCCGATGTCCTCGGTGCGCCGCTCGCCAGTCGCTATCTCCGGTCCGTCCTTCCAGAACGTGGCCGATTCGATCAGGTTGAGGTCGCGCACCACGAGCCACTTCAAGTGCGACATCGCCGTCCGCTGGAGCTTGCCGTTCGCTGATCCGACCACCGGATTCTGACCGAGCAGGAAATAGCCCTCGACCTTGTCGTCGAGCATGTCAAGAATGGTCTGGTAGTTGCTGTGATCGCCACTGATGCGGGGCAACCACTCGAAGCCGTAATCGTTCTCCGCAGTGGCGGCATCGCCCCACCACGCTTTCAGCAGGCTGATGAGGTACGTATCCGCGGCTGCCCAGAATCCTTTCTGTCCCTCGCTTTTGATTGACGACAGATAGTCCTGCGTGGTTGCGTGTAGACCGGCTTTCGGCATTGGCAGGTATCCGGGGAGCAGGTCGAAGAGCGTCGGAATGTCGGTCGAACCCTGGATGCTCGCGTGTCCGCGCAAAGCGAGAATGCCGCCGCCCGGACGACCCATGTTCCCGAGCAGCAACTGGATGATCGCCGCGCCGCGGATGTACTGCACGCCGACCGAGTGCTGCGTCCATCCGACCGAGTACACCCATGCGGTGGTGCGCTCGCGACCACTGTTTGCGGTGACCGCCTCACAGACTTTGGCGAACTGATCCGCGGGAACGCCGCAGATCTGCTCGACCACCTCGGGCGTGTATCGAGCGTAGTGACGCTTGAGGACCTGGAAGACGCAGAACGGATCTTCAAGGCTCTCATCGCGGCGGCCGTGACTGTTCGGTGGCAATGGTGGCTGGCGCTTCGGCACCGCGCGCGATCCGGCGGCGGCGGCGATGTCCATCCCCTCGTAGGCCCAGGTCGAGGTGTCGTACTTTCCGGTCTTCGGGTCGAAGCCGGAGAAGAAGCCTCCGAGTTGATCGGCGTCCTCGAAATCCTCGCTGACGATGGTCGCGGCGTTGGTATAGCTGACCACGTACTCGCGGAAGTACTTCTCCTCGCTGAGGATGTAGTTGATGATTCCGCCAAGGAAGGCAATATCGCTGCCGGCGCGAATGGGAACGTAGGTGTCAGCCATCGCCGACGTTCGCGTGAAGCGCGGGTCGATGTGAATGATCGTCGCGCCGCGGGCCTTGGCCTCCATCACCCACTGGAATCCGACCGGATGGCACTCGGCCATGTTCGAACCCTGGATGACGATGCAGTCAGCGTTCTGCAGGTCCTGCTGGAAGGTCGTGGCTCCGCCTCGCCCGAACGATGTCCCCAGACTGGGGACTGTGGAGCTGTGTCAAATACGGGCCTGGTTCTCGACCTCCACGACACCGAGTGACGTGAAGAGCTTCTTGATGAGGTAGTTCTCTTCGTTGTCGAGTGTGGCGCCGCCGAGGCTCGCAATGCCGAGCGTCCGATGGACCGCGTCGCCGTGCTCGTCGACGTCCTGCCAGGTGCGGTCGCGGCTCTCGATGATGCGGTCGGCGATCATCTCCATGGCCCGTTCGAGCGGCAGGTCTTCCCACTCGGTCCCAAACGGGCGGCGGTACTTGACGGTGGTGACGCGCCCGGGGTTGTTGACGAGTTGCTCGCTCGCGGATCCCTTGGGGCAAAGGCGCCCGCGCGAGATGGGCGAATCCGGGTCGCCCTCGATCTGCACGACGCGCTCGCCTTTCACGTAGACCCGCTGCCCGCAGCCGACGGCGCAGTAGGGGCAGATGCTCTTGACGACGCGATCGGCAGTTTTCGTCCGAGGCGCCAGTGCGTCGGTGTGCGCCGAGCGCACTGCTGTACCGCGACCAAGACGGTCGTCGCTCGTGAACTGGCGAACCACCGGCCATGACCGGAGTCGATTGCGGATGCCCACTGGAATACCCCCGAGCGTGTCCGTGACCGGCGTCTGAGCGTGTCGACGAGTCTAATCGCGAGGGGTTCGATGTGGCATCGCGTTCACCACGGCGGCGGCCGTATCTGATTCCGACCGACGGGCGTTTAATGATCGCGAACGTCACGAGGCTCACTCGGCGTCGCAGGGATGGAGACGACATGCTTCGACCGCAGCGACAGTGGTGGATCGTCGGCTCAGTCGCCGCGTTGGCAGTCGCTGCGTGCGGCTCGACCTCGGCGTCCACCACGCCGACGCCGCGACCGCACGCGACTGCCACCGCCACCCCTTCGCCATCCACAGTCGTGACCTCGACCCAGTACGCCTGGACGCAACTCACGCCCGCCTCCTCGCCGCTGGCGCGCAACTCGGCGGGGTTCGCGTATGACGCCGCGACCGGCACCGACCTCCTCACCGGCGGACGCACCGGTTGCAGCCCGAACTCCGGCCAGTACGTCGACACGTGGTCGTGGAACGGGACCACCTGGACACAGTTGCATCCCAAGGTCGACGGCCCCGGCGAGATGGCCTGGTTCTCCATGGCGTATGACGCCGCGACTGGTCAGGAGATCGCGGTTGGCGCGTACTCCGGCTGCGGCATTTCCACCGGCATGTGGACGTGGAATGGGAGCCAGTGGACACAGGCGCCACAAGACGTCGTGTTGCCGGACGCACTGGACTCGTATTCACTCGCATACGACGCGGCGACGCACACTGTGATCCTGGTGGGATACGCCGTGCCGAGCGACGACGGCGAACCACAGCTCCCAGGGCACTCGGGCCCGGAAACATGGAGTTGGAACGGCTCGAAGTGGACGTTCCTCCATCCCGCAACCTCGCCACCCTCGGTGGAGGATCCGTCGATCGCGTACGACGCCGCGACACAGCAGGTCGTCCTGTTCGGCGGGGAGCTTGTGAGCAACCCTGGCAACATCACGCAGAACGGGGAAGCGTCTGGCGCTACTTGGCTCTGGAACGGGACCACATGGACGGAAGCGTCAGCGCCCGTGAGCGCGCCGGCGCGCTTCGGGGCGAGCATGGCGTACGACCCCGATCTCGGCGCCACGGTGCTGTTTGGCGGGGTCGTGGGCAATGTCACCGCAGACCCGCCAACCGGCGTCATCACCGTCTTCGACGACATGTGGAGTTGGAACGGCACGATGTGGATTCAGATGCAGCCGGCAACGTTGCCCCCTGGCCGCTTCTTCAGTCAGATGACGTATGACGCGACGCGGCATGAACTCGTGCTCTTCGGCGGGTCACTCAATGCGAATGCTGACGCGAATGACACGTGGGTCTTTCGCACCTCCTGATTCGCGCCGCGCACGGTCGCTGCTGTGTGTGAGCGCGCTGGTGCTTCCCGCCGCCGGCCTTGCGGCGTGTTCCAGCTCCGGTGGGCCGGCGCCGACCGTGAGCGCTCGCGTGACGGGATCCCCGTCGTCTGTGGCCAAGGCATGCACGCCGACGTGGTCGACCGACGCGATCCCGCTGCCGCCAGGGTCGCAATCGGGCGGTGAATCAGGCGCCGCAGACCTCCTCGTCGCCAACTTCTTCACTATCCAATCGCTTTCGGCCGTATCGACGTCGGACATCTGGGCGGCCGGTCAATCGGTGGTGGGAGCCACGCAGACAGGCCAGGCGCTCGTCGAGCACTGGAATGGGGCGGCCTGGTCCATCGTCCCCGTGCAGCACGCCGGCGACTCGGACATGGACTGGGACCGCAGCGAGGATCTGACCTCGGTCGACGCGATCAGCTCCAATGACGCCTGGGCAGTTGGCTTCTATCCGGCGAACCGACCCGCCGGCGACGTCCCGTCAACGGTGAACGTTCTGACGCTGGTCGAGCACTGGAACGGGACCGCATGGTCGATCGTCCCCGCCCCGGACGCGACCAAGAGCGACAACCTCAACAGCGTCTCCGGCGATTCGAGCAACGACGTGTGGGCTGTCGGCGGAGCGACGTACGGACTCGCATACGGAGCCGGTTCGGGCGCCGGCACGATGAGCTACGACGCGCCACTTGTCGAGCACTGGAACGGTTCGACCTGGACGATCGTGCCCGCACCGACGATCGGCCTCGATCCGCACAATCCGGCCGCGCTGGCGAAGGTGGCCGCCGGGCTGGCCAGCGGCGCCGACGAGAACCCGGCGTCGGCGGATTTCACGTCGGTGCATGCCATCTCGCCCGACGACGTCTGGGCAGTGGGCATCCGCTCGTTCACAAATCCGGACCAGGAGACGTACACCGGCGATCAGACCTTCACGGAGCACTGGGACGGCACGAAATGGTCGGTCGTTGCTGCTCCTGACGTGACCGTCCCGGAGACATCAAGCTCCGCCGAGGATGACCTCCAGGCCGTGACCGGGTCGGACGGCGACGTCTGGGCCGTGGGCCGCGCGCAGCCGATCGGGACGCTGGTGCTGCACTGGAACGGCACGGCGTGGTCCATCCTCCCCAGCCCGCAGACCGGCGAGAACGGCGTGCTCGAGACTGTCGCGGACCTGGCTCCCAATAACGTCTGGGCTGCGGGCGACGAGATCGATCACTGGAACGGCCAGACCTGGAGTCAGATCCCAACCATCAACGGCTCCGCCATCCAGACAATCACGGCCATGGCCGCGGTCTCGAGCAACGACATCTGGTTTGCGGATGTCAACGACTTCATCCACTACGGGTGCTCGCCGGCGAGCTGAGCGCCGTCAGGTCAGATCGACGCGCGGGCCTCGGATTCGCGAAGGCGCTTGCAGAGGACGAGGAGCAGTTTGTACGTGATCGTCGGGTTCTCGAGGAGCGCCGCCTTGAAGTTCCAGATGGCGAGGGACAAGGTGCTGACGGGGGTCTCCGCGGTGACGGTCGCCGAGCGCGGGCCGCCATCGATGAGGGCGATGTCGCCGAACGAATCGCCCGGACCCAACTTGCGCACGCGCCGTCCGCGGCGCGAGACCACGGCCGTGCCGGACGTGATCAGGAAGAAGCGGCCGCCGTTGTCGCCCTCCTGCACCATGACCTTGCCCTCTCCATAGTTGATGTCGCGCATGAACTGAAGGACCTTGCCGGCCTCTTTCTTGGTCAGGCCAGCGAAGAGCTCGACCCCGCTGAGCAGGTTGACCTGTTCGCTGCGACTTGCCATGACGTACTCCCAACTCCGTTTGCGACGGGTTGCATCATAGGAAACGACGGGCGGGATTAATGTCGCCTTCCTGACTCCGGGTGCAGGATCATCAGGCGATGGGCACCACGCGCGGACCGCGACGTTCGACGGCACTGGCGCTCGTGGTCGCGATTGGCGTTGCAGCCGTTGGCGGGTTCCTGATCTCGCGGCCGCAAGGCCATGGTGACGAGACGGTCCCCGTCTCGAGTCCAGGACCGAACGTGGACGCCCCGTTCTCCACCGACGGCTACAGCGTCGCCAACGACCCCGATCGACACCAACTCGTTGTGTTCGGCGGGGATCTGAGCCTCAACCAGACATGGCTGTGGGGAACGCACTGGACGCTCGCGCGCCCGACCATCAGCCCATCGGGACGCGAGAACGCGGCGATCGCGTACGACCCGGACCTCCACATGGTGCTGCTCTTCGGTGGCATCCGCCCGGCGCAGACATACCTCGGCGACACCTGGGGATGGAACGGGACGACGTGGCGCGAGCTCAACGTTGGCGGCTTCAATGGTCCGCCGCCCGGGCAGGCATCGATGGCGTGGGACACGGCGCTCGACGAGATGGTCCTCATGCCGGCATCGAGTTCGGGCGCCGACACCTGGACCTGGGCGGGCACCCATTGGATCGACCATCGACAGCCAGATCCCTACCTGCCAACAGGAGTGCTGACGCTGGCGTTCGACCCCGAGACCAACGCGATGGTCGCCGTTGGATTCGGCAATGTCATCAGCCCCAAGGTCGGTGCGGTGACGCAGACGTGGACCTGGGACGGCACCGTTTGGACCCAGCTCGTGACTGCACACACGCCCACGGCGTACGTCCTCCTTGGCCTGGGGTGGGACCCGATCTCGGCGAGATTGCTGCTCTTTGCCGAGGGCGCAGTGACGCCCGTACCGCTGCTGCGATGGGCCTGGACCGGCGCCGACTGGACGGCGCTGCCGCCGGTATCGAGTCCGCGGCTGAGTCAGGGACTGCTGACCAGCTTTGGCGCGGGGAATCTCTTGCTCGTGGGCGAGCTGAGTGGCACCTCCGGTGAGGCGACGCCGATACGCGTCTGGGCTTGGACCGGCAACGCATGGGCGTTCAGAAGTGCCCGGGACTGAGCAGCCGCGCAGGTATATTCGTCCACGCGTCCACGGTCACACGGAAGGAGTCAGATGCCCGCAGTCGATCCGACCTCGCCGCTCGAGAATCTGCGGTGGGCGTGTGAGTCGACTGCGGCCATCGTCGGTAACGTCCGCCGCGATGAGCTTGCGCAACCGACGCCGTGCCGCGACTGGACAGTGGCCGACTTGATCAATGTCCATGGCTGGGATCTGGCCCGGGCGACGGCCAGTCGCTGCCCGAGGATCCTGGTGTCGCTGCGTGGTTGTGGGGGTCATCATGGCCCGCGCTGAGCGACGAGGTCCGCAACGAGCATCCGTCCATTTTCGCGCCGGAAATCCCCATCGCCGCCGAGCGACCAACGCTCGATCGGCTGCTCGGGTTTCTCGGTCGCGATCCCAACTGGGTCGGTCCGGCATAGGCGGCACGCGACAATGGGGTCGCTTACCCGCACATAACCAACGGGGTGTCGCTGCATGAGGCTGGCTTACTGGATCGTCGCCGCGTTGCTGGCCGTCCTCTATCTGTACTCGGGTGCGCTGAAGACCACGCGATCCAAGGACCAGCTGCGACCGATGATGGCGTGGGTTGATGGAATGCCCCTGCGCTACGTGCGCACCATCGGAGTGCTGGAGGTGCTTGGGGCGCTGGGGCTCATCCTGCCGCCGCTGACAGGGGTCGCGGTAGGCCTCGCACTCGCGGCAGCGATCGGGCTGGCGGTTCTTCAGGTTGGCGCGTTGTCGCTGCACCTCAGCCGTGGTGAAGTCAAAGTGACGCCGCTGAACATCGTCCTGCTCGCCCTCGCAATTGTGGCGATCTGGCTCGCGACGACCTGGTTGTAACCGGGAGCGGTTCGAACAGCGTCGAGCCAGGGACGCGGACCGTAATCAGTCACGGCGCGCACGCCACGCGTCGACGAGATCGCGAGGTTGTAGCTGCGCATAGCGATTGACCATTGCGAGCGTCGAGTGTCCAAGGGCGCGTTGCAACACCAGGCTGTCAACGCCGGCCGTCAGCGCTCGCCTTGCGAAGGTGTTGCGGAATTTCTGCGCATGGACGTGGATCCCCGTCTCCTGTCCAATCCGACGCAGCAGCATCTTGATGCCTTGCGCTTCAAGCGGCCCGAATTCCTTCGTGAGCGGGTCACGCCGAGTGGTCAGAAACAGATGGCCATCCTTCGCTCCAGCCGGTCGTACGTTGCGGAGATACGAGTCCAACTTCGTTGACAAGCGATACGTGCCGGTGTCCAGCGGAACGATCCGGTCCTTTCGCTCCTCGCGAGAGCCAACGCGGAGGTACGAGCCCTCTGGCGCGCGCACGACGTCATCGATGGTCACCAGCGCCACCTCGTTGAGACGCAGTCCGGTCCGGACCATGAACTCGACCAGGAAGCGGTCGCGGCTGGTCCGGGTCGCGTCGAGGATGCGCTGCTCCTCGGCCTCGGTATACGTCTCCGGCTCCATTGCCGTCTGAAGCGGTGGCGCGATGTCCAGCGTGTCTGCGCCGACTTCCCATCGCTGACGCCGGCAGAAACCGAGGAAGTTTCGGAGGATTCGATGAAAGGTTGCGACGGTGCCGATCGAGAGTCCGGCATCGACCAGCTCTGCCCGGAAATCGCGGAGCTTGTCGGCGGTGATGTCGGCCACGGAGCGGATTTTGTAGTCGGTCAGAAACTGCTCGGCCCGCGCGCCGAGGAGATACGTGCGGTAGTTGTCGACCGTGGCGGGGCTGCACTCACGCGTGCGTGCGTCCTGCAGGAAGGCTTCGACGGCGTGTTGCCAGTCTGGCGGTGTGCTCTTTGGGACCCTTGCTGCAGCGTCGGGTTCGTAGTCGCCGCGCTGGCGATGGGGCCGCATTGGCGGCTGGGGCATGTGGTGATGCTAGGGCGAAGCGGACGCCGACGTCGCCATGCTGGCCACGCCGTAGTACGCGGCCTCATCCGCATTGATCCAGTAGCGGGGATCCTTCGTGAGGTCCTCGTCCGTGGGGTGGCTGAAGATGCCGATATTGGCCACCATGCGGAGCGGCGGAACCGTCACCGCAGTTTCGCCTGCCGTGTGCGCGGATATCGCGGCAGCCGCCTCTGCATCCTTGGTTGCGGCCCACGCTTGAATCGCCGGAACATCACCAACGATCGTGGCAACGGCGACGATCGGTCCGACCACAACGAAGGCGGCCAGGGCGACAGCCATCACCCCGGGTGCACTCTGGCGGACCGCCACCGATGACCCCGCTGGCGTCGAGGCGCGGTGGGCAAGGGATCGGCAGACCTGGCCACCGATCCACCCGAGCGTCGCCATTGCGCAGACGCAGACATAGACGAGGACGATCTGACCCCATGCATTCGTCAGCCGATCCTCCACATAGACGCTGGGAAGGATTGCCGACGCGACGATGATGACCGCTCCAATCGTCGTGGCGACCGCGGCGATCGACAGGGATCTCAGCTGGGTGTTGGTTATGGCTTTCGACCGTGCCGCAACCAACCCCGCGAGGATCGCGACCGCCACGAGACTCACCCAATGCGCCGAGAAGAGAGACTGCAGGAACTGCCAAGCGAACTGGGTTGTGAGACCTGGCAGTGCAACCAACGATGGGTGCTGCCCAACGATGCGCACGATTGCGGCGTCACGAATCGCGTTCCCTGGCGCCGCCACGAGAACACCGGCGGCGACAAGTGAGCCGAGCAACGCCACGCCAAGAGCACGAAGCTTCGATCGACTGATCATCGAGAGTGGTGAGATCGCAACGGCCATCGCCATCGCGAGGGCAACCGTCTGTGCAACGACATACGTCTCGTTGGAGCCACCCGCAAGGAATGCAACGACGCCCGCACCCGCGATCGTCGCCATGCGGCGCCGGCCGTCGCCGGCTGACCAGCGGATGAGCGCAATCAGGAGGGTTCCGAGGAGCAGCGACGGCACATATGTCAGGGACCCCGTCATCCAATAGATCGAGAGGAACGGGCTCGGGGTAACCTGCAGGGTTGTATAGACCACCCCGGCTGCGAGAACGAGGCGACCAACTCTCCCGGCGGACGGAACTACCTGCTGGAGGGCCACCCAGAGAACGAGCACCCAGCCGCCGATCAGCACGCCCGGAAGAACACGGACCGCGCCTTCAGGCAGCATCGCGGCGGCTGAGATCAAGGCTGAGGAGGTGAACCGACCGGTCCACGACCGGTACAACGCGACCTGCGCGCCCCAGAAGCCCCGCAGCCGAACCGCCAGTACTCCGCCGTAGTCGTCGGCGACATACCGGTTGAACGTTCCAAGCAGTGCGTATCCGGCGAGCGTGACGAGCAGGACGGCGGCCACGACCGACCCGATGATCATGGTGAGGCTGACGCGCGGGTTGCCGCGTGGTGATCCGGCCCCACGGGCCACCACTGGCTTCGGGTCACTCGTCACCGCCGGAGAATACGCGGCACCGCCCGAACAAGACTGTTCGCTGCCGTCACCTGCAGGACCAAATTTGGAGGGGCTGCTCATAGGACCCCTACTCTCTCGCCAGGCTCAACTAGGGGGTCAGGCCGAACTCGATAACGGTCGAAACGACCCGATCAGCGGGAGACGAGGCTCGAACTCGCGACCCCTACCTTGGCAAGGTAGTGCTCTACCACTGAGCTACTCCCGCTCGCGTTTTCTGTCTCGCTCGGAGCCTGGCTTGGGGGGTTCGCTGCTTCGTTTTGCCAGAACTGAGCAGTGAATCGGTGCTCTGAGCGGCTGTCATGGTAAGGCACCGGACGAGCAAGGCGGTCATGCGCCATCGGGTCGGAAACCATCTGCCATCTCGCGTCTGGAATGTGGCACGGGAGAATACGGTGGTGGATCAACAGGAAGCGCTGCTGCGCGCCTTTCGCGTCACGGAAAGCGACCTCGAGGCGAACCGTGCTGGCCGTCTCGGGCCGGCGCAAAGGCGGCGCACGCTGCGCAACGTTGCGGTCGGGGTCGCCATCGGTCTTGCTTTGAGCGTCTGGATCCTCATTGCGACCTACAACCAGGCGCGAACGCCAGGTGTTGCGGCACAGAACTGGATCATCCCCGGTCTCGTCGGACTGTTGGTGGCAGCGGCGACTGTGAGCGGCGCCTGGGTGACGCTTCGGGCAATGCGACGTCCCGTGGAATGCGTCACAGGCACCGTGTCGCTCAGCCTTGCGCGAGTCGGTCGCGGCGGCACCGCTGCCAGGCTGCACGTGGCTGCTCGGTCCTTCACCCTTGCCAGGCCTCCCCATACCCCGGGCGGCGTCATCCCGGCATACCGCTCGATGCTCACTGACGGCGAGTATCACGTATACGTCCAGGGGCTTCGGCTGCTCGGGCTCGAGCCGGTATCGGCGACCGTTCTCGATCGCGCTGCCGAACACGCGGGATCCGTGGAGGTGATCGGCGACGTCGTCCCGAGGCTGCCGCGTGTGACGTGGTTCGCCAAGGCGTGCATCGTGTTTCTGTTGCTGGCCACCGTCGGCATGGGCATCGGTGGGGTGTATCTCACGGTTGTGCAGTTCACCGGCACCCCGGCGAGCGCGACAGTGACGGATTGCGTCCAGGACCAGGACGCGCGGTATCCGGGCGTCACATATGACTGCACTGGTACCTGGACAGTCGGCGGGAGCCTCGTCGGCGGCAACGGACACGTCGTGGTCGGAACAGTCGATGGTGTCGACAACACTGACGTCGGCAAGACGATCGAGGTCAGGCTTGCCGGCGGGGCGGCGTACGCGGAGTCACTCGCGCTGCCGCTCATTCTTATGGGCATCGGTTTCCCCGCGGCAGCGTTGATCGGCTTCCTTTTGCTGAGAGTCCAGCGCGGACACTGAGGTCACCTGTCGCGCGTCGCATCGACCAAACGGGCACCTGCGAGCCTGCGTCGTCTCTTGAACGGACCCCACGGCCACTCCCGCCAGGATGGGAAGCCGCGTTATCAGCCGGGTGTTGAGCGCGCCCGTCCGTCGCTGCTCCCCATCACAGACGGGGTGGGTAGCCTGCCGACGTCAAGCAAGAGGCGCCGGATCAGTGGACCCGGAGCCGACGGTGACGAGTCGTCGTGCGGGTTGTCGGTCCGCAAACGTACGGACGGAAGAGCCAGTCGCCGAACTCAGGATCCGAGCACGAACACAGTGAATCCCGCGAGGCAGAGCGCGCAGGCAACGCCCACCGCGATCATCAGGAGCGCGCTCAAGCGTGAGGCCCTATAGGTTCGCGATCGCCGTTTCCGCAAATAGCTTCGCCGAACGTGGAGGGTGTCTTCCCCGCTGGGCGTCAAGGCAGGTCACGCGTCGGCATGCCACTCACCCTAATCTGAAGCGCGTAACACGCTCGGTAACACGCGCATCTGACGCGATCAGACCGAGTGCGCTGCCTCGAGACGCTGCGATGCGATCCAACGATCGAGCACGTCACCGGATTCGAGCGATGTGATCAGGGCGTACCGCGGACCGGGTCCGGGGTTGTGCACGACGTGATAGAGGCGCTCGGTGTCGATGACGAGCTGACGGCGCGGATGCAGCGCGATGCGGCTTTCCGTCGAGGGGTCGTCCTTGACATCGCGCAGGATGAATTCGGATCCTGCGGGCGCATTGAGCTCGAGCCAGGAACGCACGACCCAGCCCTCGCCATCGGGGTTGAGGCGGTTGTTGTCGTCCTGGTGCAGCTGGCGAAGGGCGTCGGACTCGCTCGAAGGATTGAGCTTGATCACCCGCACGCGACCGTAGCGCGCCCCAATCGCTTCGACGTACTTGCAGAGAGTCGGCGCGATTTCGCGGTTCGACGTCCAGATGCCGTCCTTGTCGGGCTTGCCGTGATCCCAGAAGCCGGCGCATTCCATCTCGCCCATCGCCGACGCGAGCGGCGCGAAGTTCGTGTCACCGCCGGACTTCCAGTCGACGTATTCGAGCCCCTCCCACTCCGCCGGGGGGATCGCCGGACCGTCGCCGAGGATGGCGTAGCCCTTGTCAGCGAGCACGTCGAGTTTGGTGTGAGCCATGGAACTACCTCTCGAAATCTGGACGCATCGCAACCCACGCTGCGGCAGTCGCTAAGGCTACACGCGGTTGCACCCGATGGCGCGTCCAGCGCTCGCGGAATCGCGCCGCGTGAATCAGAACCGTGGCCGCATTGCCACCGCATCGGAGGTCAGGTGTCGCGCACCCGACCCGAGAATCGTCGGGCATGGACCACCAGAGCCAGCTTGCTGCCGAGGCGCCCGTTCAAGAGGCCGTGGTGCACCCCGCAGCGCGACGTCGACGCTTACGGGCGGTGCTCATCGCGGCGATCGTCGCAGCGCTGGCCCTCGCGTTCGGCCTGCCGCAACTCGGCCTCTGGGGCAACCCGGGATGCGGTCTCCCTTTCACGACATGTACGCGCGTGCTGTTCATTGGCGACAGCTACACGTACGTCAACGACCTCCCGACGACCTTTGCCGACCTCGCGTGGGCTGCCGGTCAGCGCGTCGACGCGGTCACGCTCGCTACAGGCGGCGAGTCGCTCGCAGGCCACGTCGCGGACGCAACGACAGAGACGACGATCGACTCCGAAGCGTGGAACACCGTGGTCCTCCAGGATCAGAGCGAAGACCCAGCCCTTGCCAGCTATCGCGCGAGTGAGATGGATCCAGCGGTCACCGAGCTCGCGCAGCTCATCCGCAACGACGGAGCCCAACCGCTGCTGTTCCTGACGTGGGGACACCGATCCGGCTGGCCACAGGCGGATCTCTTCTCGTACTCGAGCATGCAGGCAGCGGTGGATCAGGGGTATCTCGCCATCGCCGCGGAGGACGCCATCCCCATCGCTCCAGTCGGCGATGCCTGGCAGAGCGTGCTCGCGCAGCAGCCGGATGCCGGGCTGTGGCAGGGCGACGGCGTGCATCCCACCACGGCGGGCACGTACCTCGCGGCCTGCGTCTTCTACGCGAGCATCTTTGGACGCACCCCTGTCGGCCTCACGTACGACGACGGTCTTCCCGCGGCCGAGGCCGCGATGTTGCAGCGTGTTGCCGCGGCGACCTCGCTGGGCGATCACTCCAAATGGAGACTGCCGTGACCACGGGCGAACGCTGACCCAGCCGGCGCAACGACTAAGCTCAGGCGCGGTGACAGACGACCTCGCGCTCGCCCTCGAGATCGCGGACGTGGCCGACGGCATCTCGATGGAGCGGTTCCGGGCACATGATCTCAAGATCGACGCCAAACCCGACCTCTCCCCGGTGACCGAGGCGGACCGTGCCATCGAAACCTACGCCCGCGACCGGCTTGCCACTGAGCGTCCCTCCCACGCGATCCTCGGCGAGGAGTTCGGGCTTGTCGGCGATCGGGGCGCCACGTGGCGGTGGGTCATCGATCCGATCGATGGAACCAGGAGCTTCGTGCGCGGCAACGAGACATGGGCGACGCTGATCGCCCTGCAGCGCGACGGTGAGTCGGTGGTGGGTGTCGCGTCGGCGCCGGCGATGCGGTTGCGCTTCCACGCGACACTCGGCGGCGGGGCGTTCCTGAACGGACGCAGGATCCACGTGTCGAAGATCGCCGAAATCTCCGAAGCGCTCATCACCCACACCGCGATTCGCGGCTTCGTCATCACCAAGCAGTCCGAACGACTCGTCGCGCTCGCCGGACGCTGCTGGGATGCCCGCGGCATCGGCAACTCGATGTCGCACCTCGCCGTCGCACGAGGGACCGCGGACATCGGCTGGACCTCTCGGGCGAACGTGTGGGACTTCGCGGCGCTCAAGCTCATCGTCACCGAGGCAGGTGGTCGCTTCACGGACAGGAGCGGCGACGACCCCAAGCTCGGCGGCACCGGCATCTCAACGAACGGCCTGCTCCACGAGCTCGTGCTCAAGGCCGCCGGCTACCCCTCCAAGGAGACCGCATGAAGATCGGCACCATCCGCGATGGCGCGACGTCGTTGCCGGCCGTCATCGACGGTGACCGCGCATACCGCCTCGACGACCTGCTCGGCGCAATGGGCGGCGTCCCGGTCCCGGTCCCCGACGGGGCTGATGCCGCCACGGTCCTCGCCACACGCGAGCTCGCTGTCGCCGCCCGCGCGGCCGCCGACGCACTCCCGGACCTGATCAGCCGCGGCGCCGCCCCGTCGTATCCGCTCTACGCGCTCGGACCTCCGGTGACACGCCCCGGGAAGATCGTATGCGCGGGTCGCAACTACGCCGACCACGCCCGCGAGCTCGGCAACGACATTCCCACCCGCCCGATCCTCTTCGCCAAGCTGGCGAGTTCATTGCGCGGCCCCTTTGACGAGATCATCCGGCCGCTCGAGGTGGACGACCTCGATTACGAGGCCGAGTTGTGCGTCGTCATCGGCACCGGCGGGAAGCGGATTCCGAAAGATCGCGCCCTCGCGCATGTCGCCGGCTACTGCTGTGCGAATGACGTCTCCGCGCGAAACGCGCAACTCGGGCTCGGTGACCAGTGGTTGCGTGGCAAGAGCTTCGACACCTTCTGCCCCATCGGGCCGTGGATCGTGAGCGCTGACGAGATCCCGGATCCGCAAGCGCTGACGCTGCGTTGCCGCGTCGACGGAAGCCTCCGCCAGAACGGGTCGACCGCCGACATGATCTTCGACGTCGCGACACTCATCTCCTACATCTCGGACGCGTTCACGCTCGAGCCCGGCGATCTCATCCTCACCGGCACGCCGTCCGGCGTGGCAATGGGACAGAACCCGGCGCCGTGGCTGCAACCCGGACAACTGTGCGAGGTGGAGATCCCGGAGATCGGCATCATCGCCAACCGCATCGTCGCCGAGGAGCGTGGCTCGACCGACAACCGTTAGAGGTGGATGCCTCGCATCAACATCCCGAGCGCGTACGCCTCGGGAGTGACCGGCTGATCGGCGCGATCGCCGCTGCCGTCGGATCCGTGCGAGCTGCTGTCAGGGAGCATCTGGAATGCGCCGGCCATGATCAGCTGATGGACGTTGGGGGCGATGGCGTGGACGAGCTCACCGAACTTGCCCACACGCGTCGACACCTCGTGCGGTCGCTTGATGAGCGCCTCGACCACCATGTCCGCCGCTTCGTCAGAGCTGATCGTCGGGAAGTTCTTGTACATCCCGGTCGGCGCGATCATCGGCGTGCGCACCAGGGGCATGTGGATCGTCGTCACCGCGATGCCCTCGGCCGCGACCTCCGGCGCGAAGCAGCGTGAAAAGGCATCGAGCGCGTTCTTGCTGGCCACGTACGCCGCAAACCGTGGCGGATACGCCTGCCCACCGATCGACGTGATGTTGATGATGTGCCCGTCCTGGCGCTCGCGCATCCCGGTGATGACGGCCATGATGAGCGCGATCGCACCGAAATAATTCAGCTTCATGGTGCGTTCGAAATCGTGGAATCGATCGAGTGAATCGAGCACCGAGCGCCGGATCGACCGGCCTGCATTGTTGATGAGCACGTCCACGCGCCCGTGGTCCTCGATCACCTGCTCGATGAGTTTCGTGCACGCGTCATGGTCGCTGAGGTCAGTGGGATAGACGTAGGCCTTGCCACCGATCTTCTCGACCTCCGCTCGCATTTCCTCGAGCTGCTCGACACGCCGGGCGACACCGATGATCGTTGCGCCTGACGCAGCGAGGTGTGAGCACACCGCCCGCCCGATGCCACTCGACGCTCCCGTCACCACGACCACGCGACCGCCGACGACGCGACGTACGTTCGCCGGTGTGGGCAATTGCGGATCGAGGTGTCGCTCCCAGTAATCCCAGACCTTCCATGCGTATTCGTGCAACGGCGGGCAACTGACTCCACTCCCTGCCAGCGCTGCCTGCGCATCGGTGGCGTCGAAGGTCGCGGGATAGTCCATGTACGTGAACGCCGCGTCGGGAATGCCAAGCCGTGCCAGTGCCTGCTGGCGCATGCGTTGCACCGCCGGCAATGAACCCATCGCGGCGAAACCGCCCGGAAGCATGCGCGCCATTCGGCGGTCGATCCTCAGTGCGAACTCTGGAGCGTGTGCCGCGCGGCAGAAGGTGTTGAGCGTGTCGCCGAGCGACAAGGGCGCCGGATCGACGATATGGAACGCACGCCCGTCGAGCCCTTCCTGGTGCGCGATATGGTCGATCGCCTTTGCGACAAAGTCGACAGGAACGAGGTTGAACGGCCCGCCCTCGGGACCGATGAACGGCACCCACTGCGGGAACGCATCGCGCATCTGCTGGATGAGCTTGAAGGCGTAATACGGGCCGTCGACGCGGTCGGCCTCCCCGGTCTCGGATGAGCCGATGACCATGCCGGGCCGGTACACACGCCACGGGACTGTCGCCTCGTTGCGCACGATCCGCTCGGATTCGTGCTTGGTCTTGTAGTACGGGTGATCGAGCTCCTGGCCCTCGTCGAACATCGCCTCGGTGAACGAGCCTTTGAACCGTCCCGCGACGGCGATGGAGCTGACCAGGTGGAAGCAGCCGGCACCGACCTCGTTGGCGAGGGCGACGACGTTGCGGGTGCCGGTGACATTGGCCTTCTCGGTCTCCTCCGCCGGCGCCGTGAGGTCGTACACCGCAGCGAGGTGGAAAAACTGGGCGCCGCGGAGCTGCTCGCGATCGTCCAGCGAGAGCGCGAGGCCGGGCTCTGTCAGGTCGCCGGTCAGCGCATGGAGGCGCTTCCCACCAGGGTCGAGGCGCTCACGCTGCGCCGCGTAGCGAGCCCGCGACCCGGGGCGGACGAGGACGAAGACGTTGTCGCCACGGGCGAGGAGCAGCGGCACCAGGTGGCGGCCGATGAATCCCGTCGCGCCTGTGATGAAGTACGTCACGCGGCCGACAATAGCTTTTTATGACAATCGGAGACAGAGCCATGCCTGAGCCAGTCATCGTCGCCCTCGGTCGGTCACCCATCGGCCGCGCGATGAAAGGATCGCTGGTCAATATCCGGCCGGACGATCTCGCGGCCAGCGTCGTCAACCAGGTGCTCGACCGCCTCCCACAGCTGGACCGCGACACGATCGAGGATCTCATCTGCGGCTGCGGACTTCCAGGTGGCGAGCAGGGCTTCAACCTCGGTCGCGTCATCAGCATCCTGACCCGGGTCAACGCGCCGGGGACCACCGTCACCCGCTACTGCGCGTCCTCCCTCCAGACCACTCGCATGGCCGCGCACGCCATCCGCGCCGGCGAGGGCGATGTCTTCCTCAGCGTCGGCGTCGAGTGCGTCTCGCGCTTCGTCAACGGTTCGAGCGACATGCCCCAGTGCCGCAACGAGCGGCTCGAGCCCGGCAACCCCGAGGGCTACCCGGATATCTACCTGGCAATGGGCCAGACCGCCGAGAACGTCGCCGCCCGAGAGGAGATCAGCCGCGAGGAGATGGACCGATTCGCGCTGCGCAGTCAGCAGCGGGCCGTCGCGGCGCAGGACGACGGCTTCTTTGCTCGCGAGATCGTGCCCATCGAACTGCCCGACGGTGGCGGGACCGTGACCAAGGACGACGGTCCGCGTCGCGAGACCACCCTCGAGAAGCTCTCCGAGCTCAAGCCGGTCTTCCGCGAGAACGGCACCGTGACAGCGGGCAACGCCTGCCCGCTCAACGACGGCGCGGCCGCGGTCGTGATCATGTCGGACACCCGTGCGCGAGAGCTCGGCATCAAGCCGCTCGCCCGGATCGTGGCCACGGGACTCACGTCGCTCGAGCCGGAGCTCATGGGACTCGGTCCGATCGAGGCCTCTCGTCAGGCGCTTGCGCGGGCAGGCATAACCATCGACGACGTGCACGTGGTCGAGATCAACGAGGCATTCGCCGCGCAGGTGATCCCATCAGCTCGGGGCATCGGCATCGATCCCTTCGACGATCGCCTCAACCCCCACGGCGGCGCGATCGCACTCGGCCATCCCTTCGGCATGACCGGCGCGCGGATCCTGTGCACGCTCCTCAACGATCTGCAGACGGCGGACGCCACCATCGGACTTGAGACGATGTGCGTCGGCGGCGGCCAGGGGATGGCGATGATCGTCGAGCGCCTCAACTGAGGCACCGGCCGCGAGCGGAGGCTAGAGCGCGACCCGAGGGCGACGGCGCGTCGACCGGCCCGGGAGCACGATTTCGACCTCATCGGTAGCCGGCGCGCTGACTGAGCGTCGCCGCGGGGGACGGCTCCCCAGGATGATCGCCGCGATCGCCTCCACCACGCCGTCGGCCTCGCGCCGCTCCAGGATCAAGGGCGGGAGGATGCGAACGGTGCCGGTGCCTCCCGGTAAGGCGAGCAGGCCGCGCTGCTCCAGGCGGCGGAGCAGCATCGGCGCGTTGAGACTCGTCTCGATCGCCACCATCGCGCCGCAGCCACGCACTTCACGGATCTCGCCGAGGCGCAGGGCGCGCAGGCGTCCCTGGAGCCGCTCTGACGCGAGCTCGGCGAGCGCTCTGAGCGTCGGGCCGAGCGCAGTACGGATCGTCGCGTTCGCGGCAGCGCAGACAAGCGGTGGGCACGCCTCGTCGTGCTCACGTCGCGGCATTCGCTTCCGGGCGACCGAAGGCCCCACTGCCATGACCCCGAACGGCAGGCCGTTCGCAAGTGACGAACCGAGGCAGACGATGTCCGGCCCGACGCCCTGCGCCGCGGACGCGAGCGACGGCCCCATGCGCAGGGCGGTCCTCACCTCATCGACAACCAGCAAGGCGCCGACGCTACGGCAGAGTTCCGCCACCGATGCGAGGTAGCCCTCGGCCGGAACACGGATGCCGGCGTCGACCTGCACCGGTTCGACAAGCACGGCTGCCACGCGCGAGTCCATCTGCGCGCTCAGGGCGTCGAGATCGTCGAATGGGACCCGGACCACTTCGAGGCTCCGCCCGGCAACGTCGCCGACGCGCTTCCCCCCGCTGACCGCGCGCCCGCCGATACCGGCGCCGTGATCGGATCGCTGCATCGCGATGACGCGTGGACGGTCGGACGCCGTTGCGATGCACGTGAGCGCGAGATCCACCGCCGCCGATCCGGATTCGGTAAAGCTCACGTGGGTGAGCGGGACCGGGATGATGAAGCTCAGCGCCTCGAGCAACTCCTCACGGAGGTCGTAATCGAACCCGGGAGGGACTGCACCAAAAGCCCCGACCTGATTGGCGATCGCCTCGGTCACCCGCGGATGGTTGTGACCGAGCAACGTGGTGCCGCCGGCCGACGTCAGGTCGAGGTACCGGCGCTCCTCGTCGTCCCACACGTACGCCCCGTCGCCCCGTATGAGGCGAAGGTCGCGCGAGCCGTGTGAGAACTCGTTGAGCCACCGATCTGGAAGGACCGCGGTCACCAGGAAACCTCCGATATGTTCGGTAGCGTACAGCCGCACACGCGTCCGTGAACGCGGTGCTTTACATCGCCCTCTGTCCCGCGCTACTCTGCGATTGCACCGGACGCGTCGTACGACGCGTTAGCGAGGTGTGGGGGGACGAGAGCACTTTCTGTGGGGGGCCGGCGTTCGGGGGAGCGTCGGCCTCATTTTTTGTTCAGGGCTCTGCGCCTACCCGGTGCTCTCACCCACTTCGATCGGCCGGGAGGGATCGGTGATCCACTCGCTCCAGGACCCCGCGTAGAGCGCCGCGTCGATTCCGGCGAGGCCCATCGCGAAGACTCCCTCAGTGGCGACGACGCCGGATCCGCAATACACGGCGACGGCTTGGCCTGCCACAACGCCCACTCCCGCATATCGTGCCCTGAGCTCCGACGGCGTCAGAAAACGTCCGTCGGAGCTCAGGGTCTGCTGGGCCGGAACGTTCCGCGCTCCGGGGATGTGTCCCGCCACGGGATCCACCGGCTCCGTCTCCCCGCGAAACCGCTCCGGAGCGCGGGCATCGATGAGCACCCCATCTCCCACCATCGCCAGCGCACCCTCGGCGTCGACCAGCGGCATGCCGCCGGGAACCGCTTCGAAGTCGCCGGGAACCGGATCGTGGTCGTCACCGGAGGCAACGGGCAGCCCCGCCGCCACCCACGCGGCATATCCGCCGTCGAGGAGGGCCGTGTGCTGGTGCCCGAAGTAGCGAAGCAACCACCACGCGCGCGCGGCCGAGGTGCCGGTTGACGCGTCGTACGCAACGACCAGGCGGGAGCGATCGACGCCGTGACGTCGCATCGCAGCCTCGAACGCGGTCGCATCGGGGAGCGGATGGCGCCCGCGGCCCGGCGGGGCGCTCAACTCACGATCGAGATCGACGAAATGCGCGCCAGGGATATGGCCTTTCGCGAAATCGGCCGCTCCGGACGGCCCGCCGAGCGTCCAGCGCACGTCGAGAACCACGGGCGGTTCGTCTGTCGCAAGTCGTGCCGCGAGTTCGTGACAATCGAGCAAGAGCGATACCATTCCCTCAGGATCCCCCAGTGACATGGGTCGACGAAACCTCAGAGAAGGTGGCTGCGTTATCCCTTCGACAGCGCAGTTTGAACGCGCCCTGAGACCGAACAATGGTACGGTGGAGATGCATGGCTGACCAGACTTGGCGGAGCCGCGGAGGCCTCATGCTCGCGGGTGGCGTTGCCCTCGGTGGGTTGTTGCTGACCTCGTGCGCACTTCCCGGAACATCGGCACCTGTCGCAAATCTCGGCAGCACCGTGCATATCGCCGGCGCTCCTGTGGTGGTTCCCGCACCAACGATTGTCGTCACCCCTGGCGATTCCGCACAGGGTGTTGCGCTTGACGCTCCTGTTGTCGTCAACGTCGCCACGGGACACCTCGACACCGTCTCGTTGAGCCAGGCAGGCTCATCCACGGTGTTCAGCGGTGTGTTGTCGGCAGACGGCACCTTGTGGGAGATGTCCGCACCGCTCGCGCCAGATGCGCACTACACAGTGGTCGCCACTGCGACGAGCTCCGCGGGCAACACATCAACGTCCACGACGACGTTCGTCACCGTCGCCGCGACGAGCCGACTGCTCACCGGCATGACGCCGCTCAACGGAGAAGTGGTTGGTGTCGGCGAGACGATCGATCTTCGCTTCAACACTGCAATCCCCACGAATGTCCGAGCCGCACTGCTCGAGCGCATTCACGTAACGTCGACGCCCGCAGTCATGGGCGGATGGCACTGGCTCACCGACCAGGTCGTGCACTTCCGCCCTGCGACCTTCTGGCCGTCGGGTGCCCAGGTCACGGTGGTCGCCGATCTCGACGGGTTCAGCGTCGGTGGCGGCGTCTGGGGACTGGGTGACTGGACATCGAGCTTCAGCGTCGGCGCCAAGCACGTGTCGATCATCAACAACCTGACGCACACCATGCAGGTCTTCGACAACGACAAGCTGTTCGCGACATACCCGGTCAGCCTCGGCAAGGGCGGATACCCCACCCTCTCGGGCACCCTGATCGTCCTGTACAAGACGCCCGTGGTGGTCATGAAGTCCTGCCCGACGTTCCACACGCCTGCCGCGTGCATCCCCGGTGGCTCGGAGTACTACGACGACCCGGTGTACGACGACACCGCCATCTCCACCAGCGGCTACTTCATCCACGCCGCGCCGTGGTCGGTCGGCTCGCAGGGACGCGCTGACGTGTCGCACGGCTGCGTCAACCTCAGCATCGCGCGCGCCGTGCAGTTCTACAACTTCAGCATTCCGGGCGACGTGGTCCAGATCGAGAACACGGCATACACCGCTCAGTACGACGACGGGGAAGGCGACTGGCAACTGCCGTTCGCATCGTTCTCCAACACGGCCGGACTTGGTCCCGTGTGGACCGGCGCCGTCGGCGTGTCGTCGCTCTCCGGCCAGGACTCCTGACCGCCGCTCTGGCTGACCAGGGCTCCTGAGCGTTGCGCGCAGTCGTCGTTGCAGCACCGGGCGGACCCGAGCAACTGCACGTCGCGGAAGTCTCGGACCCTGTCGTCCGCGATGGCGAGATCGTCGTTCGGGTCGCCGGCGCCGGGATCAATCGCGCCGACCTCCTCCAGCGGCAGGGCTTCTACCCGCCGCCGGCCGGTGCCAGCGAGATCCTCGGCCTTGAAGCCTCGGGCGTCGTTGCCGAACTCGGCCCCGGAGTGGACGCGTTTGCAGTGGGCGACAGGGTCATGTTGCTCGTGGAAGGTGGTGGCTACGCCGAGCTCGTCGCAGTCCGCGCAACCCAGGCCGTACGGGTTCCGGACAACATCGACCTGATCGCGGCGGGTGGCATCCCCGAAGTGTTCATCACCGCTCACGATGCGCTCTTCACCCGCGGGAATCTGCGCGACGGCGAGACGGTACTCGTGCACGGCGGCGGCGGCGGCGTGGGCACTGCGGCGATACAGCTCGCGCACCAGCACGGCTGCCGCGTTCTCGTCACCGCGGGCAGCGCCGAGAAACTCGAGCGCTGCATCGCCCTCGGTGCTGACACTGGGATCAACTACCGAACCGAGGACTTTGTCGCGCGCACACGAGAACTCACCGACGGCCGCGGAGCCGACGTGGTGCTGGACATCATGGGAGCCTCGTATCTCGGCCGCAACATCGAAGCCGTCGCACTCGACGGTCGCGTCGTCGTCATCGGCATGCAGGGAGGCACCCATGCCGACATCGATCTCGGCGCCATGATGCGCCGACGCATCTCGCTGATCTCCACCGCGCTGCGGTCGCGCCCGGCAGCGCAAAAAGCCGCCATCGTGGCCACGTTCGCAGCCGATGTTCTACCGGCGCTCGCTGCCGGCCGCATGCAAGAGGTGGTCGATCGCGTGTTGCCCTTGACGGATGCCGGCGAGGCGCACCGACTCATCGAAGCCGGCGAGGTGGTGGGCAAGGTCGTCCTCGACGCCGCGCGTGCCTGACACCGACGTCTGGGCCACGTGGCTGCGGACCGGGCGCGACGGTGGAAGCGCAGCGATGCGCGCCGAGAATCTCCGCCGGCTTGAGGCGGTCCGGGATCTGATCCTCGACCGCGCCGGCATCCGGCCCGGCGAGACCGTTCTCGACGTCGGCACTGGGCAGGGGTTGCTCGGTCTCGAGGCGCTGGCGCGAAACGGTCGTGATGGCCGCGTGATCTTCTCCGACGTCTCCGCTCCCGTGCTCGACGACTGCCGGATCGAGGTCGAGCGCCTTTCGGCAACTGATCGATCGAGCTTTATCCGCGCCTCGGCAACGGACCTATCCGCGATCGACACGGGATCGGTTGATGTCGTCGTCGAGCGAGCCGTGCTGCTGTTCATCGCAGATCGCGCTCGTGCGTTTGCCGAATATCACCGTGTGCTCCGCGCCGGAGGACGGCTCTCCCTCGCCGAGCCGCTCAACAGCTGGATGAGCGCCGACCGCCCCGGCTATCTCTGGGGATACGACGTGACTGGGGCCACCGAACTCGAACGCAAGCTCCGCGATGCCGAAGGCTCCGGAGGCCGCGCAGATGACGAGCTCCTCTGCGGATTCGACGACAGAGACCTTGTCGCGATGGCCCGCGCGGTGGGATTCGAGCGCGTCGAGGCGCAGACCGAGCTGGCGCTCGCGCCGCCACCGGCTCGCGACGACATCGATGTCTTCCTGGATACCGCTCCAAACCCACTCGCACCAACGACTCGAGCACTAATGGCCGCTGCGCTCACCAGTGATGAAGCGTCGCGGTTTACCGCTGTCCTTGGACAGGCGATGCACGAGGGACGCGGCGAGCGGCGTCACGCCATGACCTACCTGCGCGCGTGGCGATGACGGAAGGCGTCGCCGCCACAACCTGGGACACCGTTGTGGTCGGTGCCGGCCACAACGGACTCACCGCCGCTGCCTACCTGGCACGCGCGGGGCGTACCGTGCTGGTGCTTGAGGCGCGCGACCGCATCGGCGGGGCGTGCACGCTCGAGCACCCGTTCGACGACCCGGGGTTCGTGGTCAGCCCGTGCGCGTACCTCGTGGGCCTCCTCCACCATCGCGTCATCGACGAGCTCGACCTGCGTCGCCACGGATACCGCGTGCATCTCGTGGATCCACATCTCTGGTGCCCGTTCGACGACGGCACGGCGTTGAGCCTCTGGGACGACTCGAAGCGCAACCATCGTGTCGTCGCCGCGATGAGCCCGGGTGACGCCGACGGCTACTCACGCTACGAGCAGCTTTTCGCACGCATCCGGCGCGCGTTGCGCTCGGAGCCCCACGACACCTGGGTCGGAGACGCTCCGGATCGTCCGGCGCTCGAGGAGCTCCTCAACCACGACCCGGAGCTCATCGAAGTCATGTTCGAGGAGTCGATCGCGTCCGTCATCGAGCGTCACGTCAAGGACGAGCGGCTGCGCACGGCGCTTCACGGTCAAGGGCTGATCGGCACGTGGGCAGGGCCACGCGACGCGGGCACCGCGGCGATCCACGCGATGCATTCCATGGGCACCATCGAAGGCCGGCAGGGGGCGTGGGGCTATGTGCAGGGCGGGATGGGGAACGTGTCCTTCGCACTCGCGAAGGCGGCAGAAGAAGCGGGCGCGGTGATCCGGCGCAACGCGGCCGTCGCGCAGATCATCCCGGGGGAGGCCGTGGTGCTTGAGGACGGCACGCGGATCGAGGCGCGAACCATCCTCTCGAACGCCGATCCGCGAACCACCCTTGGGCTGCTCTCGGACGCCGCGCCCGCGGCGTTCGCGGACAAAGTGCGCGACTGGCGCATGGAAGGCCCGGTTCTGAAGATCAACTGCGCGCTCTCGCGGCTCCCCACCTTCACCGCCGCCGGACCGGACGACGCCCCGCATCGGGCGATGGTCACGATCGCGCGCAGTCTCGACGAGACCCAGGCTGCATACACACGCAGCCGGGCCGGTGAGCCATCACCCCGCTGGGCTGAGTTGTATTTCCACTCCGCGTACGATCCGTCGGTCGCACCGGCGGGCAAGCATGTGATGAGCGTTTTCGCCGAATACGCGCCGTACAGGCTGGCCGGCGGGACCTGGGACGAGCGCCGCGAGGCAGTGGCCGACGAGGCATTCGCCGAGATCGCCCGCTTCGCTCCCGACGTTGCCGAATGCGTCGTTGCTCGGCAGGTGCTGGCGCCGCCGGATATCGAGCGCGCGGTCGGTCTCTCGGGTGGTCACATCTTCCAGGGCGAGTGCCTCCCCGATCAGATGTGGGATCGGCGCTTCAGTCCGCGGACGCCGATGCCCGGTCTGTACTTGTGCGGCGCCAGCACCCATCCCGGGGGCAGCGTCATCGCCATCAACGGCCGCAATGCCGCTATGGCCGTGCTCGCCGATGCGAGCGAGGGAACGCCTCGGCGCTAGCGGCGGATCCGAAGTGAGTTGCGGATCAAGCTGATCTCCTCGCGATCGGCAACTCGGAGTGCGACCAGGACGGCGGTGTAGATCAAGGCCGAGGCGATCACAACGACGAAGAGCAATGTCCGGCTCTGGTGCGGATTCGCCACATAGACGAAGCCGCCCATCACCAACCCGGCCACGAGTGCCTTCCACGAGGTGCTCACCACACGAATCGTGCCCAGCTGCGCACGAAGCACGATCCAGCCCACAACGACCAGCGCCGCCTCCGTGACAACGACAGCCCAACTGGCACCGAGATAGCCATAGCGCGGGATGACGATCAGGTTGACACCGACGTTGATCACCAGCCCGACCATCGCCACGAACGCGAAGACATTCTGCTTGTCGATGGCGTTGAGTGTCGCCGCAAAGGTGTTGTCGGCGAACATGAAGACCACCGCAAGCGCCAGGATCTGGAGGGCCGGCTCGGCCCCGGGATAGAGGCCCGAAGTATCGAACAAGCTGTTGAACTGTGGTGCGAGCAGGAAGACGCCAACCGTGATCGGCCACCCCAGGATGACGAGCGCCTTGAAGAATTTCTCGGCGAGCGGCAGCACCCGATCCGGCGCTCGACGGTGATACACCGCGAGCACGGGAAAGACCACGCCGCGCAACGCGAACGGAATGAAGAGCAGTGCCTCGAACGGCTTGTACGCGAAGGTGTAGTCGCCGACCTCTGAATATGGCCGGAAGCGCTGCAGAATCGGGACATCGACCTTGAAATACACGGTCGTGATGATGAACGTGATCCCAAACGGAATCGCGATGCGGACCCAGCGCAAGAGGAGCTTCGGCTCGAAGGCGATGCCCGGACGGAGGACGCCTTTCGCCAAAAGGACGACACCGAAATAGATGCAGGCGAACGCGTAGCTGATCGCGTACGCCCACAGGAAGAACCCCGTGTCGGCGTTGCTACGCACCCCGATGATTACCAGCGCCAGCACGACGAGAGTCTCCGGGATGATCTCGATGATCTCGAACGTGAGTCGCTGCATCGCGTAGAGGGTGTTGCGCAGCAGGAGTTGGTATCCGGAGAGCACGAGAATCGCGAAGCACGGCCAGAGCAGCGAGCGCAGGCCCGCGAAATAGAGCGCGGCGAAGATCAGCGGCAGCCCGATGACGAAGCCAATCGCCTTGAGCGATGCGATGTTGTTCCAGAACCGTGCGAGCTCCTCGTTGTGACGCGCGCCTTCACGCACGTAGAGGGCCGAGAAGCCCATGTCTGTCAACGTCCCGACCAACCCCACGTAGGTGATCGCCGTCTGCATCTCGCCGAACCTTGTGGTGCCGAGAAAGTTGGCGACGATGAGGACGGCGATCAACGCGACGATCCGCGAGACCACGCGCACGATGAGGATCAGGATGGTGTTACGCAGCGCCCGCGTCCCCAGGCCACCGGGTCCCTCGGTCGTGGCGACCTCCACGTCCGGCGCGGGTTCGTCCTGCAAGACGCTCATTCTAATCGCGACGGAGCAGCGTGCCCGCCGATCACATCGGTGGATACACTCCGAATTCATGCCTGATGTCGCCGCCGAGCGACTCCACAGCGGGACCGTTGCCGCGCGCAACGACGGCGGCGCGCTGATTGCGCGAACGCTGCGCGAGCGAGGCGTCTCAACGGTCTTCGCCCTTCCTGGGGGCCATATCCTGCCGTTTCTCGACGCGAGTCTTGACGAGGACATCAGGATCATCGACACGCGCCACGAGGGCGCGGCGGTGCTCGCTGCGGAGGGCTGGGCGCTCGCCACCGGCCACACGGGAGTAGCGGCGGTCACCGCCGGCCCTGGCTTCGCGAACGGGCTGATCGGCCTCCTTGACGCCGGGGTGTGGAGTGTCCCGCTCGTGATGCTCGCGGGCCGCACGAGCCGCAACCGCCAGGGTCGTGGTGCCGTGGGCGATATCGACCAGCGAGCCATCGCGACTCCGATTGCGAAATGGGCAGCCACCTGCTCCGAAGCCGGGGCGATCCCTCGCTACGTCGCCGAGGCACTGCATCGCGCGCGAAGCGGTTGCCCCGGCGCGGTCTATCTCGAAATCGACTCGCACGCGGTATACGGCAAAGCCGCGCCGCTCGACACGGCGCCCCCCGGGTTTCCGCTTGAAACGTCCCGCCCTGCGGGATCGCCCGCCGATATCGGCGCGGCAGTTGCGGCGCTCACTGCGGCCGAGCGTCCGCTGATCGTCGTGGGGAGCGGTGCGTTCTGGTCGGACGCCGGGGAAGAGATCGCGCGCTTCGCGGAAGCCGCCCACATCCCGGTGATCACCGCAAGCGCGGCCCGCGGGGTAGTGGCCGACTCCCATGCATGGAGCCTGGGATCGCTCGTCCATGGCGGGCTCGCGATTCCGAGCGCCGACTGCGTCCTCATCCTCGGATCCGCTTTCAACGCCAACGTGATGTACGGGGGCCCTCCCCTCTTCGGCACCGATCAGACGATCATCCAGGTGGACATCGCCGCGGAGCGGGCCGGCGGCAACCGCGCGCCCGACATCACCGTCGTCGGCGACTGCAAGTCGGTGGTCAAGGATCTGGCTGACGCGTGGGGCTCGACGCCTAAGGAAAGTGACGAGTGGCTTGAGCGCGCGCGCACACTCGCGGGCGCGTCACTCGGCTTCTGGAATCGCCAGGTGGACGAGCACACGGGCGAGAGCATTCATGCCGGCGCCGCTGCGCGCGAGGTGGCCGCCTTCGTGCAGGAGCGCTTCGGTGGCGCGGCGACGTTCGTTGCCGACGGCGGCGACGCGCTCGCATGGGGACTCGCGTACTTCGGCGCCGAGTTGCCCGGACGGCTGCTCACGACCACCACCGCACTCGGAACGCTCGGCGTTGGGATGCCCTTCGCCATCGCTGCTCAGGCGGCCCGCCGCGACGAGCCGACATTTCTGTTCACCGGCGACGGCGCCTTCGGCCTCACCGCGATGGAAGTCGCCACGGCAGTCCGCCACCAACTCCCGATCGTCGTGATCGTCTCCAACAATGCCGGCTGGGGAGACGTGCGCTACGAACAGGACGAGCTCTTCGGGCCCGATCGTCACGTCGCCAGCACGCTCCCGGGCGTCCGGTACGATCGCCTTGGAGCAGCACTCGGCGCGCACGGCGAGCGTGTCGAGCGCCTCGAGGAGCTGCGCCCGGCACTCGAGCGATCGCTCGCGAGCGGCATCTGCAGCGTCATCGACGTCCAGACCGACCCGGCGGTCATCTCTGAGTTACTCCGCATGGTCGCCCAGCTCGGGCTCATGTAGCCGTGCGAGCGGTCCGACTCGTCGACGCGCATCAGCTCCAACTCCTCGAAGTCGCGGATCCCGAAGCTGCACCCGGCGAGGTCGTCCTACGCGTCGACGGATGCGGCATCTGCGGCTCGGACCTGACGTCATACAAGGTCGGGCTGTTCACCGGCACCGTCCCCGGACACGAACTCGCGGGCGTGATCGAAGCGGTCGGAGATGGAGTCACCGGCTGGAGCGTCGGAGACCCTGCGGTCGTGGATCCCAAGATTCCGTGCGGCGCCTGCGAGGACTGTCGCGCCGGAGCCTCGTACCGCTGCGCGATGGCACTCACGGCAGGCATCGGATTCGCCCGCGACGGCGGATTCGCGGAGTTGGTCTCGGTTCCGGCGGCATTGCTGCACCGTCTGCCATCCGCCCTCGCGCTCGAGAACGCGTGCCTCGTCGAGCCTCTTTCAGTCGCCATCCACGGCGTCGAACGCGCGCGTCTCCATCCGGGCGAACCCGTCGTGGTGATCGGCCTCGGCGCGATCGGCCTGTTCACCGTCGCCGTGCTGCACGCCCGAGGTGCCGGCACCATCGTGGGCGTTGACCCTGTCACGGACAGGCAGCGCATCGCGCTCGAACTCGGCGCCACAACGGCGGTGACCGAGCTTCGTGAGGTGCGCAGTCATGTCGCACCAACCCCGGCAGTGATCGAGTGCTCGGGCTACGCGCCCCTCCTCCACGCCGCGGCGGACCTCGTAGCCCCTGGGGGCCGTCTGGTCCTTGTCGGCGTCCCATTCGGCGAAGCAACGGTGATCCCGCTCATGTGGGTCACCCGCGAGACCGAAATCATCGGCAGCATCGCCTCTGACGGATCCGACTTCGCGGCGTCCCTCGAGATGCTTGCCGCCGACCCGGGAATCGCCAGAGTCGCGACCCGGCGAATCTCCCTGAATCAGGTTCCCGAGGTGTTCGAGGAGCTGATCACGCCTTCTTCGGGCGGGAAGGTGATCGTCGACCCGCGGCTGTGACGGGTGTCTTCTTGGCGGGCGCCGTTTTCACAAGCGCCCTCGCGCGAGTGCCGCTGAGGGGCGGCGTCGCCGCGCGCCAGCAATACCAGGCCGCGGTGCTCCGGTAGGGGCGCAGCGGATCCCCGAGCCCGAGGAGCACCTTCGGCAGCGGCGCGGCTTCCAGCTCGTGAATTCGTGCCCATCCGTTGCGCACGCCCAGGTCGTCCACCGGCCACACATCGGGGCGCCGCAACTGGAAGAGCAGGAACATCTCGGCAGTCCATCGACCGACACCGCGGATCGTGACCAGCCGGTTGACGATCTCATCGTCGCTGAGGCCGTCGAGGTCGTGGGTGGGGACGGTGCCATCGACGAACTTCGCAGCCAGGTCGATGATCGCTGCGAGCTTGTTGCCTGAGAGCCCTGCGCTACGCATCGCTGCCGGGTCCGCGTTCAGGACCGCCTCGGGCGCCACCGGCTCACCGCCGAGCACCGCGATGAGCCGCCCGTGAATCGTGCGCGCCGCAGCGCCGGCGAGCTGCTGAGAGACGATCGCGCTCAGAAGCGACTCGAACGCGGATCCGGACTCGGGGCGCAGCTCCATGGCGGCACTTGTGTCGACGATGCGCCTGAATGCCGGGTCCGCTTTGACGATGTGCGCTGCGGCCGCGTTCATGCGGCTCACGCTGTCGCCGCCTCGACGACGTTTGCAAGCCCTTCAATGACCGCCGCGCCGGGAATCCGCAGTAGTCCCGCTGGGACGAGCCGGATCTTCAACGAACGGCTGCCCCCACCGATGACGACGGACTCCTGCGTCATCACACGAGCATCCACGTACAGCGGTAGATCGTCCGGCAGCCCGAACGGCGTGACGCCACCGATCATCATCCCGGTGAGCGCTTGCGTCTGCTCCGCCGAGGCGAACGATGCCTTGCGCACGCCAAGCAGATCGCACACCGAGTGATTGACGTCGAGCCGGCAGGTTGCGAGGACGACGCACGCGCAGGCAACACCGGGATCTTTCCGGGCAGCCACCACGATGGTGTTGGCCGACTGCTCGGGCGGCACACCATATCGGGCGCAGAACGCAGCGGTATCCGCGAAATCGGGATCGCACTCCAGGGTCTCGTGATCGACGCCGAGCAACGAGAGCCGCGCGCGAACCCTGGCCTCGATTGCGGAGGGATCGTCAGTCAACATCGCGTCCGCATGGCCGACCCGTAGAGTCCCCACGCAGCATGCGCATCACCGCCCCCACAGAGACGGCCCCCGGCGAGACCAGGGTCGCGCTCGTCCCACGCTCGGCAACGCAGTTGGTGGCCACCGGTGCAACGGTAGCCATTCAGGCCGGGGCCGGGACGGCCGCGGGGATCACCGACGCGGCATACGTCGAGGTTGGCGCCGAGGTGGCGGCCGACCGCGCGGCACTGCTCACCGACGCCGACATCGTCGTCGTGGTACGCCGCCCCGACGTGGCGTTCGTTTCCCAGCTCAAGCGCGGCGCGATCCTCGTCGGCGTTCTCGAACCGGCCGGGGATCCCGCGCTGCTTCGCGCGCTCGTCGACGGCGGCATCACCGCATTTCGCCTCGAGGCGATGCCCCGCATCAGCCGCGCGCAGGACATGGACGTGCTCTCGTCGATGGCGACACTCGCGGGATACCACGCTGCGGTCATCGCCGCTGTGCGGCTCCCGCGCATCTTCCCGCTGATGATGACCGCTGCCGGAACGATCACCCCGGCGCGGGCGCTCATTCTTGGAGCGGGCGTCGCGGGACTTCAGGCGATCGCGACCTGCCGTCGCCTCGGAGCCGTCGTCGAGGCGTTCGACGTCCGCCCCGCAGTGCGCGATCAGGTCGAGTCGCTCGGCGCGCGATTCGTGGAGACCGGCGTTGAGTCGGACACCCAGCAGGACACCGGCGGCTACGCGCGCGAGCTCGAGGCCGACGCGCAGGCGCGGCAGGCCGCGGTGCTCGCCGAGCACGTCAAGGAGTCGGACGTCGTGATCTCGACTGCCCAGATACCCAACCGCAAGGCCCCGATTCTCGTCACGGCCGCCATGGTCGCCACGATGCGGACCGGTTCCGTGATCGTCGACCTTGCCGCGCCAGGTGGCGGCAACTGCGAGCTCACCCAACCCGACGAGGAGGTGAACGCCAATGGGGTGCTCATTCTCGGGCCCACGAATCTCCCCGCAGCGATCCCCGGCCAGGCGAGCCAGCTCTACTCCCACAACGCGACGCGTTTTCTAGCGCAAATGCTCAAGGACGGCGCTGTGCATCTCGATTTTGATGACGTCGTCATCAGCCAGACGTGCATCTCCCACGAGGGCAAGGCGATGGGTGAGCAGATGGAAGCACTGTTGCAGGGCACAACGGCATGAGCCCAGCGCAGACGCTCGCACTCGGCGCCTTCATCTTTGCGCTTGCCGTGTTCGTCGGATCCACACCCCGTTGATGTCGGGGACGAACTTCATCCACGGGATCGTGCTGGTTGGTGCGCTGACCGTTGCGGCAAGTGCGAACGACACGCTCGGCTACATCATCGCCATCGCCGCGGTGCTGCTCGGGACGTTGAACGTGGTCGGCGGCTGGGTGGTCACCGACCGGATGCTCCAGATGTTCCGGCGGCGTCCGACGGCTGACGCACACAAGGCGGAGACGCCGCCGAAACCGGCGGATCACTGACAGCGATGCAGCCCTCTGCACTGACGACACTCGGCTATCTGGTGACCGCCGTCGCCTTCATGTTCGGCATTCAACTGCTCCGCTCGCCGGCCACCGCGCGAACGGGCAACCGCATCGCCGCTGTCGGCATGCTCCTCGTGCTCGGCATCACCGCCGCGCTCATCCACAACACCAGCAACTGGCCGCTCATCATCCCGCCGATCATCGTCGGTGCAGTGATCGGCGCCGTGTCCGCACGGCTCGTGCGCATGACCGCGATGCCGCAGATGGTCGCGCTCTTCAACGGGATGGGCGGCGGCTCGGCTGCACTCATCGCCGCGCAGGATTTCCGCACCGCGGTCGCGCACGGCACGGCGCATCCCGATATCACCTGGGCAATCATGGTGAGCTGCATCATCGGTTCGCTCAGCTTTGCCGGCAGCCTCGTGGCGTTCGCGAAACTGCAGGAGTTGATGCCGGGGCGGCCGCTCACCTACCGCCTCCAGAGCGTCGTGAACGGATTGCTGCTCGTGGTCATCCTCGCGCTCGGCGTCTACCTGATTGTCGGCGACCAGAACCTCGCGCTCTTCCTGGTCTTCATCCTCCTGTCGCTGCTGCTCGGTGTCCTTTTCGTGGTGCCGATCGGCGGCGCGGACATGCCGGTGATCATCTCGCTGCTCAACTCGTTCACCGGGCTCGCCGCAGCGAGCACCGGCTTCGTGCTCAGCAACGACGTGCTCATCGTCAGCGGCGCGCTCGTGGGCGCGTCCGGAACCATCCTCACGCTTGCGATGAGCAAGGCGATGAACCGCTCGCTGTTCAACGTGCTCTTCAGCGGCTTCGGGTCAAAGGTCGAATCGGTCGGCAGTGCGGCCGGCGCCGAGGGCGGCACCATCCATCCCACCACCGTCGAGGATCTCGCTCCGTTGCTCGCCTTCGCGCAACTCGTCGTGTTCGTCCCCGGATACGGCATGGCGGTCGCCCGTGCACAGCACGAGGTCAAGGAACTCGCCGACGAGCTCGAGAAACGCGGTGTCACCGTCGAATATGCAATCCATCCGGTAGCCGGGCGCATGCCCGGGCATATGAACGTCCTCCTCGCCGAGGCAAACGTGCCATACCCGCAGCTCAAGGAGATGGACGCCGTCAACGGCGATTTCCCGCGCACCGATGTTGCGGTCGTCATTGGCGCGAACGACGTCGTCAATCCCGCGGCACGCACCCAGACCAACAGCCCGATCTATGGCATGCCGATCCTCGACGTCGACCAGGCAAAAACGGTCGTCGTCCTCAAACGCAGCATGGCGACGGGCTTCGCAGGCGTCGACAACCCGCTCTTTTACAAGCCGAACACGCTCATGTTGTTCGGCGATGCGCGAAGCTCAGTCGCTGCGCTCGTCGCCGAGGTCAAGAAGCAGTAGGCGGGACTTTGCCGGTGGACGCGACGCTTCGCAGGGCGTTGAGCAGGTCGGCCGGAGCAGTGTCCTTCACGACGTAGCCCACCGCGCCACTCTTGAGCGCCTCCACCATGCGCTCGTGGCCGCCAAACGACGTCAACATCATCACGCGCGTTCCGGGTGCATTTTCCACCAGGCGACGCGTCGCTTCGATGCCGCCCATCCCAGGCATCGACATATCCATGAGCACGACATCCGGATGCAGCTCCTGTGCCATCTGCAGTGCTTGCTCGCCTGAGTCAGCCATGCCGACCACCTCGATGTCCGGTTCGTGGCCGAGGAAGGATGCAAGCCCCTTGCGAACGACCGGATGGTCGTCCACGATCATGACGCGAGTTGCTACTGGGGGCACTGCAATTCACTCTACTCGATGGGCAGCGTCAAAACGACGAGCGTGCCACGACCTGGTTCGGAATCAATGGTGAGCGTGCCTCCGGCCTCCTCCGCAAGATCGACGATCGCCGATGAACCGAGGTGCCCCTCAGACCTGCGTCGCTTGACATCCGCGTCGCTGAAGCCCTTGCCGTCATCCTGAACGCTGAGAATCGCGGCCCCGTCCTCGGTGATGAGCTCGACCATCACGTTCTTCGCCTGAGCATGGTTTGCCACGTTGCGAAGCACTTCCTGCGCAACGCGGAAGATCAGCGCGGCGCGGTCCTTGCGGAGACGGAGATTCTCCGGAAGGTCGAGTTTCGTGTTGGTTCCCTTGCGCTTGATCTCGGCAAGGACCTCGAGCAACGCGGCCTGCAGCCCCTCGCGACGGAGTGTCGGCGGGGCGAGGTCGATGATCAGCGTGCGCAGATCCTTCATCGCGCCTCGCGTCTCCGACGCCGACCGTTCGAGCAGCTCGACGATCTCCTCATTCCCGGGACGCGCTTTGATGTGCGATGCCTCGGCGGAGAGTGCGAAGGCCATGCCGGCGAGGTTCTGAACGACACCGTCGTGCAGGTCGCCGGCGATCTTCGTGCGCTCCCGTTCCGAAGCTTCCGCCTCTTTGCGCAACAGCGCCTCGCGATCCCGCTGGAACGCGAGCCGTTGCTGCTCGTGTTCATACGTACCGCGTTCGAAAAAGATCAAGTAGGCGTGCAGCACGATGATCGGCGCGAGCAGGGCGATGAATCCCACCCATCCCGTATGGGCGCCGTACATCACGACGAACGTGAATGCGGCAAAGCCGTAGGCAATGCTGTACGGCATCACCGCGAAACGCGCGCGCATGAATCGTCCGATCGGCACGCTCGGGTCGGAGATGATCCGAACCAGCGCCACGAATCCCGAGTTCACCACGAAATGCGCGAACCCGGCGGCCACTCCGGCGATCAGGTCTCGGGCCTGGCCGTTTGTGGTCCCGCCATCGATCCACGTGAACACTGCCCAGGCCGACATGTTGGCGAGGTAGTGATTCGACATGTTGAAGAACGTCCGAAACAGGCCGTTGCGGCTTCGGATCAGGACGCCCGTCGACTCGGCGACTGCCCCAACCAGGCACCCCACCGGGCCGAGCGCGACTGAAAGCCCGAGATGCACGAAGGTGGTGGGCGTCCATGTCGTATTGGAGGGTGGCCGCTGGCGGATCGCGTACAGCGACATGAGAAAGATCGTCACGCCGCCGGCCGCCAGTGTCGGAACGTCGTGAGTAACCGGTAGCCATAGCCATGCGACGACGGCGAGAGATCCGGCGGCGACATACGTCGACACCACGTAGGCGACGAGCGGAAGGGTGTAGTCAACCGGCGGCAGCGCAGGCGACTTCGGCAGATCGAGACGATGCAGCAGGCTCGCAGCAACGCCAACCCATGTGCCGTTTTTCTCGCTGCGCGACTGCGGCGCGATTACATCCTGCGCCATGGAGTCGATCCTATTCTCGCGAGTTCCGACGACACAAGAAGTGACAGGATCGTGGACGAAAAACCGTTGTCACTACTCGCGTTTGACGCGTTAGCGGCAATCGCCCGCACCGATCGCGTCATCAAACGAAGACTTGTGAAATGTGCGAAGGAATGTGAAGGCGAGATCAGCGGTGACGTCTTGGGCCCAGTTCAGTACGCCATGGTTACAGTGTGCGCACACAGCAACCGCACCGTGGGTTGTGTCTAGCATCCCACGGCGCCAACCAAGGAGTACACCAATGGCAAGTTGGGGCGACGGCGAAAACTGGTAACTAGTCGCACCCGGGCCCTACTGTAGGGATCGGGTGTGACATTCCTTTGGATGGTTTCGTGACGGCTTCATAGCGGGTCGATCGCGTCATTGTCACAAGGGGGGTGGTCAATAGGACCGCCGGGTGCGCGTTGGCGCATTCGGCTCCTATTCGGCCGCGTGGCGGGTAGGCTTGACGCTCGGCCAAATCTCTCCTGGAGGAGCTGACGCTGATTCCCTCGGCGGATGCGCCCTCGGCGCCACGAACGCGTGTCCCTTCGGCGAGCCCGGCGGTCCGCCTGCTCGTTGCTGCCGGCACATCCTCATATGGGGACTGGCTCACCACGGTGGCGCTGCTCGTGCTGCTCTTCCGGCTCACGCACTCACCGATCGGACCGGCCCTCTACATGCTGGCGCGGGTCGCTCCCAGGGTGGTGGGGCCGTTTCCCGGCGGCGCCTTCGCCGACCGCTTCGGGCCGGCGCGCGTGGCCGCAAGCTGTGCAGGGGCGCAGGCGGTACTCACCGCGTCGATCATCGTTCTCGCGGATCGCGACATCGTCTGGGCCATCTACGTCGTGGTGGCGTTGGCGCAGTTGTTCGGGGCGGCGGCCCAGCCGTGCTACACCGCGCTCATTCCCCGCGTCACCTCCCCGGATCGCCTCGGCCGGATCCAGGGGATCTCCTCGGCGCTCAGCAACTCGAGCATCCTCGTCTCCCCCGCGTTTGGCGCACTCGTCCTCCCATTTACCTCGCCGCAAGTCCTGATCGGCGTTGATGCCGGCACATTCGTGCTCGCCGCGGCGATCATCGCGTCGCTTGCGGGGTTCGGCGGGGGAACCGGCGAGGTGCAGGGATTCCGCGGGGCGTCGGCGGGGATACCAATCGTGCTCCGAGACCCCGTGCTCCGCTTTTTCGCTGCCGCGTACGTCTCGAACGGCGCCGCGGTCACCACGCTCCAGGCGGTTCTCGTCGTCGCGGCGGCACAGCGGTTCGGGCACGACACGGCTGTCGGATGGCTGTACGCGGCCGTCGGCGCCGGCTCGCTCCTCGGCACCATCCCGGTCATTCGCAAGACTCCCGACCGCGTCGGGGTGAGCCCAATCATCGCCGCGACGGTCCTCGAGCTCGTCCCCCTCGCGCTCTTTGCGTTTGTCACGATCTTTCCGCTGGCCGTCGTACTCCTCTTCCTCAGTGGTATCGGCGCGGCTTCGTATCAGACCAGGGGCGTCATCGGGCTCCAGCAACGGGTCCCTGCTGCGCTGGTTGGGCGGACGATGGCGGTCATCCGCTCTGCCCAGTACATCGGCATGATGCTGGGGGCCATTGCCGCGGTCGCGCTGGTCGGCCCGCTCGGCTGGGAGCCCACCGTCCTGATCGTCTGCGCCGTCGGTGCCACGATGCTCTTCGTCACTGCCGTCAGCGAGGGTGCGGGCACCGAATAGGCCGTCTCCGTGGGATGTCAGGATGCCGGGTACGAGCGCAAAGACTTGTACAGATGCTGTGAACGTTTGCAAAGCAAGCACAAGGCCGCCGAACGCTGCGAGCGACTGCATCGCACCCTCTTCAATGCCAGACCCGGCATCGTTGTGCTGGGGCTAGAGGCGCCGGCGGTATCCATGGAGGCGGAAATGGCAGAAGGCGTAGCCTGGGGCGGCTGATCCCAGGCCGATGAGTCCCGGGTCCGCCCGGGCTTGCTGAATCCGTTGGTGCGACGCCGTGGGTGGATTCCTGCGGCGTCGCGCTCCGTTTCCAATTCCCCGCCCAGGAGTGGACATGCCGATCGACTCTGCCCGGTTTTTCCCGCGAGACGCACGCGCTGCGCCGAGAGACGACCGGTCGGGACGCCTCCTGGTAGCCGCGGGTGTATCGACCTACGGGGACTGGCTGACGGTCGTGGCGCTCGCCGTCCTGCTCTTGCAACTCACGCACCAGCCCGAGGCCCCGGCGCTCTATATCCTGGCTCGCTTTGCGCCAAAGGTCCTGGGCCCATCCCTTGGCGGCTCGCTCGCCGACCGATACGGCCCGAGCCGGGTCGCGGGTTGGTCAGCCCTCGCGCAGTGCGTCCTGACCGCTGGGATAGTGGCCCTCGCCAACGCCGGGATCATCTGGGCAATCCTCGTCGCCGTTGCCTGCTCCGGCTTTCTCGGCTCGGTGGCGCAGCCGGGATATGGCGCAACCATCCCGCGGGTCACCTCGCCGCGCCGCCTCCTGCGCGTGAACGCCATCTACAGCGGGCTCTTCGAATCGAGCGTGCTTGTTGCGCCCGTTCTCGGTGCACTTCTGCTCCCGATCATCCGGCCCGAGTTTCTCGTCGCCGCCGACGCCGTGAGCTTCGGGATCGCCGGGCTCCTGATGCTCTCCCTCCGCGTCGGGGCGGCCGTCGGACCGCGGGCGTGGGCGAAGGATCGCGAACGCGCCACCGGTGTCGTCGCGCGCGACCCGATGCTCCGAGCCCTTGCGGCCTCCTTCTTCTGTAGCGCCGCCGCGATCACTGCGCTGCAGGCGGTGCTCGTCGTCGCCGCCGCCCACCGCTTCGGGCAGGCGACCGACGTCGGCTGGCTCTATGGCGCCGTCGGAGCGGGCGGTGTTGCGGGAAGCCTGGTGCTGCTTCGTTGGACACCGCGCACCATCGGCGCCCGAGGGATCGCGATTGGCTTTCTCGTTGAAGTGATCCCGATCGGCGTCTTCGCACTGGTGGGTGGCCTCATCCCCGCCCTCGGCCTGCTCTTCGTCAGCACCGCGGCGGCGGCGCTCTACCAGACTCGCGGGCAGACGGCGCTCCAGCAGCGTGTCCCCGCCGAACTGCTCGGACGGGTGAACGGCCTCATGCGCCTCCTCCTCTACTCCGGCATGCTCGCTGGAGCCATCGCCGCGGTTGCACTCGTCGAGCCGCTCGGCTGGGCAGTGCTCGTGGAGGGAAGCGCCGCGGTGGCGGTGCTCGCGTTCATTCCCGCTGCGCTCACGTACCGCCGGGGACCACAGCGTCCCGACGAAGTCACCCTCGCCGGGACACCGATGGTTCTCGTCTCAGATCAGACCGCGACGGCCTCGCGGACTTCCTTCTCGATCGGCAGGCCGACCGAGTTGCCCCACTCGCTCCACGATCCGTCGTAGTTGCTGACGTGCGGGAAGCCGAGCAGGTAGCGCAATACGAACCACGTATGTGACGACCGCTCGCCGATCCGGCAGTACGTGATGACCGATTTGTCGTCGGTCACTCCCTGCGCCGCATAGAGCTCACGGAGCACGTCGGCCGGCTTGAACGTGTCGTCGTCCTGGATCGCCTGAGCCCAGGGGATGTTGGCCGCGCCCGGAATGTGTCCGCTGCGCTGCGCACCTTCATTGGAGTACTCCGGCGGTGCCGAGATCTCGCCCTTGAACTCCGCGGGCGAGCGGACGTCGACGAGCGCGCGTCCCTCCACGCCGAGTGCCTTCTCGACGTCGCCACGGAAGCTGCGAATCGACGTGTCAGCGTCGGACGCCGTGTATGCGGTTGCGGTGAAGGTCGGGATCGCCTCGGTCACCTCGCGGCCCTCGTCGATCCACTTGCGCCGGCCGCCGTTGAGCAACCGGATATCGGCGTGGCCGTAGATCCTGAACGTCCAGAAGGCAAACGCCGCGAACCAGTTGCGGAAATCCCCGTACAGGACGAGCGTGGTGTCCGGCGTCGCGCCCACCCTCGAGAGGAGATGCTCGAACTGTTCCTTGGAGAGGATGTCGCGGCGGACCGGATCGTTGATGTCCCGTTTCCAGTCGACGAGTGACGCGCCGGGGATATGCCCCAGCTCGTACGACGCCGACGGGTCGTAGTCGACTTCGAGAACCCGCACCTGCGGGTCGGTGAGATGTCCGGCCAGCCAGTCGTTGGTGACCAGGACCTCTGGATGTGCGTAATCGGTCATGAGAGAAGAAAACCCCTGGAGTTGTTGGATTGGCCGCGCGGTACTGCTTCACGCGGTTCGGGATGTCGGACGCGGCGGGTCCGCCGCGTCTGCAGACGATCGGTGCCTAGGCCGGACAGCTCGCCCTGTCAGACCGGCAACGTCCCCAGTCGAGCCAGCGACGGCGTGTCAGCCGTGGTGTCCCGTCCATGCTTCGATCGTATGGAATCCTGAGCGGACAAGTCAAGTTTCGCAGGCGGGTGGGTTTGGATACGTAGGATCCACTCATGGCGCACGAGGATGAAGCGACTCCCACCCTGGACGCCGCAGACATGGCGTTGGTCACGCAACTTGGCGAACGACGCCAGGTGCACGAGGGCGAGTATCTCTACCGCGAGGGCGACGTCACCAACGACTTCTTCGTCCTCGTGAGCGCTGAGATCGACATGGTGGTCACCGTCGACGATGAGGAACGACCCATCGTTCACCACGGCCCGGGCCGGTTCCTCGGCGAGCTGGGCATGCTGAGCGGTCTTCGTGTCTTCGTCTCGGCTCGAGTCGTCTCTGGCGGCGAGGTGGTCGCCATCTCGCGCGACCGGCTCCGCCAGCTGATGGCGACCGATCCGCGGCTCGGCAGCATCATCCTGGCGGCGTTTGTCGCGCGGCGAGCGTTGCTCATGACGAACGCCGCTCCCACGGTCCGCGTCATCGGCTCGCAGTATTCGCCGGAGTCCCTGCACATCCGTGAGTTCCTGACCAGGACACATGTCCCGCACGAGTGGCTGGACGCAGATCGCGACCCGCAGGTGGCCGGGCTGCTCGAGCACTTCGGCATCGCCGCCACAGAGCTCCCCTTCGTGATTGCCTCCGGCACCGTGCTCCGTCAGGCGACCCCGGGATCGGTCGCGAGCTATCTCGGACTGACCGCAGAGAGCCTGCCCAAGCGCTGTTTCGATCTGCTCGTGGTGGGAGGCGGCCCGGCCGGCCTCGCCGCGGCGGTCTACGGAGCCTCCGAAGGGCTGAGCACGCTCGGCGTCGAGATGACCGCACCCGGCGGCCAGGCCGGGATGAGCTCGCGGATCGAGAACTACCTCGGGTTTCCCATGGGGATTTCCGGCTCCGATCTCACCGAGCGGGCAATCATCCAGGCCGAGAAGTTCGGAGCGACGCTCACCGCACCGTGCACTGTGGTGTCGCTCGGCACCCGCGCCGGCCACCTGGTAGCGCGTCTCAGCGATGGCAGCGAGGTGGCCGGACGGGCCGTGATCGCCGCGACGGGTGCCTCATATCGACGCATTGAGGCGTCCCGCCTGGATGACTTCGAGGGCAACGGCGTGTATTACGCGGCCACCGACATGGAGGCGCGCATGTGCGGCACGTCGCCGGTCGTGGTTGTCGGCGGCGGCAACTCGGCGGGCCAGGCGGCGATCTTCCTGGGTCAGTCCGGGTGCGCGGTCACGCTGCTCATCCGGGGCTCGGATCTCAACAAGGACATGTCGCGGTACCTGGTCGAACGAATCGAGGTCGACCCCCAGATCACGGTGCGGACCCGCACCAGCATCGTCGCCGTCGATGGGGACGAGACGCTCCGGGCGGTGCATCTCGCCGGCCCTGATGGCACGAACCGGTTCGCCTGCAGCGGCGTGTTCTCGTTCATCGGCGCCGACCCCTCCTCGGGGTGGCTCACCGGGTGCGCGGCGCTTGACGAGCGAGGCTTTGTGCTGACCGACCTCGCGTTGACACCCGAGCAGCTCGGCGAGGACTGGCTCACGCTGGGCCGATCGCCGCTGCCGTTCGAGACGAGCCATCCGGGCCTCTTCGCGGTCGGCGATCTGCGTTCGGGATCCACCAAGCGGGTGGCGGCTGCCGTCGGCGAGGGCTCATCCGCCGTGCGATCCGTCCACCAGTACCTCGCCTTCTGATCAGACCCCGGCCTGGCGCCTCGCGAGCACGTAGGTGCGAGAGGTCTGGACCTCCACGTCGGGGTATGGCGCGCGGACCAGCTGGGCCACGACGCTGAATCCCGCGGCCACGATCTCGGCAGCGATCTGCTCGGCCCCGAAAAAACGGAACTCCATGTCCACCGTGACCCCGAGCATGTCGTCAGCGTGCACGGTTGCGTCGCCATGCTCGCCGAGATGGACTGCGACAAGCAGGAAACCCCCGTCGATGAGGGTGCGCTGAAACTCGCGCAAGGCCGCGCGGAGCTCTTCGTCGCTGGTCAGGTGGATGAGCGAGTAGAAGGCGATCACTCCCTGCCAGCGCGCGTCGCCGGCTTCGAGCGCGGTCATGGTCCCGACCTCGAACGTCATGTTCGGATGCAGGGCTCTTGCCCGCTCGATCATCGCGGGTGACAGGTCGATCCCGGTGAACGTGAGACCGCGTTCGGCAAGAAACGCGCCGACGTGGCCGGGCCCGCATCCGGCATCACATATCGACGCGCTTGCACCAAATGCGGCCTGTACCTCCTCGGCAAACGCGGTGAGCAGCGCCCGATCGAGCGGCTTGTGCACGAGCTCCTCATGGACGCGCTCGACATACGCGTCGGTCACGGCGTCATAACTGACACGAACTCGTGTCTGGTGGTCCCGTTCGCCGCCGCTGCCTGCTATCTTCGCGACGTCATGCGCCCTTGGACTGCCCGCGCCCTCGCCGCCGGCGTCGACGCGCTCTGCCTGGGCATCTTCGTTGCCCTCGGCCGTGTTTCTCACGACATCTCCTCGGGAATCGCCTGGTATTTCACCGTGCTGTGGCCGTTTCTCGTCGGCTGGTTCGTCGCCGCGCTGGCCTTTGGCGTCTACAAGTCTCCGCTCGACCGGTGGGTGATGCTTACGTGCACGTGGATCGTCGGCTGCGCAATCGCACTCGGTTTGCGCGCCGCCGTGACGCATCGCCAAACGCCAATCGCGTTCATCATCGTCACGTACATCTTCATCGGATTGACGACGTTCGGATGGCGGCTCTTCATGTTCGGCCTCGCGTGGGTGCGCAGCCGCGAAGCGATCCCGCCTCGGCTCAGCTGATCACCCGCCGGCGGAAATTACGCGTGCCCGTCCACAGGAACAGGGCGCTGAATCCCAGCAGCACCGGGTAGACCACCCAGAGCGACATGTGCGGCGCCGTGGTGAGCGCTCCGCGCATCCCCTCGTTGATGTAGATGAGGGGATTGACCAGAACGAGTACTTGCAGCCAGTGGAATCCACCGACCGTGACCGGTGCAAGCGTGGTCCACGAGTAGTACGTGCCGCCAAGGAATGTGAGCGGCAGGATGATGATTCCGAAGAGGAGCGGCACCGTTCGCGGATCGAAGATCGTGCCAAACGTCAGGCCGAGCGACGAGCACGTGATGCACGCGAGCGGGATGAGCGTGATCAACTCGAGCCAGTGCACCTGCAGGTCGATGTGCACGCCGCCGGCGTGCACGACTGCCGCGATCGGGAAGACGATTGCGGCGGCGAGCAGCCCCTGGATCGCGCCGAACAGCACCTTCTCCATCGCAACGAGCGAGACCGGAAGTGGCGCGAGGACGCGATCCTCGATCTCCTTCGTGTAGCCGAACTCCTGGACCATCGGCAATGCGACTGCCTGGATGCCCTGGAACATCACCGAGAGGCCGACGACGCCGGCCACTAGGATCGTCGCGAACGCCGACTCACCGGCGGCACCGTGACCGCCGCCGACGCCCTGGCCGATCGTCGGAAACACGTAAAGGAAAACGAAGCAGAGCAGGAACGGCTGGATCACCGTCCGGGGGATGAATTCGCGCAGGCGCTTCTTCAGCACCACCAGGTCGCGAAGCAGCAGCGCGCCGAACGCGATGCGCGATGAGCGAAGCGACGATCGCAGCGCCGGGAGCGTGGGCGTGGTGGCCACCTGGGCAGGTGGCGTGGCGACTGCGGTCATTCGCGAAGCTCCTTGCCGGTCAGGTTGATGAACACGGTCTCGAGGTTTGGTTCGGTGACCTGGATGTCGCGGACCACGAAGCCGGCCCGGTCGGCGCTGTCGATCGTCCGGATGAGGACCCGATCCGCGCCACGAACCGCAAGCTGGACGGTCCCCCTGCGGGTCACGGCCGACTCGACGCCGGCGACATCCTTGCTGAGGTATGCCCCAAGGGCATCAAGGTCGCCGTCGGCGGTGATCGTGACGATGGTGTCGGCGCCGATCGTCTCCTTGAGGCGAGCCGGGGTGTCGAGGGCCAGGATCTTGCCGTGATCCATGATCCCGATGCGATCGCAGAGGCTGTCCGCCTCTTCCATGTTGTGGGTGGTGAGGAGCACCGTCTGACCGCCGGTGTGCAATTCCCCGAGGATCTCCCAGAGCGCGATCCGGCTCTGCGGATCGAGACCGGCGGTCGGCTCGTCCAGGAACAGGACGGCCGGGTTGTGCAGGATCGCCCGGGCAACCATGAGCCGCTGGGCGAGCCCGCCGGAGAGCGCCATGACCGGCGCCTTCGCGCGCTCGGTGAGCCGGAAACGCACGAGCATCTCGTCGGCCGCGGCGCGCGACGCGCGTGCTCCCATCCCGAAGAAGAGCCCGTGGAAATACAGGTTCTCCCAGACGGTGAGTGCGCGGTCCAGCGTGTTGGTCTGCGGCACCACGCCGATCAACTGCTTGGCGATTGCCGGGTGCGCCACGACATCAATGTCGCCCACGTATGCCTGACCTTTCGTGGGGATGGTGCGCGTGGTGAGCATGCTCGCGGTCGTGGTCTTGCCGGCGCCGTTCGGGCCGAGCAGTCCGAAGATCTCACCCTGATAGACGGTGAGGTCGAGGCTGTCCACCGCCTTCACCGTTCCTGTGTAGATCTTGGTGAGGCCGACGGTCCGGATGATCGCTGCCCGGTCGCCTGCGGCGGGCGTCACGGTGACGGGATCCGCGGGCAGGGTGGCGGTCAAGATCGCTCCAGGGACGACATGTCTCGCCCACGATACCCCGCCCCTACACTCGGAGCGTGTCCGGCGTCATCCTCCTGCTCGTCCTCGGCGCCGGCATCTGCGCGCTGATCCTCTGGGGAATGCGCCTCCCGCCCACCCGGCCGCGTCCGCGCAGCCGGTATCGAGGCCCAACCTTCATGTCCGTCGACCGCAAGCTCAAGCGCAAGAAGCCGCCGGATTGAGTTCGCGCATCACTCCCGGAGCTGGAATGGCACCGAGGTGACGACGACGCCCGGGTGATGCAGGAGCGCGAGCTTGAACGCGAGCTCGGATTGGTTGTGCAGCAGGGTCTGGTACCAGGCATGCGGCAGTATGTCGGGCAGAACGACCGTGACGGTGTGATCTCCCTCGCTGTGGCACTGCTCGATCATGGTGATCACGGGTTCGATGAGCTCGCGATACGGCGACCGGAGGATGCGCAATTCGACGCTCGGCGCCCATCGTTTCCATCGCTCCGGCAACGTTTTCTCGCGCTCGTCCTCGGCGTCGACGTTCACATGCACTGCCGTGATCCGGTTCGCCGTGGTGATGCTCAATGCATATTCAACCGCCGCGGCACTCGCTGCGTTGAGGTCGTTGACGGGGACGATCACCCGCTGCTTCCCGACGCTATGACGTTTCGGGACCGGGGCCAGTTCTGCGCGCGCATGTGTATTGCCCAGAACGTGATTGACAGCGCGGGGACGAGCACCAGCACGATCCAGGCGCCTTCGAGGAACTTCGTGCTCGCGACGATGATCGCGACGGCCCCCGTCGTCACCGCTCCCACCGCGTTGATGGAGAGCTTCATGTGCCATCGACGTTCGTGGTTGTGCAGCCAGTGCACCACCATCCCCGCCTGCGACAGCGTGAAACAGATGAACACGCCAACGGCGAACAGCGGAATGAGTGCATGCGTGCTGCCGCCGAACGCGATGACGAGCGCAATGGCGAGCACGCCGATCACGATGATGCCGTTCGAGAATGCGAGCTTCAAGCCGCGATGGCTGAACTGATGCGGGAAATAGTCGTCACGTGACATGACGGCAGCGAGGCGAGGAAACCCGTTGAACGAGGTGTTGGCGGCCAGCAGCAGAATGGCCGCCGACGAGATCTGCACGATGAAGAAGAGCGGGCTGTTCGGTGCCGTCGCCTGACCGATTTCCGCGATGACGTTGGTCTCGTCGGTGGGAATCGCGCCGATGCTCTTGCCGAGCAGGGCGACACCGAGAAACAGCACGCCGAGCAGACACGCGAGAATCGTCAGCGTGCGCGCGGCGTTGCGCGACTCGGGCGGCTCGAACGCCGGCACACCGTTGGCGATCGCCTCCACGCCGGTCATCGCGGTGCAGCCACCCGCGAAGGCGCGGAGCACGAGAAAGAGACTCACTCCTTCGGTCGCGCTCGGCAGTGCGTGCAGATGCTCGGGAGGATGGCCGGTCGCGATGCGGATTGCCGCATACACGAGTAGCGCTCCAAGTGACAGCACAAAGATGTACGTCGGCACGATGAACGCGGCGCCGGCCTCGCGCACCCCGCGGAGGTTGATGACCATGAGCAGCACGATCGCGACGACGTCGATGATCACGCGATATTGGTTGATGCCCGGTGCGAACGCGATGAGTGCGGCGACACCCGCTGTGACCGAAACCGCAACGGTGGTCAGGTAATCCACCATCAGCGCGCCCGCCGCGACAAGCCCCGCAGTGCGGCCGAGATTCCTGCTCGCGACGGTGAACGACCCGCCGCCGTTCGGGTAGGCATGAATGGTCTGCCGGTACGAGAAGGCGACGATCGCGAGCAGCAGTGCGATCGCCGCGGCGATCGGGATGTCGAACGCGACCCCGGCCGACCCCGCGAGCAACAGCACATACAGGATCTCGTCCGGCCCGTACGCCACCGATGAGAGTGCGTCGAGCCCGAACGCGCCGATCGCCGCGGTCTTCGTGAGGCGTTCGTGCTGCTGCGCGGAAGTGGGCAGCGGCCGTCCGAGGAAGGCGCGACCCAGTACTCGCATCCGGGCGGATTATCACATGGGTCACTGATCGCGTTCGCCACTGGCCTTCGCGCCCGCGGCACGTAGGATTGCGGGGTGCGGGTCTGTGTGCTCGGACCGCTCGAGGTCCGGGACGGGTCGGAGGTCGTCGCACGCGGGGGGAGGCAACAGCGCCGGATCCTCGCGGGTCTTGCCATGGGTGGCGGACGATCCGTTTCCCTGTTCGCGCTCGAGGCGGCGGCGTGGGGCGAGGACCCGCCACCGACATCGCGACACACGATCGCCACGCACGTGCTCCGCCTTCGTGCCGCGGGGCTTGCGATCACGACGACCGTGGACGGCTACTGCCTCGACACGATGACCGACGCCCGCGAATTCGAGCGCGCGCTCGAGGTCGCCCGCGACTCCCTTTCGGGCGATGCACCCCACGCGGTCGCAGTGCTCCGAGAAGCCGTCGGTCTCTACCGCGGCCGGGCGTTCCCAGAGCTGGATCACCTGCCGGAAGCCGAGGTCGAGGCGGCTCGCCTCGAGGAACTCGTCGAGGGCGCTCGCGAGCAGTTGCTTCGAGCCCAACTCGTCGTGGGGCCGGCGGACGGCGTCGTCGCGCAGGCGCGAGGGCTCGTCGCCGACCAGCCCTTCCGCGAGCATCGCTGGGAGCTGCTCATGCTCGCCCTGTATCGATCCGGGCGCCAGGCCGAGGCACTCGACGTCTACGCCGAGGCGCGGGCAAGGCTCGCCGACGAGCTCGGCGTCGAGCCCGGCCCCGCACTCCAGCGCATGCAGCAGGCCGTGCTCTCTCAGGATCCGGCGCTGGACACGATCAGCGACGCCGGCGACGATCGCCAGACCCGGCGGCGCGTGCCCGGAACCGCCACGCGACTCATCGGTCGCGAGACGGAGCTGCACGACCTCACCGATGCATGGCAGCGCGCCCGGCTCGTCACCCTGGTCGGTCCGCCGGGCGCCGGTAAGACGCGCCTGGCCCTCGAGGCGGCGGCCAATCATGCGAACGCGGTCTGGTACGTCGACGTCGAACATCTCCCCGCCACGGAACCGCTGGCGGCGGCCATCCTCGACGCCGTCGCACCGGCATCACGATCGCTGGATGCCACAGACGGCGTCATCGACCGGTTAGGGGATGCCGACGGCCTGCTCGTGCTGGACGGCTGCGAGCGCCGGCTGGCCGAAGTCACGAGCCTGGCGCGGCGGCTTCTTGGCGCGTGCCCGCAGGTCCATCTGCTGGTGACCAGTCGCGAGCGTCTCGGCGTCCTCGATGAAGCGCTGATCCCAATCGGCCCGCTCCCCCAGGGTGACGCGCTGGCGCTCCTGCAGGACCGGGCCCGGCTCGTGAATGCCCACTTCTCCATCCCTGCGGTGGACGAGCTCCGCTTCGATCGGCTGTGCGACCTGGTGGATCGCCTGCCGCTCGCGCTCGAACTCGTCGCCCGCCACTTCAACCTCTTGAGCGTGCGCGAGCTCACGAGCCGCGTCGAGGCAGACCTCGGCAAGTGGGCCGGTCGATCCGCCGGCGGGCGTGACGGCCTCTGGCTCGCACTCGACACGAGCGTCGCCACGCTCTCGGACGACGAGCGCCGGGTGATGCTCGCCTTCGCCGTGATGGTGTCGGATGCCGACACCGACCTTCTTTCCGCAGTGGTGGACCCCGGCTTCAGCGGTGATCTCCACGAGGTCGTCGGACGCCTCGTCGACGCCAGCCTGCTCCAGGTGCGAAGCGCGGTGAGCGCGACACGCTGCCAGTTGCTCCGGACGGTCGCCGTGCACACACTGGAATCGGCCGCTCCCGGCGCGGCCACGGCCGCACGAGACCGCTACCGGAGCGCCGTCCTGGATCGCGTGGACTGGATCGTTCCCCGGCTCGCGTCGCCGCAACGCACCGAGGTACTGCAGGAGCTCGATCGCGAGATGCCACATGTGCGCGCGGTGTTCGGTGAGCTGTGCACGATCGGCGGCGATCCCGGAGTGGCCCAACGAGGCCTCGATGTGGCGACACGGCTGACCGACTACTGGCTTGGACGCCGCCCGGCCGAGGGCCTCGAGTGGCTCAGCCGGCTGGTCGCCGCCGTGGATCCGCCGCCTCGGCTCCGCGCGGAAGCGATGCTCCGGAGCGGTCACCTCGCGTACTGGCTCACCGAATTCGAACGCGGCGCTGCAGTCGCCGCGTCGGCGCGCGACCTCTTCCACGAGCTTGACGATCCGCTCGGCGAAGGCCGCGCGCTCCGCCGCCTCGGGGCCATCGCCGCGGCGACGGACGACCTCACCGCCGCGCGCCGATTCCTCGAAGAGTCGCTGGTCCGTCTGGACGTGGCAGGCATCGAGGCCGAGACCGGCATCACCCTCCTCCACCTCGGATCGCTGCTCGCCGACGAGGGCGATGTCGGGGCGGCGCTTTCCGCGCTGCATCGCGCGCTGAAGATCGCCTCCGATGGCGGGGATCCACTCGCGCGTGGTCAGGCACTGAACGCGATCCTGCTTGCCGAGTGGAAGGGCGGCGACCTCGAGGAGGCGCGACGCGCCGGCGAGGCGGCGCTGGAACTCTTCGAGGCGCTCGGCCACCGGGCGATGGAAGGCACCGTCGGGTACCGCCTCGCGGCCGTGAATCGTGGGCTCCAGCGTCCGGACGCGTCGCGAATCAACGCCCAGCGCGCCATCGACGCCGGGTCGGCGGCAAGCACACGCACGACCGTCGCGCTCGGCCACCTCGGGCTGGCGCGGCTCGACATGGACGAGCGTGACCTCGCGGCCGCGTCAGCGCATCTCGAAGCGGCGCTCGATGGCATCGATCCCGGCGCGGACCGCTGGGTGCTCGTCGACGCGCTCGAAGGCGTCGCCCGGCTGCTCCTGCTTCTCGGACGCCAGGGCGGCAGCCGGCTGCTCAACACCGCAAGCGCCCTGCGTGCCGAGATCGGACAGCCCGTCCCCCAGACCGACCTGGCCGACCTGGCCGCGACACGAGCGGGGATCGCGGACACCGAGCCCCGCGACAGCGCGCTCACGGTGATTGTGTCCGCACTGGACGCCCACCGCGTGGCCATCGAGGCACTCCGGGCAGCGAACCGCGTCCTGACTTCCTGACCTGCGATCACGCTGCGATCGGCACTCCTCACGGTTGGCGCACACGACGCCGCCAGTCAGACAAAGGAGTGTCCCGTGATCGCACGAACCTCGCGTCCATCCAGGAAGGCCCGGAGCGCGCTGGCCGCAGCCGGCGTCGGCGCAGCCGGTCTCGTCATTGCCGCCTGCGGTTCGACCTCGCCGAGCGGGCTCGCATCGCTCCCCACACTCCCGGCCGGCTTGCAGTCGACGCCGAGCGCCGCGGTAGGGCCAACCACCGGGAACCTCGGGGATACGCTGTCAATGGTCGACAACGGCGACGACGTCGCGCACGTGACCCTCGTGAAGATCTTCGACCCGGCAACCGGCTACGACCCGAACACGACGCCGCCCGACGGCACTCGTTGGGTCGGGTTTGAGGGCACTATCGTTATCGACGGGTCGCGCGCCGGTCAGGACGATACGTCGGTCGAGGTCATCGGTTCCGACGGGCAGACATACGGCGCCAACACCGCGTACTCCCTGTCCGTGTTCGACGGGTGCGTCGCGTCCGACGTCAGCAGCATCCAGCCAGGGCAGACGCAGACGTTCTGCAGCGCTGTCGGGCTTCCACCAGGCGTGACGGTCGCAAAGATTGGATACAGCACCCAAGGTGTCGAGGGGAACGCACCGGCCAAGCTGTTCTGGACCGTGACCTCGGACCAGGCGCCGGCGGCGACTGCGACACCGACGGCCGACAACAGTGCGCCGACGGACACCTCAACCCCGGATGACGGTGCACCGACTGACACCCCAACGCCGGATGGCGGCGCACCGATCGACACGCCATCTCCGTCGCCCTCACCCACACCCTCGTGACGGCGCTTGTCGAGCGGTGGGCAGGGACCGCGAGTCGCGCCTCGCGGTCCCACACTCACATCAGTTCAGTCGCTTGGGATGCCGTTCGAGGGCGGCGTCGACGCGGCTCCGCTGTAGGTGGTGATGGCACCGGTCGCAGTGTCATCGGTGACCTGGATCGGGCCGAGCGAGGTGACGTTGCCGGTCTGATCGACGGTGACCATCTCGACTCCGGTGAAGCCGTTGTGGTCCGTCGATGAATACGCGTATGGCGTGAGCCCGGGGCCATCGGTCCAGTGACTGTTCTGGACAGCGGCGATGATGCTCGCGCGAGTCGGGTTCTGCCCCGCGGCCTTCAGCGCCTGCACGAATGTGTACGCCTCCGACATGCCGTACTCGACGTTCCCGTCCCATGGCAGCGAGGGCGCATACGTAGCCTCGATGCTCTTGAACAGGGAGACCCACGGGTTGGTCGCGTCGGTGAGGATCGGCAGATACGTGTCGCTGATCGTCCCGCCGATCAACCCGGCGGGAAGCTTCTTGCCGAGCGATCCACCGGTGAGGATAGCCGCCAGCGTCGGCGGGTCAGAGCCGACGTTGCTCACGACGAACTGCGGGTGGTAGTTGAGTCCTGCAGCGCTTGCCTCGGCGATCGCCGTGAAGAGCGGCACCGAGAAGCTCACGATGACCTGCACGCC
>JBEKKP010000006.1:0-79020 GCA_050010655.1 Candidatus Dormibacteria bacterium
CCCGAGAGCCTGCCGGCAATCGCCGGAGGCACGCCCATCCGATCCGAGCCGCTCGCGTACGGCCGCCACCGGATGGACGACAGCGATATCGACGCTGTGGCCGCAGCGCTTCGCTCGGGCACCCTCACCGGCGGGGCCGGTGTCGCCGCGTTCGAGCGTGCGCTGGAAACTCGATGTGGCGTCAACCATGCCGTGGCCGTTGCCAACGGCAGCGTCGCCCTCGACGTGGCCGTTGCGGCGCTCGGCGTCGGCCCTGGCGACGAGGTGGTGACCACCCCGCTGACCTTTGTGGCAACGGCAAACGCCGTGCTGCGGCTCGGCGCAACGCCTGTCTTCGCGGACGTCGGTGACGACCGCTGCCTCGACCCCGAGAGCGCAGCTCGCGCAGTGACGCCCCGGACGAAGGCCGTGATCACCGTCGACTATTCAGGGTTGCCCGCCGATATCCCGGCGCTCCGTGCCGCGCTGCCGCGCCCGCTGCCGGTGATCGCTGACAGCGCGCACTCACTCGGCGGGTCGCTGAACCGCGCACCGGTGGGGTCGATCGCCGACATCACGACGCTGAGCTTTCACCCCGTGAAGCAGATCACCACGGGTGAGGGAGGAGCCTGCCTGACCGCCGACGCTGGTATCGCCGACTCCATCCGCCGCCGGCGCAATCACGGCATGACCAGCACTGCCGACGAGCGTACCGGCGCGCTGTGGAAGTACGACGTCACGGTGCTCGGCGACAACTACCGAATCACGACGATGCAGGCGGCGCTTGGCGCGTCGCAACTGCGGCGTCTTGACGAGATCGTCGCCGAGCGAAGCGAGTTCGCGGACCGGTACGACGCACTCCTTGCGGACATCCCTGGTGTGGGGCTGCCGCCCCGGCCCGATGGACGGCGCAGCGCCTGGCATCTCTACGTGATCGAGGTCGATCCCAACGCGTTCGGTTGTGAGCGCGACGTCGTCATCGACGCGCTGCGCGCCGAAGGGATCGAGGCGACGCTCCACTATCCCGCCGTGCATCTGCTCTCGCTGTACCGCGAGCGCGGCGGCGTCCCCGGCACTGCACCCCGCGCCGAAAGGATGTGCGAGCGATTGGTGACGCTGCCGCTGTACCCGACCATGACCTCCACCGATCAGGACGACGTCGTCACAGCACTCCAGCGGATCCAGGCTTGGGCGGCGACGGGCGCAGCAGCGTCGTGACCCTGCGGGCACTGCTCGCACCCGATTGCGGACCAGGTGTCGGACTGGGCCACCTCGAGCGGATGCTGGCGCTCGCAGATGCGCTGCGGGCGCACGCCACGGTGTCGCTGATCATCCCCGAGGGGGATGCAGTGCTCCGGCGTCGCGTCGCAGGTCGCGGCCATACGGTCATCGAGGCGCCAGGCGAGACGGCGGATCGCGTCGCGTCGGTCATTGCAGCCGTGGAGTCGGTGGACCGAGTCGTGCTCGACGGCTACGTGTTCGACGCTGCATTCCAGCGCCGCATTCGCGATCGTGCACCGCTCACTGTCGTCGACGACCTCGGTCTCGCCGCTGACTGCGATCTCGCCGTGAATCCCTCACCCGGCGGAGAACGGCTCCGACCAACGAGTACGGATGCATTCCTCGGCGGCGCCTCGTACGCGCTGATTCGCGCGTCGTTCTTGGACGCTCGCGCAACCGTGCTTCGCGATGGACGCGCGCGAAGAACGGTGCTGGTCTCGACCGGCGCGACGGACATCGGCGGCATCTCGGGGCACGTGACGACAGAACTGCTCGCACGCGACGCGACGGTCGAGGTGGTCAGAGTTGTCGGGCCCGACGCCGATGGCATCCCCGCAAACGAGCCCCGGCTGCGGCTGCTCGTCTCGCCGGCCAGTCTCGCCGAATCGCTCGCCCGATCCACCGTGTACGTCGGCGCAGCCGGCACGACGGCAGTGCAGGCAGCGTGCGTCGGCGTCCCATCGGTGATCAACGATGCGGTTGCCAATCAATCCGCGCAGGCCGCGGCATTGGCCGGTGCAGGGTGCGCCGTCGTGGCAGACGCCGGCGATCTGGCCACCGAGTGCCTGCACCTGCTCGACGACCCGTCGCGGTGCGATGCCATGGCCGAGCATGGACGCGCGCTCATCGACGGACGTGGCGCGCAGCGCGTCGCCGATGCGATCCGCCGCCTTGCGCAGGTCGACGCTGCGTGATCTCCGGTCCGCGAACTCTTGCGGTCATTCAGGCACGCGTCGGTTCCACGCGCTTTCCGCGCAAGGTGCTCGCAGACCTGTGTGGGAAGCCGATGCTTGAGCACGTCATCACGCGCGCGGCACTCGCGGAGACTCTTGATGCTGTTGTGGTTGCGACGACTGTGGAGGCGGCTGACGACGCAGTCGCGGACCTCGCCGCCGCGTGCGGGGCGCTCCTGACGCGCGGCTCCGTCAGCGATGTCCTCAGCCGCTATCTGCTCGCCGCGGAAGAGCACGGCGCGGATGTGGTGGTGCGGGTGACGTCGGACAGCCCGCTCGTCGATCCCGAACTCATCGATCGCCTCGTGCGCCTGCGCGCGTCGGCAGAAGCCGACTATGCGAGCAACGAGTTGCCCCCGACGTATCCGCAGGGATACGACCTCGAGGTGCTCACCATCGAAACGCTGCGACGGCTCGATGCCGAGGCGGTTATGGACTACCACCGCGAGCACGTGACGGCGCTCCTTCGCGAGCATCACGAGAACTACCGCGTCGCCAACATGGCCAACGATCGCGACCTCTCATCCATTCGTCTGACGGTCGATGTTCCTGCCGATCTTGACCGTATCAGGAGGATCCTGACGGCGCTGCCCGCCACACCTCCACCGAATTTCGCGGCGGTCGTCGCGTACTTCGAGTCCGATGCCGCGCTGCACGACCAGAGCGCACTGCCCGCGCGAGACGAGCGCTACCGTGCCCAGCGCGATGCGGCGCAGGGTTCCTAGCCGAGCGCCAACTCGAGCACCACGAAGCCGTCATCGGTCAGGCCTCGGCGCGTGAAGCCCACCTGCTCGAAAGCGCGAATCGACGCCGCGTTGTCCTCGCGCGCGAGGGCCGTCACCCTCGTCGCCAGACGCTCCCGCACGACTTCCGTCAGCGCGCCGCGGAGCATCGCCTGTCCGATGCCCCGGCCACGTTTGCCAGGCGCAACCGCGATCGAGAAGACGCCGGCATCGCCATCAATATCGACGCGCACCTGTCCGACGGGGACGCCGTGGTCCTCCGCAATCCAGAGATGCCTGTCCGGATCGCTGAGCACCGTGGCGAACCAGCGGGCATGCTCGACGTTGGAGACGGGACGTGCGGTCGCGCTGACGCGAACCGCGTCTGCGTCATTGCGCCACTCCTGGATGAGGGCTATGTCGTCATCGCGCGCCGCTCGCAACGTCACGAGACGTCCGTCGCGTCCGGGTGTCAACGAACGAGGTCGTCCCACCTGAGTACCTCGTCCTCTTCCAGGGCACGTGCGGTGTGGCGGCCGACCACCTGGTCGAGGTCATGGACGGGGATGCCGAAGCCCGGGCGTTTGATCGCAAGATCCTCCCGCGTGAGCGCGACACCTGCGGCGACTTCGCGGCTCGCGACGATGCTGCGGCGTCCGAGGCGGAACATCTCGGCCTCGGCTTCGGTGACGCGTTTCACGCTCGACCCGAGCGACGCCTCTGCTTCGCGGATTGCCGTGACCATCGCGGCCAGCTCATCCGGCTCGAGCGCGAACGGGTGGTCCGGACCCTCCTGGTCCCTGCTCAGCGTGAAGTGCTTCTCCACGGCGCAGGCACCGAGCGCGACAGCGACCACATCGGCAGTGTGTCTGGGCGTGTGATCGGACCAGCCGATCGGTATGCGGAACGCCGCCTGAAGCGTCGTGATCGCGCGCAGATTGAGGTCTTCGAAACGAGGCGGGTAATTGACCGCGCAATGCATGACCAGCAGGTCACGAGCCCCGGCCGCAACGGCGGTGTCGAGGGCGCGTTCGATGTCACCCAGTGATGCCATCCCGGTCGAGATGAGCAGCGGTTTGCCCGTTCGAGCCGCCCGCTCGATGAGCGGCAGATGGTTGATCTCGTACGACGCGATCTTGAATGCGGGGACGCCGATGCCCTCGAGGAGGTCAACCGCCTCCTCCTGGAAGGGGGTCGAGAAGAACTGGATGCCGGCTTTCGTGGCGTGCGCGGCCAGGGCGGCGTGCCATTCCCACGGGATCTCAACCCGCTTGATGAGATCCCAGACCGACTCGCGCTCGCCGACAAGTCCCTGGTCCTTGAGGTAGCTCATGTCGGGCGTCCGGCGCGAGTAGAGGCCTTCGGCCGTGTATGTCTGGAACTTCACCGCATCGGCACCCGCCTCGGCAGCGGTATCGATGAGCCGGAACGCGGTATCGAGATCGCGGTTGTGGTTCGACCCGGCTTCAGCGATGACGTAGCACGGGTGACCGGGTCCGACGGGCCGGTCGCCGATGCGGAACTCCGTGTTGCCGTATCTATGGGCGCTCACGAGTCGAGATCATAGAGAGCGCGGTCGCAACCCACGGCGGATTCCTGCGGGTACCCTTGGCCCGATGACGACGGAGCCGCAAGGGCAGCCTGGCGCCGGTGGCATCGCCGTCGTGATCCCGGCGTACAACTCGGCGCGGACGCTCGGTGCCACCCTGGCATCGGTGGCGGGGCAGACCGTGCTCCCCGCGGCCGTGGTGGTCGGCGACGATCATTCCGACGACGAGACCGGAGCGCTCGCCAGGCGTTGGGAAGGCCTGCTGCCCGTGGTTGTCGTCACCCTCGAGCGAAACTCGGGCCCCGCCGCTGCGCGACGCGCTGCGATCGCTCTCACCGATACGCCACTGCTTGCGCTCCTCGACGCCGACGACGTCTGGCTTCCTGATCATCTCGAATCGCTCGCGGGACTGCACGCCCGGTTCGGAGGCATCGTCTGCGCCGACGCGCTCCGGTGGCATCCGGGCGAGGGCATCCGTGACGAGACCCAGCGCGACCACTTTCCGATTCCGCCACCCGATCAGCAGATGCTCGACGTCCTGCGGCACAACTTTGTCTCGATCGGCGCACTGTTTCCACGGGCCGCGTATGACGAGGCCGGTGGCTTCCGGGACGGCGTCTCCGGCGCGGAGGACTGGGACCTCTGGATTCGCATGATCAGAGCAGGGCTCCGCGTGCACGGCGCCACGGCACCGACGCTCCTCTATCGCGTCGAGTCGAGTGGGCTCAGCCACCGGACGGACATCTTCGACACGTACGCCCGGGTGCTGGAGCGCGCGGTGGAGGAAGCCGGCGATGACCAGCAGCGGGCGGCGGCGCGCGAATCGCTGCAGTGGATGCGAAGCCGGCGCGCGCTGGCGTCGGCGTATGCGCACGCTCGCGCGCATCGACCCTGGAAGGCGAGAGGCGCCGCGCTGGCATCCATGCGCGGGTCGCCACGCATCGCCATGGAGGCGGCAGGCATCCTGGCATCACCGTCCATGGCGGTCAGGATGGGCGACGCCGTTCGCCACCGGCGTTGGTGACCTCAGACCAGCTTCCCGTCGAGGCCGGGGTGCCGGACCCGATCGAGAGTCTCGGCTTGCGGCGAATTCTCCGGTCAGCATCGGGGCTGTCCGGCGCGTCGCTGATCGGCTCTGTGCTCGCCGTCGGCGCCGGGTTCCTCGCCGCGCACTGGCTTGGGCCGGCCCGCTACGGCGATGGGCAGTTCGTGCTGCTGATCTACCTCTACGCGACCCTGGTGCGAAGCGGCGTCTTCGAGGGCTCGATCCGGTCCGTCATCGACCACCTCGCGCACGGTGAGCCCGATGAGGCGCGACATGCCCAGAACGTCGGCGTGTCGTTCGAGATGGTCGTCTCGGCAGTGCCGGGAATCGCCCTCGTGGTCGTTGGATTCTTCGTTTCGTCAGGCGCCGTGCAGCTCGGACTGTTCCTCGCTCCGGTTGCAGTCATCGCGTCGAGCGGCAGCAGCTTCCTCTCGACGCTGTGGTCGTCGCGGTCTCGGTTCGACGTCGTGGGCAAGGTGGCCGTCGCGCAGGCAGTCCTCGGGCCGATCCTCCTCGTGGTCCTCGTGGCGACGATCGGGACCGCCGGGATATTCATCGCTCCGACGATCAACTCGATCGTCTCAGCCGCCCTGTACTTCATCTTTCGCCCGCCGCTGCAGCTCCGCCCATCCTTTGATACCAAGGCGGCGCATCCTTATATCCGGGTCGGATTCCCCCTCGGACTGCTGGCGGAGGTCTACTGGGCTTACCGCCTCGTCGGCAGCTCGTCTGTCGCGATCGCCTCGTCGTCCTTCGTCCTTGGGCTGTACACGTTCGCGGCGGCCCCAATCGCTGTGGCCACGAGCGCCATCGGTGGCATCCAGGCGGTGCTGTTGCCCACCATCTGGCGCGAGCTTGGCCGCGGCGCCGCCGGGCCGGTGTGGACCCGCCACGCGGAGCGCATCACGGTAGCGATGGCGCTGATCGCCGCGGCGGTGACGGGGCTCGGCCAGGCCGGATTCGCCCCGGTGGTGATGGCGTTTCTTCCGAGCTTTGCCCCGTCCATCCGCTTGTTCGACATCCTCGCGTTGACGATCCTGCTGCTCCCGATCGCCACCGTTCCATCCCTGGTGCTCGACTCGAAGCGCTTCAACCGCCAGAAGCGGCACCTCTCGATCTGGGCAGTGGCACTTCTGGTCAATGTCGTCGCCAACGTGGTCGTGCTTCGAGCCGGCTGGGGGGCGCAGGCGGTCGCCATCAACGACGTCTGGGTCCAGTTCCTTGTGGTCGTGGTGATCTTCGAGACTGCGGCGCCGTACATCTGGGAAAGGGGCCGGCAGCGTTGGTCGCTCTACGTGAAGATGTCGCTCGTACTCGTGGTGGCTGCGGCGCTGACCATCGTGCTCGACAGGGGCGTGAGCGGACTGCATGCCGGCCATTTCGACATCGTCGCCACGCTCGTCCGCTGCGCCGTGACCGGTCTGGTGTGGGCGGTGATTGCGTTACTCCTGCTGCGCCCAAACGCCACGGTCACCACTGCCACGGGTTGAGCACGCGATCGGGCATCGCGGGTATTTGTGCGGCAAGCTCTCGCACCGCTTCCGAGCGCTCCGGAGCGAGGCGCCACTCGGCGAGGCACTCCCGGACTTGCGCAACGGATTCGGCACCGACCAACACGCGGGCCCCAGGGATGCCGTACGCGAAGGCGAGGAAGGGCGCAAACGATTCCCACCCGCGGGTTGCCGCGAACTCCCTGACCTGCGTGAGCGGCTCACGGAGCTCGGCCAGGTGGCTCGGAACCTGCTCGGCATACAGATGGGCGACGCCCTGCAGAAAGACGCTGCGGACAAACACCTCTTTCCCCGCTGCACGCGCGGCTTCGAAGAACCCACCGCGAGCGAGGCGCTGGTCGAAGAGATTGCTCGCGACTTGGATCACGTCAACATCCTGGAGCCCGAGCGCCAGCCATGCTTCGTCCGGACCCAGCGCCGAGATGCCCAGATGGTGAACATGACCGCCATCTCGCAATGCGAGCAATGCTCGCCACACAGCGCCGTCCCAATTTGTCATGTGTTCGAGGCGATGCAGCAGCAGCGTATCGAGCGCCGTCTCTCGCAACGCAGCCAGGCTCGCCGCCACGCTGGCTGACGCGGCGGACACAGCGTCATCGGACGAGGACGCGGGGAGCTGTGCCGTGAGCTTCGTCACGATGCGCCACCCTTCGCGAGGGACGAGCTCGCCGATGAGCGCCTCGCTCGTCCCGTAGTCGCGCGCCGTGTCAATCGTGCGAACGCCGGCGTCGCCGGCAATGCGGATGATCCGGGCAACGTCGTCGGACGATGGCTGACCGGCCGTGTTCGCGATGCCGTAGTGCTGACCCCACTGGACACTGCCGAGGCCGAGCCTCGCGTCACCGGGCGCGTTGCTCACCAGGCAGTCCAGCCGCCGTCGACCACGAGGTTGTGACCGGTGATGAAGCCGGATGCGCTTGACAGCAGGAAGACGAGCGGTCCCACAAGGTCTTCGGGCTCACCGATGCGGCCGAGGGGGACTCTGCGAGCCAGCTCGGCGACGAATGCTTCGTTCGTCTGGGTGGTCTCCGACGGGAACGGTCCAGGAGAGATCGCGTTGACGCGAATGTTGTGCGGCGCGAGATGGCAGGCCGCATAGCGCGTGAACTGCAACACGCCGGCTTTGGACGCACCGTATGCAACCGGGTTGTGGAAGGCTGGGAAGTGTTCGTACGTCGACGGTTGCGGCGAGACGATTCCGTACATCGACGCGATATTCACGATCGCTCCGCTACTTCCCTGCGTCTTCATACGGTTGGCGACCTGCTCGCTCGCCATGATCACGTCCGTCAAAGCCGATGCGATGGATGACTCGACATCGGACCGCGACAGCGTGCCGAGGAGTCCGCCGGCGCCTCCGTATGCATTGTTCACCCAGCCGTCCACTCGTCCCGCCGGCTCGGCCACGATGTCAAGGACGCGCTCGGTGTCCGCCGCGTTGGCAACATCTGCGACCGCAACAACGACAGACCCGGCATATTTCGCTGCGAGCGCTCGCGCCGAGACCGCTTCCAACGGTTCGACGTGACGTCCTGTGATGACCACTCGCGCGCCCGCTTGCGCAAGGCCGAGCGCCATGACGGATCCGAGATGCCCGCCGCCGCCGGTGAGTCCGATATTCAATCCCGCAAGGTCGAAGGTTGAACTCATCGCGCGCACGATAGCGGAAACGCGATGCATTCGCGATACTTCCCCGATGCCACGCAGCGGGATCGCGCCAGCATCATTCGTTGCCGCGGTGGTCCTGGTGATCTGGCTGGTATCGGGCGTCGACGTGGCCGACGTCGCCAAGTTCATCGCTTACGAGCTCGCTTTCGTCGGCATCCCAGGAGCGGCATTGTTGTGGGCGGTGCGGGGACGGCGGCTTGGGCCCCTGCTGACGATCGGGCTCGGGTGGCCTATCGGTCAAACGCTCGAGATCCTCGCGTTCAGCGCCACAGCCGCAATCGGCGTGCGCGGCCTGTTTGTCGTCTACCCGATTGTCGTCGCAGTGCCGTGCGCATTCCTGCTCTGGCGCCGTTCACCGCCGCCGCGTAGCGACACGAGCGAAGAACCGATGTCAGGGCGACTCATCTGGGCAGCGGCTGCAGCGATGACACTCGGCATCGGATACCTCGCATTTGCCTTCATTCCGCAGGCACCACTCCCGTCAACGACGCAGCCCGTCCAGTACTTTCCGGACTTCGCCCACTTCGTCGGTTTGATTGCGGAAGCCATGAACCACTGGCCGGCAACAAGTCCCGGTCTGTCCGGATTCCCGCTGCACTACGAGTGGTTTGTCTTCGATCACATGGCGGCTATCAGCCAGGTGACCGGTGTGGCGATACCGACGATCGCTTTCAGGCTCGACTTCATGCCGACGTTGCTTGTCGTGGGTTGCCAGCTCATGCTGCTGGGCCGGCTCGTCGGACGCTCCTCCTGGACGGGCGTTCTTGCGATTGTCGTGGTGTTCCTGCTCGGACCACTCGATCTGACCAAGGACATCGACGGACCGACTCCGTTCTTCGACGCGTTCAACTTCCACCTCTGGGCGAGCTGGACATTTGCGTTCGGATTGATGTTTCTGTTCGCTTTGCTGTACCTGCTGACAGAACGGCTTCGTGATACCTCGTGGCGCTCCACAGGGGCTGTTTCGGCGTGGACCCTGATCGCGCTCCTCATGATCGGAGCATCCGGTGCGAAGGCGACGATTCTCCCGGTCGTCATCGCCGGCACAGGGCTCTATGGCGTGCTCGAACTCTGGCGCCGCCGCAAGCTTCCCGCGAACGCCATCGTCGCGGTTGTCCTTGGTGCGGTTGTCTTCGTTCTCACCTTCCTCGTCGTATACGGGGGAGGCGTCCCTGGAACGGTGATTCAGCCGTTTGCGCTGCTGTCCGGCACAGTGCCGGAGGTCGTTGCCGGTCACGTCTCGAGTCATGCACTCCGCGATGTCGCTCGTCTCATCGGTTACGCCATCAGCCTGGCCGCCATCCTTCTTCCGCTCGCCGGTGCGTTGTACCTGCTCCGGCGCCGGCATCGGGCCGAAGTCCAGAACGTCGCGCTGCTGCTCTGTTTCGTCGCGGCCGGCGTTCTCATCGCCAACGTGGCTCACCAGGTCGGAGACAGCGAGCTCTACTTCCTTGACACGGGATACGCGGCTGGGGCGGTTGTCGCGGCGGAGGGTTTGCGTCGTGCATGGCTGGATCTCGGCACGGACATTCCGATTTCGAGGCGCGCTGCCCTCGGCGCGTTTGTCGCCTGGATCGCATTCGTCATGGCCGGCGTCGTCATCACCTCACCTTCGCTCGCGCATCCCGCGGGGCTGCTGTTGCGGTACGCCGCCATCGCGGCCGCGGCCGTGCTCTTCGTCCTGCTCGCATCGTTCGTGGTCAGGAGGCGCCACGCGCCCGTCGCTGGCCTCATCGCCATCGCACTCATTCCGTTGCTTGCGGTCAGCGCACTGGCGTCGCCGATCCAGCTGGCACCCACTGCAAAGCGAGTCCTCGACGGCGAACCGATCACGGTGACCGAGCCGGATCCTCAAGTCGTCCGTGGGTTGACGCCAGGGCTGTTGCTTGCGCTCGACTGGCTGCGCGACAACACGCCCACCAGCACCGTGATCGCAGTGAGCAACCACTGGATCGACCCCGCCGAGACGAATGGCCGTTACTACTACTACTCAGCGTTCTCCGAGCGGGAGGTCTTCGTTGAACCGTATAACCCTGTTGCGTATGGGCTGAACTACCCGCCGGAAACTCCTGCGTTCGCGGCCTTCCAATACCGGACACGACTCAACGATGCCGTGTTCAATGAGGCCGATGCGGCGGCGCTGCATATCCTGACGCAGCAATACGGTGTTCGCTACCTCTTCATCGACCGCCTGCACCACAATGCCGACCCTGCGCTCCTGGAACTCGGCAGAATCGTCTTCAGCGACGATGATGCGACCATCCTCGCGGTGTCGTGAGGCGCGCATCGCAGCCCCGCTATACTCACGGCGATGACAGGGTCGGAACTCGTCAGCGCGAGTGTCCTGGTCATCGGATGGGGCTTCCTGGGATCCGCGATCGGCCAGAGGCTCCTCGCCGACGGGCGCAAGGTCAAAGGGTTGACACGCTCGCACACGTGGCGATCCGGTGCCGGGCTACGTGCCGGCGCGCACATCATCGTCGGCGACGCGGGCAACGCCGAGCTCCTTGACGATGCGTTGCGTGACGTCGATCATGTCGTCTTCGCGGTGGGTGGGCACTCACCGCCTACCGCAGCAGCGCAGCCTTCGGTAGCGGCAATGGCGATGTTGCTGCCGCTCCTCGCCGTCACCGAGGCGCTTCGTGAGCGACCGCACATCGCGCTCACGTACATGTCATCAGGCGGAGCCGTATACGGTAACCCTCTGCGGCTTCCCGTCAGCGAGGACGATGCAGCGCGACCGATCTCACCGTATGGCGCTTCCCACCTTTCGGCGGAGATCTACGCGCAGATGGCAGCTCGGCGATCCGGATCGCTGCTGCAGATTCTCCGCTGCTCCAACGTCTACGGTCCGCATCAAGCGCACGGAGGAGATCAAGGTGCAGTTGCGATCTTCCTGCACCGCATCAACCGTGGAGAGCCGATCAAGGTCTTTGGCGACGGATCCGCCTTACGGGACTACGTCTTCGTCGAGGACGTTGCCGGCGTCGTCAGCCGCGTCGTCATCGATCGCATCGACACCGGAACGGTCAACGTCGCTTCGGGAATCGGGATGAGCGTCCTGGACGTCGCAAGGACGATCAGCAACGCCGTCGGCAGGGAGCCGCTGATCGACCACCAACGCGAGCGCTCGTTCGACGTGCGTGACATCGTCCTCGACATCGCACGCCTGCAGACATTCCTGCCATACGTGCCAACGGATTTTGTCACTGGACTCACCGCGACCGCTGCCGCGTATGCGATGGGCATTCCCGAGGTGTCGCCCAAGCGCTAGCGGCGGTGAGCACCCGCGTGGTCAGGGGTTCCGACGCCCTCTCCGAGGCGGAGATACAGATCGCGGTGCGCCTCGAGCATTCGTTCCATCGTGAAACGTTGCTCGAACCGTGCCAGCGCCGCGTTGCGCATCCGTGCCGCAATCGTCGCGTCGCCGAGGATTCGCGCGATCGATGTCGTCAGCGCACCGACGTCGCCGGGCGGGACGAGGTACCCCGTCTCGTCGTCGATCACCGCCTCGGGCATGCCGCCGACATCGGTTGCCACCACCGGAACGCCCTGGCTCATCGCCTCCAGCACCACTAACGGGAGTCCTTCGATCTCCGAAGCGAGCACGAAGACGTCGGCCGCGCGGAGCAGATCCCACGGGACGCGCACCGATCCGGGGAACTCCACCCGGCCCGCCACGCCAAGCGCCTCGGCGCGGGCTTTCAGGGCGGACAGCTCCGGTCCGTCGCCGGCAAGGATCGCGCGGACATTCGGGAACTGCACAGCAAGCTGCGGCATCGCGTCGATGATCACCGCCTGACCTTTGGTCGGCGTGAAGTTGGCCAGGCAGACGATGACGGGATCGATGGCAGGCAGTCCGAGCCGTTCACGGGCGCCTGGATCGACGCCGTAGGGAATCGAGCGCGCTCCCCACGGAATGATCTCCATCATCGAACGCGGGAAGCCGCGGGCGACGAGTGCGCCGGCCGGTCGCTCCGCCGGCACGACGAGCGCGTCGAGCGCGCGCGAGAGACGGCCGTCGACGCGCCGCTCCACCGGCGCGAGGATGCTGCGGGGCATCGCGGTGCTGCAGACCGTCATCACGCAGCTTCGGGCGCAACGTGCACCGGCGAGTATCGCAGCCAGCGCACTGGTCGCACCCGGGTAGCCGCCGTTGATGGCATGGAGGACGTCAAGGTCGTACGGCCTGAAGGCGGTTTCGAGGCGAGGACGGTTCACCGGGAGGCTTGCGTAGCGAAGCGTGTCGTGCCCCACACGCAGCGCCGACGGCGGCAGGCGCAGCCCGAGCGCGAGGCGACGAATCCGCGAAGGGTGCGACTCCGTGCCGAAGCTGGGCTGCGGACGATCAGTGGGCTCGCGCGATCTCGCCCCGGGAAAGGCGGTCGCAGGCTCGACTATCCTCACCACGTGCAACTGCAGATCCCGCCGCTCACGAATACCCAGGAAATCAATGAACTCGCGCCACGGAGGCACGAAGACGTGCACCTCGAAGGTGTCGGTGTCGATCCCACGGACCACGTCCCTGACGTAGGTCTCCGCGCCCCCGATGCGGGACGCATGGCTGTAGACGCCGATCCGGATCCTCTCGGCGCCGCCGGGACGCCGACGCGCGCCGCTCACACCGCCACTCACATCGCGAGCCATCATGGCAACTCGGCCGTGCCGTACGGTCGGGGCGAATGATCCTCGATCTCGGCTGCGGCTCCAAGAAGCGGCCCGGTGCGACTGGGGTCGATATCAACCCTGCGTCGGGCGCGGACGTCATCCATGATCTCGACGTCGTTCCGTATCCGTTCGAAACCTCAAGCGCCGACGAGATCTACCTCGACAACGTGCTCGAGCACCTGGCCAACGTCGTCACCACGCTCGAGGAGATTCACCGCATCGGGAAGCCGCATTGCCTTGTGCGGATCGATGTGCCGTACTTCCGCTCGCGCTGGGCTGCCGTCGACCCGACGCACCGGCACGCGTTTGCGGTGGACTCGCTCGGATACTTCGACCCGAACCACGTGTTCTTCCAGCAATACCACTATTCGACGGCGCGCTTCTCGATAGAGCGTGTGACATTCAACGAGCGATTCCCGTCAACCGGCGCGCGTGGCCTACTGGCTCGCGCCGCGAATCGATGGCCGGAACGCTACGAGCAACACGTCTCGTCGGTGCTCCCGCTTGACGAGTTGACGTTCATCCTGCGAGTGGTCAAGGAATAGCCACCCGAGCCATCGGCAGTGTCCAGTCGCCGGGATCCGCGTCGAGGAAGCGCTCGATGTTCGCGAGTGCCTCCTCCTCGGTGTCGCACGGGCGAAGCACCTGCGCGAACTGGGCAGCGGCTGCAGGCCTGACCACGCAGAAGCGCGGAAACGTCAGTGCCAGGATCGGCTTTCCGAGATGTGCGGTCTCGTACAGCGCGGTGCTCGGGTAGTCGGTGAAGACACGCCCAACCCCGCCAACCATCTCCATGAACGGACGGCTCTCATACACGACATTCGCAAGCGCTCGCACCGCGATGACCGCCGGAATTGGATCGACGGCCTGATCGCTCGACGGGAGCCCCTTCCACATGAACTGCACGTCCGGTCGGGAAGCCATGAGGTCAAGCACGCGAAGATGCCAGCGGTAATACCAGGCGTCGTCAAAGTTGCAGCCACCGACGTAGCTCGAGTCGCCAAGGAGGAATGACGGCACGTAGCAGACGGCGCCCGCACGCTCTGTCTGTGTTGACGCGGCCCCATGCAGCGATGCGATGCGAGGCGCGTAATACGTCACACGCGGCGCGACGACGCCGAGCTTTGCCGCAGCCGCTCCGAGCTCCTCCGCCATAGTCGGGTCGCTCGCAGCGAACTCGTCGAAGTCCACGGTCTGCGTGATCAGCCACGATCCATACGAGAGCAGATGATCACCGTGTTGCACGAGCACCCGAGAGATGCCCTGAGTCTTCGCGGCAATCAGGAACGTGAACTCCTCCAGTGAGCTCGGGTTCGCCGCAGCAAGACGGTCGATGTGGAATCGCGAGATCTCACGCCGCGCGCGTCGCGCCGCGACCGCGACCGCCACGCAGATGCCGCGCAGGAACACCGCCAGCCTCGTCTCGAGAATGGCGGAGGCGCCGGCGACACCCGCCCAGGCATCGAGCTCGGCGAGAATCGGACGCGCCGCCGGCGGCAGCGCGGTCACCGCACGGACCGTCAGATCGAGGCGCCGGCCTGGCGCATGACGCGGTGGGATCCCCGGATCGATGACGCGGGTTGACGCGCCGCCACGAGTGATGAAGACCGTTTCGCGGCCGGAGGCCCGCTCGTCCGTCGCAAAGTGCTCTGCTCCGTATCCCGCGTACCACAGCATCAGCGTTGTGGAGGCGTGCGGGCGAACGATGTGTTCGCGGTACACACGACGATACGGACCGAGCGAGCGAGAGAGCTCGCGCCGAAGCCGCGCGCGCAGCGACACGGCTGCACCAGCTGTGACCACTTGTGTGTCGACATGCTGCGCAGTGAACGGAAGTGATCGGGCTGCTGCGATCAAGGGGAGGAGCCGGGCGGCGAGTGGCACGTCACCGAGACTCGGCCAGAACTGCAGGTGACCGTTGTGATAGCCGGTGGTCTCGACAGGACCAACCTTGCCGACATAGGTGATTGCGCTCGGCGTCAACGCGTCGACAGCGCCGGCAAGCATCCGCGCGCTCACCACGAGTGAGTCCACCGACGGCACGATCATCTGCGCGCACGACCGCGCAACGCCGTCGAGATGACACGCGGCGTCGAGACGCTCGAGCCAGTCGATGAGCCAGCGCTGATAGGGAACGGGCTCGCGGCACAGTTCCGGCTGACTGGTGTGGTCGTCAAGCACCGATGGCGAGAGTCCGTCTCGGCGGCATGCCTCAAACGCGGTCGCGGTGAGTGCCACCACGGTGCCGGGATCGGTGAGCCGGTATTCGCCAGCGTCGTGAACGAAGATGGCGGGTGCGGCCATTGCGTCGAATGCTAACCTGAAAATGAACGGGTACAGTACGTATCCCGTCGCCGGCTCGACGGAGGACCGACCGATCGGTGGATGACTGGATAGCGCAACAAGCGGACACGGAAGCGAGCAGCTGGGAAACCTCCATCGCACGCTTCTACCCGCAACATGCGGACGTGTGGACTGATCCCGCAAAGCAGGTCCACGCCGTGACACACGAGTGGAATTTCCTTGATGCGCTGGAATTTGTTCCGTGGCGCGCGCTCATGCGCGGTCGCGAACTTCGCGTGCTTGACCTCGCCGCAGGGACGGGTTGGCTCTCTGCGTATCTGTCCCGATTCGATGAGATCGCCACCATTGATGCTCTCGACTCGAGCCGAAGCAACCTCGATGTCATGCTGCCCGGCGTCGTTGCACGCATGGATGGCATTGCATCGAAGATCCACCCGATTCGCGCGCTCTTTGCGCCGTTGCTCGTTGCAGACGGGACCTACGATCTCATCGTTGCGAGCTCCGCGCTCCACCATGCGCCACGAATGGCGGACGTCCTCGAAGAGTGCCATCGGGTCGTCAAGCCGAACGGTGCGATGGTGCTCCTCAATGAGACTCCACTCGACACCGCGCGATACCTGTACAAGATGGCGCGAGTCGGCCTCGGGATCACGGTGCAGTCCATACGTGGCAATTACGTCGCGTGGTCACCGTCCATTGCGAGCAGCGGCATCCTCTACGACCCGTATCTCGGTGACGTCGCGTACTCGTTCAACCAGTGGCGGTCGGTGTTCGCGCAGACCAAGTGGTCGTACCGAATCATCCGGACCGGGCTGAGCAGCTACAAGCGTCCATCGCCGCGCCCCGCGCATCTCACCCACTTCGTGCTGCGCCCACTGGCCTGAAGCTGGGGCCCTCCGTGCGCGTCCATTACCACACCGACTGTTACTGGTTCGGCGGTAGCGAGGTTGTCCTTCTCCTTCACGTCGAAGCCGCCTTCGCGAGCACGGATATCGAGCCGACCTTCACGTACCGCGCGGGACGTGACTACGAGACCGGCCTGCGCGCGCAGGTAAGCTCGCGAGTCCGGGCAACGCGCCTCCGCCTCCCGGATCCCGCCGATCTCAAGCAGGCGCTCACACGCGGTCGCACACCGCGCACGGCAAGGGTGATCCGCGGAGGCATCTCGCTCCTGCCGCTCCGCCAGCTCTGCATGGCGTGGGATATCGGTCGCTTCTACAAGGCGTTTCGTGCCGAACGGCCAGACGTCGTGCACATCAACAACGGTGGATATCCCGGCGCGATATCGTGCAGCGCGGCCGCGATCGCGGCCCGCCTCGCAAGCGTTCCGGCAGTCGTATACGTGGTGAACAACATCGCGGTGCCGTACGAGCGTCCGAGTCGCGTGCTTGACTATCCGATTGATCGCATGGTCGTCCGATCCGTGGATGTCTTTGTCACAGCGTCGAGGATTGCGTCGAGCGCGCTCGAGTCGGTGCTGCGATTGCCTCCCGCGCAGCACACGGTGATTCCGAATGCCGCGGCGGCGGGCGACGGCGGATCGCGCGAAAGCGCGAGACATGCGCTCGGTATCCCGAAGGATCGCCTTGTCCTCCTGGTCATGGCGCGGCTCGAGCAACGGAAGGGACACGCGGTTTTGCTCGACGCCATACCGTTGCTCCCCCCCGGGATCCGCGACCGCGTGCTCGTGCTGATCGCGGGCGATGGGCCGGAGAAGGAAGGGCTACGCCAGCGCGCCGAAGCCCTGAACATCGGCGCATGCGTGCAGTTCCTTGGTCATCGAGAGGATCGATGGTCGCTGTACGCGGCCGCCGACATCATCGTGCTGCCGTCGATCAGTCACGAGGACATGCCGATCGTCATCATCGATGCCATGGCCGCGAGTCGCCCCGTTGTCGCGACACGCGTCGCAGGTATCCCTGAGCAAGTGGTCGACGAGGTGACTGGGCGCCTCGTTCCTCCCGGCGACTCTGCCGAATTGGCGAATGCGATCGCCGCCGTCCTCGCGGACGATGAAGGTCGGGCCAGGATGGGCATCGCTGCGCGCGAGCGATATGAGGCCAACTACACGCCGCAAGGGTTCGTGGATGCGTATCGACGCGTGTATGCCGCGGTGCTCGCGCGCAAGCGGGGGGACGTGTCACATGACGCGCACACGACCGAACGAGAGCGCGCATGCACCTGAACAGCGTGCTTCTGTTCCGTCGCTACCTCGCGCCGCTGTTCACGGCGGGCAGCCACGTGCTCGAGATCGGCCCTGACGGCGACCCGTCGACGTACCAGCGGGAGGTCACCGCGTCGGTGACATGGTCCACAGCCGATCTCGCTTCGGAGGTGAACGCCCAGGGCGGTCGTCTCTGGGGAACCGGCAGCGGGAGCGAGCTCACGTATCGGATGACGTCGGAGTACGAGATCGAGGCGCCGGACGGGACGTTCGACATCGTCGTCTCGGGGCAGGTGATCGAGCATGTCCGCAAACCGTGGGTCTGGCTCCGCGAGCTCGCGCGGGTCTGCAAACCCGGTGGGCTCGTGCTGACGGTCAATCCCGTCAGCTGGCCATATCACGAGGCGCCGATCGACTGCTGGCGCATCTATCCGGAGGGCATGCGAGCGCTCTGCGATGACGCGGGGCTCACCGTGGAGTTGTCGCTGTACGAGAGCCTGGAACCGCGACCCCTCGCGTTCTATCCGGGCAAGTCCTACAACGCCGGCCGGGGACCGAGGGGACGGGCGCTCAACAAGGTCAAGGCGGTCACCGGTTACCCACTGACCATCGCGTTCGATGCCGTGACGATCGCCCGCAAACCCGCAGCCCCCACCGCCTCCGGAAGCAGCTAGACCGTCAGTCCGCCACGCGACCGTTGCGCCACCAGGCAACCGTGCGGCTGAGCCCTTCCTCGAGCGGTATCTGAGCGTGCCAGTCGAGTTCGCGGATCGCCACCGTCACGTCAGGGCAGCGGCGCTTCGGATCGTCCACCGGGAGCGGTTGCAACTCGATGACCGACGCGCTCGAGCAGATCTCGCGCACCAGTTCCGCGAGTTCCAGCATCGTGACCTCGTGGGGGTTGCCGAGGTTCACGGGCATCGTGTACTCCGAATGGAGGAGACGATTCAACCCCTCGATAAGGTCGTCGACGTAGCAGAGGCTGCGTGTCTGCGATCCGTCGCCGTATACCGTGATCGGTTCGCCGGCAAGCGCCTGCGTGACGAACTGCGGCACGGCGCGGCCATCCTCCTCGCGCATCCGCGGACCGAAGGTATTGAAGATTCGCGCGATGCGCACGTCGACATTGCGCGCGCTCTTGAACGCCATCGTGAATGCCTCGGAGACACGCTTCGACTCGTCGTACACGCCACGTGGACCGACGGGATTGACGTTGCCCCAGTACGTCTCCGGCTGCGGGTGCACGTCCGGGTCGCCGTAGACCTCGCTCGTCGATGCGAGCATGAATCGCGCCCCTTTTTCCTCAGCGAGGCGCAGCGCGTTCATCGTGCCGAGCGTGCCCACCTCGAGGGTCTCGATCGGATGGCGCAGATAGTCGGGCGGCGACGCAAGAGATGCGAAATGCAGGACGGCATCGACAGGCCCGTCGATGATCCAGACGCCCGACACGTCATCCGTGCGGAGCGTGAACCGCGGATCGCCGACGAGGTGGCTGACGTTGCGACGCCTCCCGGTGATGAGATTGTCGACGCTGATGACCTCGGCTCCGTCCGCAAGAAACCTGTCAACCAGATGTGACCCGAGAAATCCCGCGCCGCCCGTGACGACGACGCGCGAAGGGGTCCAGGTCATGGGACAGCGACAAGCTCCGCGGCCGGCGTCGCTCCGGATCGCGACGCCTTGGTGGATGCGGGCTTGCGAATCGGCCTGCCCACGCCGATGTACGTGAACCCCTGGTCGACAATCGCGTCCACGGGCAGGCAGTTGCGACCGTCCACCACAAGGCGGCGGCGCACCAGCGTCGCCACGCGCGCCCAGTCGAGAGCCACGTACTCGGGCCATTCCGTGACGACGAGCACGGCGTCGGCCCCGGTCACGCACGCGTAGGGGTCGTCCACGAGCTCCGTGTGAGGCAGCATCGGCCGTGCATTCGCCATGGCAACGGGGTCTGTCGCCACCACGAGCGCCCCCAGATCCTCGAGATGACGGATGACATCAATAGACGCCGCCTGGCGGACATCGTCGGTGCCGGGTTTGAACGCCAGCCCGAGCACCGCGATCCGCCGCTTGGTGAGCTTGCCGTTCAGCGCTCGCTGGACCTTGGCCACGAAGCGGCTGCGTGCCTGCTGGTTGATCTCGACGGCGGCACGGAGCAGGTGGAAGCTCTGCCCGTGATAGCTCGCGGCCTGATCGAGTGCGCGCACGTCCTTCGGGAAGCACGAGCCTCCGAACCCCAGCCCAGCACCGAGAAACGCCCGGCCGATGCGTTCGTCGGTCCCGATGCCGTCGGCGACCGAGCTGACGTCCGCGTCGGTGAACTCGCAGAGCTGGGCCATCTCGTTGATGAACGAGATCTTCAGCGCGAGAAACGCATTGACGCCGTACTTGATGAGCTCCGCGCTCGTCGAGTCGGTGATCCTGATCGGTGCGTCGAGATGCCCGAAGAGGCGTGCAACGCGCTCGCATGCCTCGTGATCGTCGCCGCCGATGACCACCTGCGGGGGCTGGCGGAAGTCGCGCACGGCGCTGCCCTCGGCGAGGAACTCAGGGCACACCGCAAGTGGCACCACCCGGCCGTTGCGCCGGCAGAGCGAGCGCAGCGATGCCGTGGTGCCCGGAGGAACGGTGCTCTTGATGGCGATCACCGTCTCGGGGCCCGCATGCCGCACCGCCTCGGACAGCGCGGCGCGAACCTGCATGAGGTCGGCGCGCCCATCGCTGAGTGGCGGTGTTCCCACAGCGATCATGATCACCGCCGCCCCTTGCATCGCCTCGGCGGCCTTGTCGAACAGGACGAGGTGTCCGCTCTTGAGCACCTTGGTGAGGAGCTCGTCGAGCTGCGGCTCGTGGATCGGTGCCTTGCCCTGACGGAGGGTCTCCAGCCGCCCCGGGTCGATGTCGAGGAGGCGAACGTCCACCCCGGCATCGGCCAGGCAGACAGCGGTCACGAGGCCGACGTACCCCGCACCGACCATGCAGAGGGGGTTCGGGCGATCGCTCATCCCAGAAGTCCGTGGTGTCACAGCCGCCAACAATACGGGTCGCGACCCGTCTATACCGTCTCCGCCCGGGCCGGGAGCGCGGGCGCGTTGCCGCCGCCGGTCTCCTTCCCGCGTGCGACCTCGATCATTCCGGCCCAGAATCCCGCCCCCCAGGCGACGTGCATGACGGCAAAGGCGGCGGGGATACGAGCGCGCACGGCGGGCGGTTCGTCGCGACCGGCCAGCTGACCGGCGATGACGCACGCGGCGCCGTAGGTCGCAGCGCCGGCCAGGGCAAGACGGCGGCCACGCCCGGACAGCACCATCGCCGCCCCGAGCGGCAAGGCCGCCACGAACCCCGGTGCCACCAGGTGATATGGGCGGACGACGCCAGGGCTGGCGCGAGCGACGCGCACCTTCGCCCGTCCGTACCGGAAGTACTGGCGTCCGAGCGCCGGTAACCCGCTGCGGACGTAGTACTTCGTTCGGATCTCCGGGCTGAACACGATCCGCCCGCCCATTGCGCGGATGCGCTCGTTGAGCTCGTAGTCCTCGTGGGGAGGGTATGCCTCGTCGAAGAGGCCCACGCGTTCGAACGCGCTGCGGCGGAACGTGCCGAGAAAGACGGTCGGCATCTCCTCTTCGTGGTCCGAATAACGGAAGCGCGCGCCGCCGACGCCAAACGGTGAGCTCATCGCGCGAGCGATGGCACGCCCCGACGGACCCTCCCCGATCGCGTCCTGGCGGCCGCCGACGTTGTCGGCTCCGGTGGCGAGCAGCAGGGCGACCGACGTGCTCAGGTGATCCGGCGCCCATTCCGCGTGGCCGTCCTGCCGGGCGATGACGTCGCCTTTGCTCGCCAGAATCGCCCTGTTCAGCCCGGCTGCCTGCAACCGGCCCGGGTTGTCGATGAGCCGCACCCGCGGATCTCGCGCAACGGCCGCAGAAACGATGTCGCGGGTGCCATCCGTCGACCCTCCGTCGGCCACGATCACCTCGAAGCGGTCGGCGGGGTAGTCCTGGGCGAGCACCGACTCCAGGCAAGCAGCGATATGGCGCTGTTCGTTGAGGACCGGTAGGACAACGCTCACGAAGACGGCGTCGGAGGTGGTCTCCGGAACCCTGGTAGGCATGCTGTACCGGCACGGTACGCTTCGTGCGCATCTCGAAGGCACAGCACCTCTCACCCTATTGGGGGATACTCCGCCGGTGCTGCGCCGGGAAATCGCGCCCGCCACGCTCGTTGTCGCGGTGGCGCTGGAGATCTGGCTCCTCACGGGAGTCTCCCTCGATGCGATCGCACGCTTCTCCGCGTACGAGATCGGTTTCGTGGCCGTCCCCGGGGTGGCGGTGCTCTGGGCCTTGCGAGGGCGTCCCCGAGGCCTGCTCGTTTCAGTCGGGTTCGGGATGCCCATCGGCTATGCCCTGGAGATCCTCGCCTTCAGCGCGACCGCGGCTGCCGGCAGGCGCAGCCTCTTCCTCCTCTATCCCGTTGGCGCCGTTGCGATCAGTGCGCTGGTGATCTGGCTGCGCCGCCGCAGATCTGCGGCAGCGGCGATGCCCGCGGCTACCGACCCGATGTCGAACCGGGTCGTGTGGATGGCCGCTCTCGCCCTCTCCGCCGGTCTGATCTACATGGCGGTGATGTTCATCCCGCAGGCGCCCTTGCCGTCTGACCGGATGTCGGTTTCGTACATCCCGGATTTCGTCTACGAGATGAGCAAGACCGCCGAAGTCCTGTACCACTGGCCGCCGACCAATCCCGGCTTGTCGGGAGTTCCACTGCCCTACGAGTGGTTCCTCTTCTTCCACATGGCGGCGGTGAGCCAGGTGACACACCTGGGGATTCCGGTCATCGCGCTGCGCCTCGACTTCGTGCCACTCCTGCTCATCGTCGGATGTCAATTGCTGATGGTCGGTCGAGCATTTGCAGGCACTGCGGCGGTCGGGGTGATTGCAGTCGTGGTGGTGTTTCTCCTCGGACCCCTCGATCTCACGACAGACGCATCGGGGTCCCCGTTCTTCACGGTCTTCAGCACGCAACTCTGGGAAAGCTGGACATTTCCGTTCGGGCTCCTCTTTTTCCTGCCACTCCTGGCCCTCATCGCGGAACGACTGCGCGCCGCCACCTGGCGCACCCGACACGATCTCGCCGCCTGGTCGCTGATCGCGCTCCTGATGGTTGGGGCTTCCGGAGCGAAAGCCACGATTCTGCCGGTGCTCCTCGCCGGCACCTGTCTGTACACCGTGTGCGTCTGCATCAGCCGGCGCCGCCTACCACGACCGCAATTCATCGTGGCGTTGGCTCTGGAGGCCGTCATCTTTGTGATCACGTTCCTGATCATCTATCGCGGCGGTGCGCCCTTCACCGTGTTCGGACCGCTCGTGTCACTCGGTCAAACGCTTCCCGTCATCGACATCACGCAGAGCGCGATGCCCGCGGCGGTGCGAGCGATTGCGTTGCCGTTGGCGTATGCGGCAGGCCTCGCAGGAATGTTGCTTCCGCTGGCGGGACTGCTGTACATGCTGCGGCGCCGGCACCGCATCAGACTGCGTCGTTATGCGCTGTGCCTGAGCATGCTTGGGGCCGGCCTGGTCATCGCCAACCTCTTCCACCAGTTGGGCTACAGCGAGCTGTACTTTCAAGACACGGGCTACGTCGCAGCGTGCATCGTTGCGGCGGACGGTCTGCGCCTCGCCTGGCTGGATATCGGCCATGCACTGCCGTTATCGAGACGCTTCGTTGCAGTCGCGACGGGATGCTGGATGGCAGCGCTGATCGCACTCGTCATCGCAACCACATCGTCGAACCAATCGCAGGTCGCAACCGTTCGTTACGCGGTGCTCATTGCCGGCGGCGTCATTTTCGTGGCGGGCTGCTTCCTGATCACCAGGATGCGCAGGCACTCCACCTCGGGCGTGCTCGGATTCGGGCTGATTCCGATCCTTGCCGCCTCCGCGCTGGCCTCACCCATCGAACTCGCACCGACCGCGGGGCGCATCGTCAGCGGCATTCCAACCGCGTATGCGGCCACGAGCCAGCCCGGCGTCCGCGGCCTGACACCTGACCTGCTCAAGGCACTGCACTGGCTCAAAGCGCACACATCGGTCGACGCCGTGATTGCTGTCAGCAACCACTGGCTCGACTCAGCAAATACCAATGGCCGCTTCTACTACTATTCCGCATTCTCTGAACGCCAAGTGTTCATCGAGGGCTACGACCCGGTGCGCTACGAGATCACCACGAGTGGCAGCACCGCCGAAGGCGCCGACTTCGCGGAACGCCAGTCGTTGAACAACCAGGTGTTCGATCTCGCCAACCAGGCTGCCCTCAGCATCATGACGCAGCAATACGCAGTCCGCTATCTGCTCATCAACCCTGACGACGGCGACAGTGACGATGACAACCCAGCTGTCCTGCGACTCGGCACGGTCGTGTTCAGCAACTCGGCAGCGACGATCATTGCGGTCGGATGACGCCGCACGGACACGCCTGGATCGCCTTCGGATGGCTTGCGTATCTGCCTCCCGATCGGGCCCTTCGATGGGCGCAATCGCACGACCAGCGTGTAGGCTTCTTTGATGATCGCCCAGAAAGTTCCGGGCGCCACGGTCGCGGCCGGCCGGCGAGGAATCCTTGCCTCAGAGCGAAAACTGCTCCTCGCGGCGGGCGATACGCTCCTCGTTGCCGCCTCGCTGATCATCGCCTTCAACCTCCGATCGGGACCGATCCAGCACGCCGCGCTGACCATTCCGTGGCTCGGAGTGGTCCTCGTCACCGCCATCTGGCTCGCGTCGGCACTCGTCGTCGACGCCTATGACCTCCACGCCGCCGTCAGCGTTCGGGCGATCTTTCGCGTTGTCGCCACGACGGTCACGCTTGAGACGATTGCACTGCTCGTCGTCTTCTTCGTGGCGCCCTATGGGGTGACCCGGCCGACCATCCTCATCTGGGTCCCCGTGGCAGCCCTCACCGTCCTGTGCTGGAGGCTGCTCTACCGCCGGGTGTTCGCCCAGGCGATCTTCGCCGGCCGGATCGTGCTGGTGGCGGATCCGGAGACCATCGACCGGGTCTGGGGAGAGGTCGAGGAGCAGCTTGCGGGCCTGTACCGGGTGGTCGGCACCATCCACCCGGCCGACGTCGACGCCGGGAGCCGGTTGACATTGGCGGCAGCCGCCCGAGACGCCGACCAGATCGTGCTCGGAGCTGAGGAGGATCTGCCCACGGATTTGTTTGCGAGCCTCGTCGACTGCTACGACCGCGGGCTCGTCGTCCGATCCATCGCCGACATTTACGAGGAGCTGACTGGTCGCCTGCTCGTCGAACGTCTCCGCCAGACATGGCTGCTCTCGTTGCAGCAACGTGGCGAGACGTCGCGTATCTACTCGGTCTTCAGGCGCATCGTCGACATCGTCGCGGGATCGGCCGGGTTGCTCTTCCTGGGCATCCTGCTGCCATTTGTGTGGATCGCCGTCAAGCTCGAGGATCGCGGGCCTGTCTTTCACAGTCAGGAGCGCGTCGGACACTTCGGGAAACCGTTCGAGATTCTGAAGCTGCGCACGATGCGCGAGCGATCGGACGAGGAGTTGCGCTGGACCACGGAGAACGACGCGCGGATCACGAAAGTCGGTGCGGTGCTCCGGCGACTTCATATCGATGAGCTGCCTCAAGCGTGGAACATCCTTCGCGGCGACATGAGCGTCGTCGGTCCGCGTCCCGAGCAACCGCAGTATGTCGAGGCGCTGCGCGAGAGCATCCCGTACTACAACACGCGGCTGTCCGTACGTCCCGGCCTCACCGGGTGGGCCCAGGTCAACTACGGGTATGGCGGTGACGTCGGCGGCGCCGCCATCAAGCTCTCGTACGACCTGTACTACATCAAGCGACAGTCGGTCGCGCTCGACCTGCTCATCATGGCGCGCACGGTTTTCGCGGTGGCGACGCTCAAAGGCCGCTGAGCTCGATCAAGCTTGCCATTCCAGGAATTCGTACAAACCCTTCCCGGGGTGGTGGCCGTTGCGTTCATCCCCGGCTTTGCGCTCGCGACAATTCTTGCACCGACGTGGCGTGCCTGGCAGCGACTGCTCATGGCGCCCGGGCTGTCGGCAGGAGTCATCGGTGTCTATGGCCTCGTGCTGCACGACATCCATATCGCGTTCGAGCCGATCACCGTACTCCCGGTACTTGTCGTTCTCGCACTGGCAGCAGTCATGCGCTGGCGGCTCGCCGAGCCGCAGTCAGCGGAAACGCACCCGTGGTGGGTGCCCATACCGGCCATTCTGGCCGGCCTCGTCAGCGCCGGGGTCTTCGCCTGGGCACTGCACGGCCAGGTCCTCCCACCGGACTGGGACACCGCAACGCATGGATCGCTCGTCGCTGCGATCGTGCGAACGCACGATGTGCTGCCTCAGTTTCCCATTCCGCTCGAAGGCTCTGATTTCGTTCGAGCACGATCCGGATTCGAAGCCACTGCAGCGTTGGTTTCGTGGCTTGGCGCACCGTCCCCGGTGGGATCGATGGCACCGATCATCACCGCGACACTCATCGTGCTGCCGCTGTCGCTGACACTGCTGACACTCGAAGCAACCGGATCGATAGCGCTCGCGGTGACGGTACCGTTCTTCGCGGTCGGACTCATCTTTCCGTCCGGTCAGGCAATCATCGGACGGTTTCCAGAGGTCGTCGACGCAACCCTGATCGTTCCCTTCATCGTTGCGTCGCTGCGTCTCATACGCGGACAGGCGACACGTGAGAACGCTCTCTTGTTACTTGCCGTCACGACGGCGATCTGGGTGATCCACGGACTCGAGGTGTTCACCGCCGTCGTCGTTGCGTGCGGGTTGCTGACGATGGCAGTGGTCACCGCAGTCCGTCAGACACCTCGGGACACGCTCATCCGATTGGTCATCGCCGCGGTCGCGGTTCTCGGCGGTGCGGTGCTCGTCACTGTGCTCACGCGCATACCCGCGGTACCGCCGCTGACCCACACCGAGCCGTTGGCTTACGCCCTCTCGGCGCAGCACATGTCGCTCAAACCGCACCACATCCTGGTGCTCATTGCCCAGACGGATCTGATCGGCCCGTTGGCCCTGATCCTCTATGGCATCGGTGCCATCGCGATGCTCATCCGCCGCAGGATGCTGTGGGTGCTCGTCGCGCAAGTCCTCCTCTTTCTGCTGATGGCCGACGATCTGTATCTCCACTATCTCAACCACCTCTGGAATGTCATCTATCCGTGGGGTGATACGGACCGGATCCTCGGCGTGCAGTACTTCCTGATCCCGCTGGTGCTGGCGTTCGGCCTCTTTTCGCTCTGGGACCTCATGCGCTGGTTGTCGCGGACTCGACGCATGTGGATCGGTGTGTCCGTCGCCGCGATTGTTGTGGTCCTGAGAGTGGACGAAGGTCTGGGAACCGAACTCCGTGGTGTTGTACCCACTCGGTGTGTTCAACCAGTTGACCGACTTCCGGGAGTGGATCATCCCGGGCGCGATCGCGGCGGTCGCGGGCGTCGTTGCCTGGGTGGCGGCCATACGCGAGGTGAGTATTCCTTCGTCTGTTCGTGAACGCTTCGGTGGCGTGGCGCAGCGTCTTGACGCGGCCGGCGTGGCGCTGGGCGCCCTCGCGGTGCTCGCGCTGGTGGTCGGAGCTGGAGCCGACGCCAACACCTACACGAACGAGATTGCGACGCGATCGCTGGTGTCGCCGGCGGATGTCACCGTGTTGTCAGCGATGTCGAAGTCGCTGCCGAAGGGATCGCTCGTGCTGACCAATGGTGGCAACGACGCGGGGATGTGGATGGCCGGCCTCACCGATCTCAACCCGCTCGTCCCCGATGGGTACTCCGACCTCGCGCTCGACGATCCCTATGAGCTCGCCCTCCAGTACGCGTGCAGCGACCCTGCAACAGCGGAGGCGGCGGTCACACGCGCTGACGCCGTTTTTATCGGCGCACTGTCGATCGCATCGCCGCTGTACCGGTGGAATGTCAGCTGTCTGGAACGCCTCCCCAACCTTCGCCTGATCGCGTCGGCGCCGTACGACGGGACAATTGCTGCCGGCTTCGTGGTCGTCAAGTAGCCGCGCCGGCGTACGTCCCAAAACTCCAGATCACGCCTTCGGGATCGCGCGCGGTGAAGTCGCGAGATCCGTAGTCCTGGTCATGCAACTCGCGGATGATCGTGGCGCCGTGTGCCGTCGCGCGTTGGTACAGCGCATCGGGATCGGTGACCACGACGTAGATGGCACCGACCCCCGGAGGGAGATCGACGATCCCACTGTCCGCTCGGGCGCTGCCGAGCATGACCCCGCCGCCCTCCGGCCAGCGCAACTCCGCATGCTCGACCACCGTGCCGTCCTCGTTTCGGTACACGACGATCTCCTCGAACCCGAATGCCGCGACGAGGAAGGCAATGGCGGCGTTGGCGTCGCGATACAGGAGCGACGGCCAGATAGCGGTGCGTGCAGCGGGCGTTGTGGTCATACCGTCGGCTTCGGTGCCGGCGGGAGCAATGGTGGCAGACCCTCGAGTCCGAAGCCCCAGTCGAACAGCTGACTCTCGAGCCGCGCCGGATAGTTGGCGCTCAGCAGGACCGCGAGCAGACGATGCCCGCCGCGCACCGCCATGCCGATGAGGCACGCGCCGGCATTGCCGGTCCATCCCGGCTTGATGCCCACCGCAGCGGGGTAGTCCTGCAGCAGCGCGTCGAGGTTGTGCAGGTGGTATGCGGGATGCAGCGGGCTCGCCGCGAGGTCGATCGTCCGCGAATCAACGATCTGATCGAACAGCGGAAACTGCTGAGACACAAAGTCCGCGATGACGGCGAGGTCGTACGCGGACGAGTACAGGCCAGGGTCGTCGAGGCCGGCTGTCGCCGTGAAGTGCGAATCGTCGAGGCCGAGCGCGGCCACCTGCGCGTTCATCGCAGCGACGAAACGAGATATGCCGACCGTGTCCACGGCGATCGCGCTGGCGGCGTCGTCACCACTGGGTAGCAGCATCCCCTCGAGCAGTTCTTGCACGGTCAATGTCTGGCCTGCTGTCAGACCCATGCGGGTATCGGCTGCAGACTGTCCGAGCGCGTCGGACGTCACCGTCACCTCCTGGCTCGGTTCGAAGTTCTCAAGCGCAACGAGCGCGGTGAGCACCTTGGTCAGGCTCGCGGGCGCGAGTTCGAGATTCGGCATCTTCTGCCAGAGGATCTCGCCGGTATCGAGGTCGATGAGGATGCCCGACCGGCCACGGATCGTCGGAGCGCCGGCCGGCATCGGCGACGGTACCCAGAAGTTGATGGCGGCGGTCCCGACGTTCATGTCGTACCAGGGAGCCGGTGCGCGGGACGAAGGGCGCACCGCCGCGTTCGCGTTCGACGGCGCGATCGCAAGGCGCGACGTGGACGCCAGAGCCCCAAACGCAATGACGGCCACCAACGCGGCAAGGCCGAGGCGTGCGTACGGCGGAAGTCTGAACTTCAAGGGCGCGCACAAATCCTATCCCGAGCGACGCCGAATTTACCGCCCCCGGCGAGATCAGTGAGACGGAGCCCATCCGCGCCCCGAACGGCCCGCCTCGCTAAGGAACCAGACGCCGCCGAAGGAACTCGGGAAGCGCATCCCCGGCTGCCACGAGTTGCGGCTGCAGCACCTTCTCGGTGGTCAGTGCCCGAAACATCATCTCGATCGTCACGTCATGCTCGGGCCGGTAGACCACCGTGATCGGGTCGCCACCACTGACCAATCCAGGGGTGATCACCCGAAGGTACGGACCCGGGGCACCGCGCTCGGTGAAACGCTTGACCCACAGCTGATCCTCGAGCCAACCGGCGAAGGTGCGGCATGGAATCCGCGGCGACGTCACCTCGAGCACGCACGTATCGCCAATCTGCCAGCGCTCGCCGACGAGGGCTGCGTTGACATCGAGCCCCAGGGTGGTGAGGTTCTCCCCGAACACGCCGTTGGGGAGCGGCCGGCCCAGCTCGGCCTGCCATACATCCAGGTCCTCCCGGGCGTAGGCATACACGGCCTGGTCGGTGCCGCCGTGGGACTCAACGTCGCCGATGGCATCGCCCGCGGCCCCGCTTCGCCCTGTGCCGCGTCCCGGATCGCGAAGCTGAACCGGCTCCGCGGACGGCCGCTTGTCGATGCCGGTCACGCCGGAATCGGCGTAGAGGGTCGGCTTCGTCCGGCCGATGTTGACGGAGAGGAGCGTTGCCATCGCGAGCACAGGATAGCTTGGAGCCTTCCCGGCGACCCGCCCATGCGCCACGCCGAAGGTGCAGTGATATGCTGTGAGCGTTGTGAATTCTGCTCTAAGCGTAACCGCTGACGAGGTCCGTCGCGAACTCGGGGCGGTGCTACGCGGACACCGCGAGGGCCAGGGGCGCAGCCTTGGCGAGATCGCCGGCGAGGCCGGCTGCTCGCCCGCGTATCTGTCCGAGGTCGAGCGCGGGCTCAAGGACGTGTCCGCCGACCTGCTGATCGCGATCACCTACGCGCTCGCCGTTCCGATCGCCGCCGTCTACGGCGACCTGGGACGCCGGCTCGCGGCATGGCCTCAGGAGGAGCCGGCGTGGCCGGTCGATCCGCGCCGCCAGCTCCGGGCAGTCGCCTCCGGCCTGGATGCGGACTCGCTGCGGACCGTGGCCCAGTTCGGCGCCTTTCTTGCCATGAACCAGGCGGAGCCGGCGCGCCGCCGCATCGGCTTCGTTCCACCAACTAGGGAGGGCACGCGATGACCCTGGTCCCCACCGTCGTCGAGACCACGAACCGCGGCGAGCGTTCGTACGACATCTATTCCCGCCTCCTCCGCGACCGGATCATCTTCGTCGGCGGCGTCATCGACGACGACCTCGCCAACCTGGTCACCGCGCAACTGCTGTTTCTCGAAGGCGAGGATCCCGAAAAGGACGTGCACCTGTATATCAACAGCCCCGGCGGCTCGATGACCGCCGCGCTGGCGATGTACGACGCGATGCAGTACGTCCGGCCGCTGGTGGAGACGACCTGCCTCGGCATGGCCGCGAGCGGTGCATCGCTGCTCCTTTCCGCCGGCGCACCGGGACGACGGCTTGCGCTCCCGAATTCGCTGGTCGTCATCCACCAACCGTGGGCGCAGGGAATGCAGGGTCAGGCAACCGATCTCGACGTGCATGCGCGCGAGATCCTCCGCCAGCGCGCATTGCTCATCGAGCTGTATCACCGCCACACGGGTCGCGACTCAGAACAGATCGGCCGCGACATCGAGCGTGACTACCACATGACCGCGGAGCAGGCCCTGGCCTACGGGATGATCGACCACATCATCGAGAAGCGGCCGGTAAAACCCTTATCCAGCAAGAAGGATCACGAGTCCGACTTGGTCACGGCCGAGCAAGGCAGAATCAGTAGCTCCGGCTGACAGTCCCGACGCAAGACGCCCCTTCGAGCGGATTGTGCACACGCGCAGCTGGGCCTTGGACTGCCGTCCGCCGAACTTGTCAGAGACAAAAGCGCGGGCGGCGTGCGCGACCGCCCGCCGGCGCGGGACACTGTGCTGCGGTGACACGCGCCGGTTGTTCTGGAGATTTTGTAAGAGTGGCGATGAAGACGGTCGTAGACCTCCGCAGGCCTTTTCTCGACTCCATCCCGTCGACGAGTCGCGAGCAGTTGCTGTTGCACAGCACCAAGATTCACTATCCCGCAGGAAACATCGCGTTTCAGCCCGGAGACGCCGACAGAGCCGACATTCTTGACGCCGGCTTCGCGCGTATCTACCTCTCCGCGTCAGACGGGAGGCAGACCACCATCCGGTACGTCCACCCGGGTGAGTTGATGGGCGCGCTGCTCGTCATGGGCGCCGTATTCGACGGCTCCGTGCAGATACTGATGGACTCCACGGTGACCCATCTCGATCTTCCGGCCATCCGTAGCAGAGTGATCGCCGACCCGGCCCTCGGCAAGGCCGTCGCTTCGGATCTCGCCGCTCGCTATTCGCACGCCGTTCGAACCATTGGCTTGCATGCCTTCGGATCCGTGCAGCAACGTGTGGCGTTCGATCTTTTGGAACGAGCCAGCCGCAACCAACTCTCCACCGGCCTGCTCGAGGCGGAGGCTTCCCAACAAGAGATCGCCGACGGAATCGGCTCGGCCCGCCAGGTCGTGGCGCGAAGCTTGTCCGACCTGCGCTCGGACGGCCTGGTCGCTACGACTCACCGCCACATCAGGATCCTTGACCCCGTGCGACTCGAGGCGGTGGCCTTGTCGAATCTCTATTAGAAGCGACCAGGCAATCTGTCACTCAGGTGGCATCAATCCCGCTCCTGTGCAGCGATTGTGGCACCGAAGCGCGGCCTGATTCGGCCGCACTCACGACCTGCTCCAGGAGGAACCAATGTCCGTCAACCGCGCCACCACCGTCGCCGACCAGGTCGAGCGGGCCAACGCGTCCGGCAGGACTCCCGTCGTGTTCATCCATGGGCTCTGGCTGCTGCCGAGCAGTTGGGATCGGTGGGCCGCCTTTTTCGATCAGGCGGGCTTCGCCCCCGTCCAACCTGGATGGCCCGATGACCCCGACACCGTGGACGACGCGAGGGCGCACCCAGAGGTCTTCGCTCACAAGACCGTTGGGCAGGTCGCGGACCATTACGTGGAGACGATTGGGCAATTGACCACCAAGCCTGCCGTGATCGGGCACTCGTTTGGAGGGCTGCTCGCGCAGATCATGGCCGGGCGCGGTCTCGCCGCGGCCACGGTGGCGATCGATCCAGCGCCGTTCCGCGGCGTCCTGCCACTGCCGTTCTCGGCGCTCAAGGCAGCTTCGCCGGTCCTTGGCAACCCGCTCAACCGCAACCGAGCGGTACCGCTCACGTTTGAGCAGTTCCGCTACGGCTTCGCGAACGCCGTCAGCGAGGACGAGGCCAGGAACTTGTTTGACACGTACGCCGTCCCGGCGTCCGGCGTCCCGCTCTTCCAGGCGGCGACTGCCAACCTGAATCCCTGGACCGACGCGAAAGTCGACACGAGGAACGTCGGTCGTGGCCCGCTGCTGATCATCTCCGGCGAGAAGGACAACATCGTGCCCTGGTCGATCGCGAACGCCTCCTACAAACGGCAGAAGCGGAATGCGGAGGTGACGGAGATCGTGGAGATGCCCAATCGAGGACATGCCCTGGTCATCGACAGTGGCTGGCTCGAGGTCGCGCAGACCGCGCTCTCGTTCGTGAAGCGGTTCGCCAGCTAGCCAGGCTCGTCACGCGCCTTCGGCGGCGCTCACCACGTTCGGCGAAGTCAGCACCGTGAAGTTCACCGAGTTCGAGATGTAGCACAGGTCGTGCGCGCGCTCATGGAGAGCGATCGCGCGGTCCATCTTCTCCGGCGTCGTGATGGTCACCTGCGGATGCAGCGACACCTCGTCGAAATGGCCGCCACCATCCGGTGTTTCGCTCAGCGTGCCGGTTGGATGATCGACGTAGTCCGTCACCACGATGCCCTCCTTCGCGCAGAGCACGAGGTACCACAGCATGTGGCACTCCGAGAGCGACGCGACCAGCAACTCCTCGGGATTCCAGCGGTCGCGAGCGCCGCGGAACGCCGGGTCCGCGCTCCCGAGAATCGTGGGTTTGCCTGCAGCGCTCACGTCGTGAGAACGCTCGAACGCCTGGTACCCACTGGTACCGGTGCCGGTGTTGCCGGTCCACGTGACGGTCAGCTCGTAGTGATGCGTCTTCGGCATTGCGCCTCCCCATTCTCACCGGCGCGCACGGTGCGCTGCGCGGCGTCTATTCGTCGGAATCGACGAAGTAGGTCTCGCAGGCGAGTTCGAGCAGTTCGGCGTTGAGCTCCACCGGCTTGCCAAGGTAGAGCGCGGAATGGATCACGTGATTGAGCAGGTCGCGAGGATGAGTTCCGTGCAACGGCCGGCCCTTGGCGGTGTACTGCGTCTCGAGCAACTTGTCGACGAGTGCCTCGTCCATGCGCAGATCCCTGTCCACGCAGTTGCGTCGCCAGATCTCTTTGTATTCGTCCACTGTCGGATCCGGGACGTGCACTTTGAACCGCACCCGGCGCAGGAAGGCCTCGTCCATGAGGTTCTGCGGCCGGAGGTTGGTCGAGAGCATGAGCATGCAGGTGAAGGGCACTGGAATGCTCGAACCGGCGCGGGGGATATTAAGGTAGTCGACCTTCTTCTCCAGCGGCACGATCAGCCGGTTGAGCAGGTCGCGCGGTGACATGTTCTGCTGGCGGCCGAAGTCGTCGATGAGGAACAGGCCGCCGTTGGCCTTGAGCTGCATCGACGCCTCGTAGAACCCGAGCGTGTGGTCGAAGCCCAGCTCCAGCATCCGCGGCGTGAGCTCACCGCCGACCTTGACCGCGGGCCGCTTGGCAAGCTGCCAGCGACGATCGTGGGGAGGCAACTCGCGATCGATGGGCTCGTGGTGGATCGGGTCGTAGAAGCGGATCACCTCGCCGTGGACATAGAGCGCGCGGGGGATGAACATCGGCGCGCCGAGCAGCGACGCTGCCGCCTCGGCGATGGTGGTCTTGCCGTTGCCTGGAGGGCCGTACAGGAACACCGCCTGGCGCGCGCTGAGCGCAGGACCGAGGTGGTCGAGCACGACTTCCGAGAGCACGAGATGGCTGAATGCATCGTGGAGCCGCGCGCGGTTGACCTGCCCGTCGACATGCGACTGGCGCTCGGCCATCGCCGTGTAATCGGCGATCGGCACTGGGGCCGGCCCGGCGTACTGGTTGATTTCAAGGAGCTCGCGGGCGCGCTGGCGGCCGGTCGTCGAGATCATGTGCTGCATACCGGCGTTGATCGGCTCGCCCGGATCGAGCGTGGCGGTGTGCACACCGGTCGACGAGCAGTACCCCTCGTCGGCGAGGAATCGCGAGGTCGTGTCAATAAACGAGAACGGCAGGCAGAGGTGGTTCGCAATGTCGCGACCGAGCATGCTGCCGTTGAAATAAAGGACCTTGAGGACCAGATCGCAGACAAAGCTGAACGGCAGTCCCGTCTCCTCGGCGGTCCTCGGAGCGGGAGGCAGCGCGATCGGACTGGAAGCGGGCGCAGACACAGGCGCTATCACTGCCATCGGCGCCGATTGTGGCATGGCCCGGTTTAGCGTTCCGGCACGCGTGACGGATTGTCATACGACCGTTCCAGCCGGCCTGCTGCTACGGTTTACCCCGATGGCGGTACCGTTGGACGTGGGCGCTCCCGGCCGGCGCCGGGTCGGACCCTTCTGGATCGAGGAAGGACCGGGCGCACTCCTCGGCGGCCTCGCCATCGTCGCGCTCTTCGCGGCACTCTTCATCCTCGCCGTGGTCATGCGTCCGGCGTAACCCGAGTAAGCCCGTGTCGTTTCACCCAGGAACTCGACAGCACTGCCGCCGCGCCGCCACGGCGCGCCGGAGTCAGGAGACCAGCCCAGCGATGCATTCCACGGTTTCGGTGTGAGCCTCGACGACAGCCCGGAGTCCCGGCGGCGCCGGGCAGGCCTCCCGAACGGCTCCCGCCCCCCGATTCGCACGAATGCCTCGAACAACCCCGGGGTCGGCGCCGCGCAGGCGGCGGCGCGAGCGGAGCTGCGGCGCCGGCGCGCCAGTGCCTACCGGCATCTGCGCACCCCACGCAAACGCGGGCGCGTGTTGCGGATCGTCCTCATCGCGATCACCGTGGTCGCCGCGATCGGAGCCGGGACTGTCGGTGCAGTGTTCGCCGGTTACAACGCTTACAAGAGCCAGCTGCCCAGCGCGGCCACGATCACCAACATGGAGCCGGAGATCGACACCTCCGTCTACGACTCGACTGGCGGCCTTATCCACGTCTTCCATAACCAGGACTACCGTCACATTCACACCGACCTGGATCAGATCTCGCCGTATTTCAAGGAAGCGATCGTCGCCATCGAGGATCACAACTTCTATACCGAGGGATCATGGGACCTCGCGCGCCTGGTCGAGTCGGGTGTCGCCGATGTGACCCACCGGAGCGCCGCGCTCCAGGGCGGCTCGACCATCACCGAGCAGCTCGCGAAGATCAGCCTCTACGGCGGTGCCGACCCGCCCCAGAGCATTGACTACAAGATCAAGGAGATCGTGCTCGGCAACGAGATCGCGCTCAACTTCACCAAGAGCGCCATTCTCGACATGTACGTCAACCGTATTTTCTACGGCAACTTCGCGACCGGCGTGGGGACCGCCGCCGAGCTCTACTTCCTCAAGCCCGCGAGCGAGCTTGACCTTGCCCAGGCTGCCCTGCTCGCCGGCCTCCCACAGTCTCCTTCGTCATACAACCCGCTCATTCACAGCGCGACTCAAACGATCAATCCACTGGCCAAGGACCGTCAGAAGGCGGTGCTGCAGGCCATGCAAGCCAGCGGTTACATCACGCAGGCCGAGGGCATTGCCGCGTACAACGAACCGCTCAGCGTCCATTCGTGGACTCAGTCCGAGCCTCCGGCCACGTACGACATGGACTTTGTCGACTACCTCGAGTCCTACCTGAACGGAGCCTTCCCGCAGTACGCGAATCCGGGTGGATACAACATCTACACCACCCTCAACCAGGCAGATCAGAACCTCGGGCAGGGCATCGTCACCAAGGTCGTGGCGGGGGAGCGCATCAAGGAGAACATGGGTGACGGTGCGCTCGTGAGCCTGGACCCGCAGAACGGCGAGGTGCTCGCGATGATCGGGAGCTGGAACTACAACGATCCGTACTTTGGTGACAACAACTATGCCGCGACCGCGCAGCTGAACATGGGATCGACCACCAAGCTCTTCACCTACACCGCCGCCATCGCGTCGACGAAGTTCACGATGACCACGCCGATCCTGGACGACTACTACGCCTTCCCGATCCCGGGCAGCCCGTCGTACAAGCCGTACGACGATGACCGTCGCACGCATGGCGTCTGCCAGCTCAAATCATGCCTCGGGAACTCGCTGAACATACCAGCGGTCAAAACCGAGTACGCGACCGGGACGCAGTACATCGCGAACACCGAACTGTCCATGGGTGTTCCTTCGCTCGAGGAGAACTGCGGAAAGAATCTTCAGGATGTGAACTGGCCTGGTCCCTACCAGTGGGCAGCGACACTCGGATCGCTGACTTGTGGGATCACGTTGCTCGATCTCGCGGACGGAGCGGCGACGCTCGGTGATCTCGGCGTCGAGCACAACCCGATGCCAGTCACCAAAATCGTGGCCGAGGGTACCGGTCAGACCGTCTGGACATACAACGCGGCAGCAGCTGGGCGCCAGGTGATCCCGGCCAATGTCGCGTTCATCATGGATGAGATCACCAGCAACGACAACAACCGCACCCTTGAGTTCGGGCGCAACGGCCCGCTGACCTTGAACCCACGCCGAGTGAGTGCCAAGACCGGAACGGCCGAGTTCTACCTGGACAACCTCACCGTCGGTTGGACTCCGACCCTGCTCACCGCGGTCTGGGTCGGCAACGAGCAACAGAGCTGTCTCCAGCCCAAGGACGACGCGTACATGGCGAAGGAGATCGCCAAGGGCAACGTCTACGATGACGACCAGGAAGGCATCGGCTACCCGTTCAGCCCGCACGACCTGGCGCATTACGGCTTGCAGCCGGCCCACCCCAGCACTCCCGATTGCGGGCACCTCGATGGCGTCATTTCGGGATACAGCGGTGCAGCTCCCATCTGGCACGCGTACATGCTGGCTGCGCTGAAGGGCGTTCCCGACACCTGGTACACGCCGCCACCGGACCTGATCACCGTGAGCACCGGGCAGGGGTTCGACGACAGCAACTTCTACCTCCCCGGAACCGGGCCCGACGCGCCCGCCGGCCAGTGCACGTACTACGGCGTCACGCCACTCCCGACCCAGACCTGCACGTACGCCGGCCCGTCGGCGGCACCACCTCCGCCCACCACCAGCCCGAGCCCGTCGCCCGGAGGCGGCCCCACGCCGACACCTTCGCCGTCGCCCACGTAATCCGCGCGAGCGCCGGCTAGGAGCCCATCCGTTTCTGGCGGGCGCGCTCCCACACCGCATCGAGGTCCTCGAGGACCGGGAGCGCTGAATCGGCGCCAATGGCCTCCGCCGGTACGTCCCCATCGATCAGCGGCGCGAACGAGGCGTGCACATGGCAGACCACGACGTTGTGGCGCGCCGGACGGCCCTCGATCTCGTCGAGCCCGAGAAGCGACCACCAGTAGTCGAGCGTGACGTCGGAGGCGGCGGAGAGCACGGCCGAGTGGGAGAGCAACGGCAGTTCAGGGTTCTCGGAACCGCCCGCGAACACATGCAGCAACTCACCGAACGCCTCGCCGTCGATCTCGGCATCGACGACGATCCGGCCGGACCCGTCAGGGGTCTCCTGGTCGATCACCGCGTCATCGACGGTGATGGTGTCGAGCTTCCGCCCGAACTCACCAAGATTGAACACGTCCGGACGGGAGCGGAGCACCCCGAACCCTTCCCCGGCGACCGAGTACAGGCTGGTGCCGTCACCTTCGGCGATGCGGACGACGAGCGTCTCGGCGCCGAGCGCGCCGGCGGTGAGCGCCGCCCTGACGACCTCCCCGTCTCGAACAGTCAGGTCGGCATCGAACGTGCGCTGCTCGATTCGCTTCGCTTCGGTGCCCGCTGCCGCCTGGTCCGCAACGACCGAGGTCCGCTCCTCGAAGTGGATGCCAACTCGCATCCCGTGCCGCGTGTCCAGGCGATCGAGAAGGCAGCGATAGAGAGCGCCGAGGGTCATCTTCGGCTGGATCGTCGTGGCGCTCCTGCCTGATGGCACCGGGTGACCATAGCCCAAACGCACCCCACCGATTCGGGCGTGCCGGGGTCCGATCGGTAGACTGAACCAAGTGACGGACGCGGCACCACCCAGCTACGCCGCGCCGCCGCCCGGACCCAACCCGGTCGCCCTGGCGATCGCTCAGGATCTCGTGACGCGGTACCGACTGCGCCTGGCCGACCAGCGAGACGGCCGTCTCGGAGCGCTGTTGGGGCAGTACGTGCTGGCCGCCGCGATGTGGAATGGTCCCCGCGCGGCGCTCGTTGCCTTTTATGAGCCGCCGGCCGACCCTGCCGCGGCAGGAACCGACCTCGCGGCGCGCTGTGACGCGGCGCGGCGCTGGGGCCTCGAGCGCCTGCAGCAGCAAGGTGCCCAGGTCTGCGACATCCTCCTGATCTCGCTCGGCCCGCTGGCCGGAACCCTGTCCGCAGCGACGACCCCCGGCGACCCGGTGCGGCTGGGTGTCGCGTGGGTGGACACGGTCAACGCCAATGCCGGTGCTGTCCTGCCGATCCCACCCGGCATGCCTCCCGTCGGCGAGTTGCGGGCTCGCGTGCGGGCGGTGCATGACGGCGCGCCGGTGCCGACGCTCGCCGCCGTCGACCTGGCCGAGCGGCAGACCGTCGCGGGCGGGTACGTCGCCCCAGTGCGGCGCGCGATGGTCACGCAGCCGTACATGACGTACGGGCTGATCGCGGTGTTCGTGGCGATCTGGCTCGTCGAGTTCTCGATACCCTCACTTCGTACAGGCCTGGTGAGCAGTTTCTGCGCCGCCGGGGCACTCCCGAACGCCCAGTGGTACGGGGCGATCGGGCAGACCCCCGCCTGTGACGTCGCGTGGTGGCGATTCGTCAGCAGCTCCTTCCTCCACGACCCCACGAGCGTCTATCACGTCCTCTTCAACAGCATTGCGATGCTCTTCATCGGCAGGCTGGTCGAGCAGCTCTACGGGCGGCTCGTGCTGCTCGGCGTCTTTCTCATCACTGCGATCGCCGGCGGCTTGCTCTGGGTTGCGGTGAGCACCTTCGCGCCGGGTCTGCCGGGCATCGCGACGCCTGATATCTCCCTTGGCGCGTCAGGCGGAATCGCCGGCCTGATCGGCCTGCTGATCATGCTCGGCAGGGTGCAGGGCAAGAACGTGCCCGTTGGGATCACGCATACCGTGCGCAACTACGCGGTGACCGTCATCGTCCTCAATGTCGTGCTCACGTTCGTGTTCGGCAACGGGCTCGATATCAACAATTACGCGCACATCGGCGGCCTCGTTGCAGGCGCAGCGCTCGGGCTGGTCATTCCCCCGATCATGGCGATCGGCGGACGCGATCACGCGATCCTCGAGAAAATCATGCTCTGGGGAGCGATCGCATTCAGCGTTGCGTCGCTGCTCTTTGCGCTGCTCAACCTCGCGACGGCGATCATGCATCCGCCGTCTTTCTTCGGCCCGTGACCGTGCCGAGGGACCTGGGTCAGACCGCGCGCTCTCCTGCGGGATCGCCCCACAGACCTTCGAGGTCGTAGAAAGTCCGCTCTCCGGGCAGGAACACGTGCGCGATCACCGCATCGAAATCCGCGCATGCCCACGATGCGTCCTTGAGACCGGCGACCGCGAGAGCTCGCACGCCATGCTGCTTGCAGACGTCCGTGATATTGTCAGTAATGGCGCGAACTTGACGGTCGGTGTCACCTTCGCAGATAACGAAATAGTCGGCGATGGTGGTCTTGCCGCGGATGTCGAGGATGACCACGTCACGCGCCTTCTTGTCGGCGGCAGCGGCGGCGATGATGCCGGCCAGATCGGTGGATGTCATCCGCTTTTCATTATGCATCGTCCCGATTCTGGCGGTACATCCCTTTCGCAGCGATGAGCGACGCGACCACGTCGGGGACAAGCCCGCGGAGCGACTCGCCCCGGGCGCTCCGCTCGCGGACCTCCGAAGCGCTGATATCGGGTGAGTCGATCGTCAGGAGCATGGTCCGCTCGCCGGGGTAGCCGAGCCGTGCGACCTCGTCGGCATCGAGTGGCGGCGGCCCGGTCCGGTTGACGATGACAAACCGCTCGGTGCGGAGCAGATCCTCCGCTCGGTGCCACTGATTGATGGTCCTGGCGGCATCGGCTCCGATCAGGACCGCGAGTTCGTTATCCGGATGCTCGGCACGCAGCGCGTCCATGACGTCGGCCGTGTACGAGATGCCTCCGCGGCGGACGGCGAGGTCGAGCACGGCGTCTCTTGGGTCACCTTCGGCGGCACACGCGGCTTCGAGCAGCTCGAGACGTTCGGTAGGCGTCGCCTGCGGTGGATCGCGCAGCGGTGCGAGCGCGGCCGGTACGAACCACGTCGCTCCTGCGCCCGACTGCTCCCGTGCCTGCCGGGCAATCGAGAGGTGGCCGCAGTGCACCGGGTCGAACGTGCCGCCAAACACCAGGACGGTCACGACAGGCCGTCGTCCGAGTAGGTGAACTCAGCGTCGCCGATCAACACCGTGTCGCCTTCACGGCACCCCGCAGCTGCAAGCGCCGCATCGATGCCCGCTGCACGCAACTTGCGCTGCAGCCGGGCGACGGCCTCGTCGTTCTCGAGATCGATCCGGCCGACCATCCGCTCCACGAGTTCGCCGACCACACGAAAACCGTCGTCCTCACGAACGACGTCGTTGGTCACCACCCTCCGCGGTCGGGGCCGGTAGACGCGGTGAAGGCCCGGTGCCGCGGGCCCCGGGGCGTCGCGAATCACGCGGCCGGCAAGCTCGGCGGCTGCGAGCAGGAGCTCGCGGCACCCATCGCCATGCTGCGCGGAGATCTGGAACGAGCCTGGGAACTCCGCGGCGAGAGTCGCCGCCGCGAGCGCGCCTTCGGGGAGGTCGATCTTGTTGAAGGCGACCACCGATGGCCGTCCCGCAAGTTCCGAGCTGTACGCCGCGAGCTCCGTTCGCACAGTCGCCAGCGCCTCGCGAGCGGCGTCGACACCCGCCGAGGCGTCGACAACGTGGACGAGGGTGCGAGTGCGTTCGAGATGGCGGAGGAACTCGAGACCGAGACCCGCCCCATGACTGGCGCCCTCGATGAGCCCGGGGACGTCGGCCAGCACCAGCGTGTGGCCGCCTTCGAGCTCGGCGACGCCCAGATTCGGATGCAGGGTCGTGAACGGGTATGCGGCGATCTTCGGCTGCGCGCCGGTGAGGGAGGCGAGGAGCGTCGACTTGCCACCGTTCGGCAGCCCGACGAGCCCGATGTCCGCGATGAGCCGCAGCTCGAGATGGAGGCGGCGTTTCTGACCGGGGTCGCCCAGCTCGCCCGCGCGAGGCGCCTGGCGCGTGGCCGTCGCGAATCGGGTGTTGCCGCGTCCACCTCGCCCGCCGCGCGCCGCGAGCGCCACTGCACCGGGCCGGTCGAGGTCGCTGATGACGAGGTCGCCCTCGCGGATGATCGTTCCCACCGGCACATGCAGCGTCAGATCCGCACCCTGGTGGCCGGACCGCTTCCCGCCGCCACCCGCCTGGCCATCCTCGGCGTGGAACGAGCGGCGCTCGCGGAAGCCGGAAAGCGTCGTATCGGTGGAGTCGGCCACGACGAGCACGTCGCCACCACGCCCACCGTCACCGCCGTCAGGACCGCCATCGGGAACATATTTCTCGTGGCGGAAGCTGACAGCTCCGCGCCCGCCTGATCCCGCCGCGACATCGATATCGACCTCGTCGATGAAGGGCGAGCCGCGACTGGCCGTGGCTTAGCCGGTCGCTGCGACCGGCTCCTCGTCGGGCTCTTCGATCATCTCGCCAACCGAGAAGATCGGCATCGCGCGCACGTTCGCGCGCGTCCTGTCGTGGCCGGTGTGATCGTAGGCAACGGTGCCGGTACGCAATGCGAAGAGCGTGTGGTCGCGACCGACACCAACGTGCTCACCCGCGAGGATCTTGGTGCCGCGCTGACGCACGAGGATGGTGCCCGCGAGGACGACCTCGCCGGTGTGGCGCTTCACGCCGAGGCGCTTCGCCTTGGAGTCGCGGCCGTTGCGGGAGCTCCCGCCGCCTTTCTTATGCGCCATCTGCCGGTTCCTTCTTGGGTTTCGGCGTCCGCGCACGCTTCGGTGCGGCTGCCTTCTCGACAGGCTTGTCAGCTGCCTCGGCGGCCTCCTCCACCGCGAGCTCGGCCACGGCAACCTCTGTTTCGACCGCCTGAGCCTCTGCCGCAATCGCCTTGGCTTCGGTTTCCAGCTGCGCCGCCTCTGCGGCCACCGCGTCTGGCTTGGCAGCCTTCGGTGCGGCAGCGCGTTTTGGGGCTGCCGCCTTCGGCTTGGTATCGGCCTTGCCGCGCCCGACCTCGTCGATGAGGAGCTCCGTCAGCTGGCTGCGATACCCGAGGGTGCGCCGGTGACGCTTCTTGGGCTTGTAGCTGAAGACACGGATCTTGCGTCCGCGCCGATGCGCGATCACGGTCGCCGTGACCGATGCCTCGACGGGCGATCCCTTGGCGACGTCGGTCTCGGCGCCGTCACCGATCAGGAGCACCGACTCCAGGGTCACGACCGATCCGACCTCGACTGGAATGCGGTCAACAAGGATCCGGTCGCCTGAAGCGACACGGTATTGGTGACCGCCGTGTTGAAGGATTGCGTACATGTGCCTCTCTCGCCGGGAGCGGGTTCACTCCACTGAGGAACGCCGGCAAATACCGGGCGCGATACGCGAGGTTACCACGTGAGCGAGGGATCAGGCCCTCCGCAACACCACCCGGCTAGGTGCTGAAGACGCTGACCGGGGCGACCTTGTCGATCTCGACGTGGTCGCGGGAGGCGTCGGTCACCGAGACCTGGACGGTGTAGACGCCCGTACTGGGGGCGGGGATGCACTGGGCAATGAACTGGATCGTCAGCGTGCCGGGCCCCAGCGTTGTCTGCGGTGGTAACTCGAATCCGCCGTAAAAGACGATGTAGGCGCCCTTCACCGGCTGTATGAGCGACTCCTCCGACGCATTCCCGGCGAAGGGCTGGATGGTCGACTGATACTCCAGCACCGGCGGGAGGGTCACGAGCACCTCGACGGTGGGCGCGATCCCGGTTCCCTTGTTGGTGACGGTGACCCGATAGGTCACCTGGCCATTGGGGTGGACCGTCGTCGGCCCGACCGATGCCGTGACACCGAGTTCCGGGGCCTCATTGACCTCGACTTGGAGCGGGCGGCTCTGGACTGTGTCGCTGAGGGTGTCGTCGACAACCTCCGCCATGAGCGAGTAGGTATTGGGCTGCGCATCGATGGTGACCCCGAAGTCGATCGTCACGTTGGCGTATGCCGCTTTCCCGTTTGGCATCGTCGGCGCGGACAGCGACCACACGCCCCAGTGCGGGTTCGACACGCCGACGAGCGCGTCCTGCGGCGTCGTGTTCGCAGCGCCGCTGGAGGTGATCAGGTTGGTCGACTCGAACTCGAACGACGAGGGCATGACCGCGTTGACCACAACGCCAGAAGCGTTACCGGGCCCCAGGTTCTGCACCTCTGCCTGGAAATCGGCATCGGTCGCCCCGGGCGTATACGAGGCCCCGAACAGCGAGGTCAACGTGATGGAGAGTTGCGCGGTCTCCGAGCTGCATGAGGTGACGAACAGCACGACCGGGGCCAGGAGCGAGAGGGCAAGAATGCCCGTCAGGTGGGACGCCAGAGTCCGCACCCGTCCGCTCCGCGAAACGGTCAGACCCTGCTGGCGGTGCGAAGCGGCGCAAGCGGACGCCGCTGCCGCGTCGCGGTCAGCATGATGTCGGTGGTCCGAGGCAGGGGATCGGGGTAGCCGATCTCACCGAGCAGGCGCAGCGCCAGGCCGACGTCGAGCCCGATCACGGTGTCGATCCTGCCGGCCACGGCCTCGACGAAATCAGAGCCGCCGCCCTGGATCGCATAGGCGCCGGCCCGATCGAGGGGCTCGCCGGAAGCGACGTACATGTCAAGCGCGTCATCGCTGAAGTCGCAGAACTTGACAGCCGAGCGGCTCACACCGAGCGCCTCGTGGTCACTCTCGGTGCACATGGCGCAGACGCCGGTGAGCACCGTGTGGCGCTTGCCACGCAGATCGTTGAGCATCTCGCGCGCCATCTCGGGCGTGCGCGGCTTGCCAAGCGGTCCGTGAGGGCCGACCACGATCGTGTCCGCGCTGAGGACGTACGTCCCGGCACTGACGAGCTTGCTCACCGCAACCGCCTTCTGGCGAGCGACGAGTTGGACGGCCAGCTCGGCGCTGACTCCAGCCGGGAGCGCAACGTCCTCAGGTGGCTCCATGACCCGGAAACGGATCCCGGCCCGGGTCAGCAGCTCGCGCCGGCGAGGCGACCGGGAGGCGAGGACGATTCCAATCACGTGGCGTTCACGCGCGCAACAGCCGCATCGAAATCTCGCGCCAACTCACATCTCATGCTAGCACCGCGACGCCGCCCCCAGTTGATGCCGTCGGCGTTCACGCACAAGGCTTTATGGCCGTGCCGCGACCACTGCGACGACCGATGCGGCGACCGAGCACAGCCAGGCGATGGCAACCACCGGAACCGACTCTCCCTGCGTCACGGCACGGCCAATCCGCAACAGGAGCGCATAGACGGCCGTTGACGCAACGATCCCGAGAACCCAGAGCGGCCCGAGTGGCCACTGCTGCCCCGGCGGTATCACGATGGCGAGGACGACCTCGAGCGATGCCGCGACCACCATGGCCCTCGCCACCACGGATGCGTGCGAGAACTGCGGTTTGATCACGATCGGCAGGGCCACCAGCACCGCGATCACGGTGAGGATGCGGGCAGCGTCCGCGGCGCCGCCCGTCGCGGCCGCGATATCGGTGCTCGAGAACGACGTTGCCCCAAGCCCCAGAAGGATAATTGCGATCCCGCCAAAGGTGACAAGAACACGCCGCCGCCGCGACCACGGCTCCGGTGCGACGAGCGCCCCGGCGACAACGACGAGGAGCACAGCCGCGATGAGGTTCGGGGTCGCACCTCCGTCCGGCGGCAGTGAAGCGGCGGGGGTTCCCGGCAGCGGAGCCATGGCCGCGGCGACGACAGCAGCGGCGACGGCCGCCAGACCGCGAATGTCGAGGGCCGCACCCCGAGGGAGCCCGGCGCCGCGGAACGTGATCCATGCCAGCGCAGCAAGGAACAGGCCGCCCGGATAGACGGCCAGCGCCACGACCTCGAGGAGCAGTCCGAGTGGGTCCATCGCCTCAGTGCCCGAACACGAATCCGGCGAGCGACTGCGGCGCAAGGCCGACGGCGACGCCGATGGCGACCAGCAGCCAGGCCGCGAGCTCCGGGACGCGCCCTCGCAACCCGTGGTCGGGAGCGAGGCGCACCCCCGTCGAGCACGCCATGACCGAGGCGACGAAGATGGCTCCCATCGCGATCACCGCGGCGATCGTCGATCCGATATTTCCCGCGGCGAGGGCTTCGAGGATGAGCAGACGCCCCCAGAACGTCGGCGAAGGCGGCACCCCGCTGAGGAGTGCCCAGGCAACCCGGCGAGGCCAGCGCAGTCCGGCATCCTCCGATCGCAGCAGGATCGGCGCGAGCGCGAGGTGGGTGATCACGATGATCAGCGCCCCGGTCAGCGCCGGCGAGGCCGGCGCCCCCTCCACCGCGGCGACGCAGAGCGCGATGTCCGCCATGAAAACGCGGCCGTAGCGCATGGCGGTCCGGCCACGGATTGCCCAGAGGCCTCCCCACACGGCACTTCCCAGCCCGATGACCAGCAGGACGTGCTCGTAGACGGGTGTCCCCGCGCCGAGGTTTCCCCCGGGAATCCGCTCGGCGATGATGAGGACGACGGGCACGAGGAGTACGAGCCAGGGCGCAACGTCGGCGGGCTTGAGCGCGCCGATCAGCCCGGTCGCCCAACCTCCGAGGGGATATACGGCGAGGAGCGCGGCAATGCCCGTTGCGAGCAGGACTCCCACCACCACCGGGCGGGCACCGGTCGTGAACCCGGTGAGCGGCAGGAATGGCGAGGCCGCCACGAGCGCGGCGGTTCCGGTTCCCGCCACCCGGCCTGCCGCAAGGGTTGCCTTTCCCGGCGACAGGTCAATCCAGCGGAGCACGAGCGTCGCGATCGCCGCGCCGATCGCCACCGCGGTGACGAGCGGGTCGTTGCTCGCCATCGCGATCGTGGCAGCAGCGCCCACAACGCCGATGGCCCGCCCCGCGGACACGTCGATCGAGGGCTGGAGGAGCAGTACCAGCGCAAGCGAGATACCGGCGGCCACGAGCACCCCCTGGCCAGTCCGGTCGAGCCCCGTGATGCCGGTGAGCCCGCCGAGCGGGACTGCGGCGATCGACGTTCGCGTGGCCAGCAGCGTCACGGCTGCCCCCACCAGCGGGACCAGCGCCACCAGCCGGGCAGTGCGTCTGCGGAGGAATGCCGACGACACGAGGCCAAGCCCGAGCCACACGCCGGCGACGGCGAAGGGATTCATGCCTCGACCGCGTTCGCCGGCCCGCGTGAGCTCCGTCCGTTGAGCCACCCGGCGAGCAACGCCGCGAGCGGAGCGGCGGCACACGCGAGCACCCCGCCTGGAAAGGAGTCGGTGCCGCTCCGGAGCAACCAAGCGGTCCCGGTCGCAATCCCGATCATCGCCACCGCGACGCCCAGGTCCTCGACCGTCCTCGCCACCAGGAGCCGGATCACGCCGCACGTCCAGGCGTAGGCGATCGGGAACAGCAGGCCACCCACGGTCGCGATCTGCCCGATCGGGACGTTGAAGCTCACCCACGAGGCGACCGGAATGGCAAGCGCCGCCCCAAACGCCCGGCTGCTCCGCGGCCCGAAGAGGCGGTCCGCCGGCGAGAAGGCGGGGATGGTCGGGTCCAGCCGTGAAAGCCAGGGAAGAACCCGTCCGCCGAGCCACCCGGCCCAGGCGAGCAACACCGCCGCGACGGCGCAACCGCCGAGCACGAGCGCGCCCGGAGCGCCCACGAATGTCGCCGCTGTGGGCGCGAGCCCGGCGGCCAGGAACACGACGGCAATTGCGACCGCGCGCCTGCCGTCGACCATCATCGCGACCACGACGGCGATGACCCCGGCAGCTGACAGCAGCGGCGCAGACACCGCCATCAGTGAATGAACTGGGTCAGCACGAGGCCGAGGACCGCTCCCCCGAAGACCACGACGAGCTGCGGTTGCACCTGCAGCCAGTCATCCACCTGGCGCAGCCACGCGTTCGCCCGCATCGCGGGCGGGCGGAGCATCCGAGCAACGGCGAGGCCGGCAAGGCGAGGACGGTCCGGCGCCGGCTCGTCCCGCGGAGATCGCAACGACGCCAGCGACCACTCGGCAAGCGTGGCGAATGCCCAGACGCCGGCCACGACGATCAGGAATGCCACGACGATGTAGCCGCCCGACCAGTCGCCCGCGTCCGTCCGGATCGCGCCAACCCCGAGCGGCTCGGTAACCCCTCCTGAGTCCAGCGCGGTGAGAAGCGAGGTCGCGATCGTGCCTGGCACGAGCGCGGCGGCGACCGACAGGACCGCGGCCAGCAGCGCGAGCATCGACACAGGGCGCTCGCGAGCGATACCGATCACGGGCGTGAGGACTCGCGCCGCCGCGCGAACCGCAGCAGCCGCGCCGAGGAGACCCGCGACGCCGATGGCGGCAAGGAGCGCTGCCCCCGGCCTGCCGATCGAGACGATTGCCGAGAGCTCGAGGATGAGCGCCGTGATGCCGAACCCGACCGGCAGCGACCCGGCGGCACCGAGCGCAAACGCCGCGAGCACTCTGCCGGAGCGGCCACGGCCGACGTGCTCCCAGGCAGGCGTGAGGGCTGTCACCAGCATCACAGCGCAGATGCCGGCGGCGATCGCCGTGCCCGCCCCTGCTCCCGAGATGCCGGTGAGGGCGATGACCGGCGCCGCGGCGCTGATGCAAAACGCGCGTCCGGCGACGACCGGGACCGACGCATGTCGAAGCGCAACGGCCACGGCAACCACTGCGGCGAGCCCGCCGGCAACCGCAAGCCCGATTGCGATCTGTTCGGGGAACGGTCCCGCCGCGACTTGGCGCAGACGGAGCAGCACGATCGCGCCGCACGGGATGGCGCTTGTGGTGGCCCACGCCGCAGTCGGCGTCCGGCTCCCACGGACGGGAACCACCGCCGGCGCGAGCAGGCGCATCACGCCCGCAACGGCCCAGGGGCCGGCGACGGTGGCCACCATCGCATCTGACGGAATCACCGCGAAGTCAGTCGTGCCCGCAACGCTCAGCAACTGCACCGCTGCAACCACCAGGCCGAGTGACGCGAGGTGCTCGATGCCGATCGCGACGAGACCGCCCCGGCCCGGCCGGCCGCGGGCCGCGCTGGTCATGAGCAGCGTCCCGACGCCCGCAATCTCGACGCCGCCGGCGAGCATCACCATGTTGCCGGCGAGCGCCGCGAGCGTGGTTCCGGCAACGCAGACGAGCAGGGCGCTCACCTCGCGAGTGCGCCGATCAGCATCCAGGAGGAGGACCAACCCTGCGGATGCCGCCGCAAGTCCCAGCGTGGCGCCGGGGAGATCCAATCGCAGCAGATAGGTGATCCCGGTGACCGGTGTCCCCAGCGAGGTCTCGATGCCGCCGGTGCCGTTGAGGAACGCCGTCTCCACGGCCATCAGCGCGATCGTCGCGGCGATACCGATCCCCGCGATGATCCGTGCGGCCAACGCCTGCCGAGGCCCGAGTGCGAAGACGACGATCGCCGCCGCCACGAGCGGGGCGGGTATCAGCGCCAGCTGGAGCCCACCGCCCAGCATCGTGCTGCTACCTCCCGGTACGGGCCAGCGCCGGCGCTCCGACCTCTGTGGCGCAGTACGGGCAGACCCCCCAGCCGAGGCGCAGGCTGCGGTCGCACCCGGTGCACCGCCGGGCAAACTGGGTCCGGCAGTACGGGCAGAGAATGAACTCCTGCTCGATCTCGCGTCCGCACGTCGGGCAGGGCCGCGTGGGGATGCCCTCGGCAGGCGGCTCGAGCAGCACCTGCTCCTCGATGGCAAGCGACCGCACCTGCTCCATGGTCAGCGGAGGGCGGACCATGAAGTAGATCAGTGCCCCCAGGAACGGGGGCACGAAGCCGAGGAGCATCGCGAAAAGCGTGAAGCCGGGCGACGTGGTGCGCCGCCGCGCATCGCGAACGACATAGAAGGCCAGTGCGAGCCAGAGCACCACCAGGTAGGCGACGACGATGACCACCACGAGGGTGAGCAGCGTCCCAATGTCAACCAGCAGCATCGTGGCGTTCTCCTGTGGGGCCGGTGCGCAGCAGGTCCAGTTGCGCGACGGCTTCGGCGAGGCGGCGGCGCGACTCTTCCACAACCTGGGCCGGTGCCCCGTTCACAAACCCCGGGTTCGCGAGCTGTGCGTTGAGCCGCGACACGTTTGCCTCGAGCAGGCCGATCTGACGTGCGGTCGCGCTGGCGTCGGCGGCAGTGTCGGCGATCACCACCTCGGCGTGGAGCCTACCCGAAACCACGACGACTGGATCGACGCCACGAGGATGGGTTTCCAGCACCACTGCCGGCACCAGCCCGCCGATCAAGCGGGTGATGTGTTTGTTGGTGCCGCGACCATCGGTGGCACGAACCACGATCTGCATCCGCTCGCGGTTGCCGCGCGGCACTTTGTGACTGTGGCCGAGCGCGCGGATGCGCTGCACGAGGTCGATGGCCGCCGTCATCTCGGCATGAGCGGCGACCGTGTCGGCATCGTCCCAGAGCGCCTCCACCTCCGGCCACGAGCGCTGCTGGAGGGTCGGCGCCGGATTGGGCAGTTGCTGTGCGCACTCCTCGGTCACAAAAGGCATGAACGGATGCAGCAGGCGAAGCAGTACGTCCATTACGGTCACCGCCGTCCAGATTGCGGCGCGGCGGGATTCGTGGTCGCCGGCATCCGCGAGGCGCAGCTTGATGATCTCGACGTACCAGTCGCAGAACGAGTGCCACGTGGTGTCGTAGAGGCGGTCCACGGCGTCGTGGAATCGATACGCGACAAAGCCCGCATCGCATTCGCGCACCACCGCCGCGAGCTCGGCGAGCATCCATCGATCCTCGGGACGGAGCATCTCGGGCGGGGGTGGATGAACGTCCAGATCGGCGACCGAACCGGCCCCCACCTTGGCGACGAGGAACCCGCTGGTCACCTGCCACAACTTGTTGGCGAACCGCTGATACGACGCGATGCGATCGGCATCGAAACGCATGTCCTGACCGCTCGTCGACACCGCGGCAGCCCACGCGCGCACCGCGTCCGCGCCGTACTGATCGATGAGGTCGAGCGGATCGATGGTGTTGCCCTTCGACTTGCTCATTCGCGAGCCGTCGACGGCCTGAATCGTGCTCGTGATCAGCACCGTGCTGAACGGGTTGCGGCCGGTGAACTTGAGGCCCGTCATGATCATCCGGGCGACCCAGAGAAAGATGATGTCGCGGCCCGTGACAAGTGCATCAGTGGGATAGAACTTTTCGAGGTCTTCCGTTTTCTCGGGCCAGCCGAAAATGGCGAATGGCCACAGGCCGCTGCTGAACCATGTGTCGAGCACGTCCGGGTCGTTGGTGAGCGACGTGTCGCCGCACTCCGGGCACGTGGCCGGCGGGTCGATCCATGCGAAACGATGTCCGTTGGCGCAAGTCGACACCGGAATTGCATGCCCCAGCCATATCTGCCGGCTGATGCACCAGTCGCGAATGTTGCGCATCCAGTGCAGGTACACGTCGGTGTAACGCGCTGGAGAGAAGGTGATCTCGCCGCTTTCCACGGCACCGATTCCGGGCGCTGCGAGTGACGCCATGCGCACCCACCACTGCTCGCTGACGAGCGGCTCGAGCACGGTGCCACACCGATCGCAGTGACCCACCTCGTGCAGGTACGGCTCCTCTTTGACGAGCACGCCCATGGTGCGGAGCGCTGCTGCGACGGCTACGCGTGCCTCGTCGGCGGGCATGCCGTGAAATTGCGGCAGCTCGGGCACGTCCATCGTGCCGTCGAGTGCGATGACGTTGACGATCGGTAGCGAATGGCGGGCACCGATCTCGTAGTCGGTCGGGTCATGACCAGGCGTCACCTTGAGCGCGCCGGTACCGAACTCTGGTCGCACTGCGGCGTCGGCGAAGATCGGGATGACACGCCAGGCGAGTGGCAGCGTCACCTTCTTGCCGATCAGCGCCGTGTACCGCGGATCGTCCGGCCCGACCGCAACGCCGGTGTCGCCGAGCATCGTCTCGGGTCGCACGGTCGCGACGGTGATGCTCAGACCACCTTCAACCGGATACTTCAGGTAAAAGAGGGTGTCGGTGTGCTCCTGCCACTCGATCTCCTCGTCGCTGATTGCGGAGCGACAGCGCGGACACCAGTTGACAATTCGTGGCCCGCGATAGACCAGGCCTTCGTCGAACAACGTCTTGAACACGAGCCTGATCGCGCGCACGTACTCGTCGTCAAGCGTGAAACGCGCGCGCTCCCAGTCGCACGTGTACCCCATCCTGCGCATCTGCTCGAAGATGCGGCCGCCGTACTCCTCGTACCAGGCATCAACACGCGTCTGGAACGCGGCGCGGCCCAATTCCTCTTTGGTGGTGCCCTCGTCGGCAAGCTGCCGTTCGATGACGTTCTGCGTGGCGATGGCTGCGTGGTCGGTGCCTGGGCACCATTCCACCTCGAATCCGCGCATGCGCCGTTGCCGGCACAGGGTGTCCTGAATCGAAAAGGTCGACGCGTGACCCATGTGCAGCGCGCCGGTGATGTTCGGCGGTGGGAGCGCGATGACGTACGCGGGCTTGGTGCTCGCGACATCGGCATGGCCGACCTCGAGCTCACGCCAGCGCTCGCGCCACTTCGGTTCCACGCTGGACCAGTCGAAATGCTTTTCCATTGGGCGGATTGAGTATATGGGCCGACCGGGTCTTACTCGCCCGCGGCGAGAGTCGCACCCGATTGCTCGTTGCGCCATTCGGGGGTGAATGGCGAACTCTGATAGACGAGTTGCGGCGTCGAGGTACCGAGCTGCTGAGCCGCTGCGACATCGCTGACCGCGGGAAAGGTGACCGGCGCGGTGGGGCCGGTTTGGGAGATGTCGAGCACCGATCCGAAGTACGCCCGCTCCCCACACCCCACGAAGAAGGACACCAGCCCGACGAGTCGCGTACCACCGGTTTCCTGCGAGGTGAAGGGCACCACGACGGCGGCCGGCTGCCCGGGGGTGGCCGCAGCAATGTTGACGGGATCGAGCGCCGTTGCCCCATCGAGGTCGGGGCTCACCACCGCCGCGGCATTCTCGGCGACCTCCACGAGCGCGCCCGCGTTGGTCGCGTCAAACGTCTGGTCGAACCCGCCGAGCGAGCTGAGCGAGGGCGGCAGGCTCGGTTCCGGTGCAGCGATTGAGCACCCGGACGCGCTGTTGCTGATGACGTGCGCCAGCGTGATCAAGGTCACCGCGAAAAAGGCCGCCACAGCCACCGCAGCCACAACGATGGCTCGGCGTTTCACGCTCAGGCCGTACGCCCTTGCGCAGCCTCCTCGGTCGCGCCGACGCGACGCTTCGGCTCCTCGGTCAGGAGCAGCGGCTCCACGCCTTCGAGGATGGCCTGTTCGGTGATGACGCAGCGCTTGATATCGGGACGGCTCGGCACCTCGAACATGCTGTTGAGCAGCACGTCCTCGATGATCGACTTGAGCCCGCGAGCTCCCGTGCCGCGCGCGAGCGCGCGCTCGGCGATTGCACGCAGCGCACCCTCGTGGAACACGAGTTCGACGTCGTCGAGTGCAAAGAACTTCTGATACTGCTTGACGAACGCGTTCTTGGGCTCGGTGAGGATGCGAATGATGTCCTCCTCATCGAGGTAATCCAGCGCCACCGTGATCGGCAGCCTGCCCACGAACTCGGGGATGAGCCCGTACTTGAGCAGGTCCTGCGCCTGCAACTCACGCAGCATCTTGGTGGTCTCTTTGGTACGCGTGCCGCGCGGCTTGCTGTTGAAGCCGATGACCCGCGAACCGAGACGGTGCTCGATGATCTTCTCGAGGCCGTCGAATGCCCCGCCGCAGATGAACAGGATGTTCGTCGTGTTGATCTGGATGAAGTCCTGGTGCGGATGCTTGCGGCCGCCCTGCGGGGGCACGTTGGCGACAGTGCCTTCGAGGATCTTCAGCAACGCCTGCTGCACGCCTTCGCCGCTGACGTCACGCGTGATCGAGGGGTTGTCGCTCTTGCGCGCGATCTTGTCGATTTCGTCGATGTAGATGATGCCCCGCTCAGCGCGCGCGATATCGAAGTCAGCAGCCTGAATCAGCCGGAGCAGGATGTTTTCGACGTCTTCACCGACGTAGCCGGCCTCGGTGAGGCTCGTCGCATCAGCGATGCTGAACGGAACGTCGATGATGCGAGCCAGCGTCTGCGCAAGAAACGTCTTGCCACAGCCGGTGGGTCCGACCAGCAAGACGTTGGACTTCTGCAGTTCGACGTCGCTGTTCGTCTTCGCGTGCGCGATCCGCTTGTAGTGGTTGAACACCGCAACCGAGAGCACCTTCTTTGCGTGCTCCTGGCCGATCACGTACTGATCGAGTGACGCCGCAATGACCTGAGGGTTCGGGATCGTTCCGGGCTTACCACGCTTTGTGGTCGTCGACCGGTTGTCCTCCTCGAGGACTTCCTGGCACAGGTCGATGCACTGGTCGCAGATGTACACACCTGGACCCGCGACGAGCTTCCGGACCTGCTCCTGACCCTTGCCACAGAACGAACAACGTGTGTGCCGCCGCCGGTCGTCGCGTTCAGTCACCGCATTCCCCTTGGATTTGTTCCGAATTCCTACCGCGACCGGCAGATCACGCTGTTAGGCGTGCGCTGTTGCGCCGCCACCCGCCTGTGGTGTCTCTGTTTCCGGCGGAGCTCCAGGTGGACGTCCGCCGTTGCTGCTCTCACCGTTTGGCGCTCCGCCGCTCTTGATGCGGCCCTGGATGATCTCGTCGATGAGGCCGTAGTCCTTGGCCTCCTCGGCGCTCATGAAGAAGTCGCGATCCGAATCGTGGTTGACGACTTCGATGGGCTTGCCACTGTGATGCGCAAGGATTTCGTCGAGGCGGCGGCGCACACGAAGGATCTCCTGCGCGTGAATTTGAATGTCGGTTGCCTGACCGCTGAATCCACCGGATGGTTGGTGGATGAGGACGCGAGTGTTGGGAAGGCTGAGGCGCATCCCCGCAGCGCCACCGGCGAGCAGGATCGCTGCCATCGATGCGGCGATGCCCATGCAGATCGTGCCGACACGCGGTTCGACGTACTGCATCGTGTCGTAGATGGCGAGGCCCGCATATACCGACCCACCCGGGGAGTTGATGTAGAGCCAGATGTCCTTCTCGGGATCCTCGCCTGCGAGGAACAGCAATTGCGCCATCACGACATTCGCGACCTGGTCGTCAATCGGCGTCCCGATGAAGATGATTCTGTCTTTGAGCAGCCGCGAGTAGATGTCCATCCCGCGCTCGCCCCGATTGGTTGTCTCGATGACGTACGGGATCAGATTGGTCGGATTCATTCTGTTTTCCATTATAGGTGGCTTTTTTGGAGGTGGCTTTTTTAGTCGCGCTGCCGGAATCCGTAGACAGCCAGGCTCATCATCAGCAGGCCGAAGGCGACGAGCACCACCAGTTCGACCCAGAGCGAGACAGTCCAGCCGAAGAGGGTCACTTCGAAGCCGTGGACCACCTGTGACGGCACCCCGGACATCGTCAGGACGATCCTGCGCAGGGCGTCGATCCCGTAGCTCGCCGGATCAAGGCGCGTCAGCACGAGCAGCCAGGCCGGGAGGTTACCCGTGAGAGGGAACAGGGCGCCGGCAAGGAAGAACATCGGCATCATCAGGAAGTTCATCACCACCTGGAAGCCCTGCATGGTCCGCATCCGAGCCGCGACAGCGACACCGAGTGCGCTCAGCGCGAACGCAAACAGGAAGATCGCCGGGACCAGCTCCACAACGCCAATGACCGTGAACTTGACGCCCACCAGCGGCGCGAGCACCAGGATGACGAGCCCCTGAATCATCGCCTGCGAAGCGCCACCGAGCGTCTTCCCGATGGCGACCGCCGAGCGATGGATCGGCGCGACAAGCACCTCTTTCAGAAAGCCGAACTCGCGATCCCACACGATCGACATCGCACCGAAGATGGACGTGAAAAGCACCGACATTCCGATGATGCCGGGGAAGATGAACTGTACGTACTGCAACGACGATCCGGCCCCGCCCAGACCACCGCTGCTGCCTCGCAACGCAGAGCTGAGCCCGCTGCCGAACACGAACAGGAAGAGGATCGGCTGCGCGAGTGAACCGAGCACGCGCATGCGATCGCGCCAGTATCGAATGAGGTCGCGCCGCCAGATGATGATGATCGCGCGCAGCGTCGCGCCGCGGATGTTGACCGTCTGCGAGCGCGGCACAGTCGGCGCGCTCAGTACCTGATCGCTCATCGCCGTCCACCTCCTCCCCACATCCTGCCCATACGCCGCATGGTATCGAGGGATGTATTGGCCTGCTCGCGTATCTCGCGACCCGTGAGCTTCAGGAACACATCGTCAAGGCTCGGCCGCCTCGCGCTCACCGATGAAATCGGCACCGTCAACTCGGAGAACAGACGCGGCACAAACGACGCGGAGTCCGCGACCTCGACACGCAACGTGCCGTCGATCTGGGTTGAGTCGAGGTGCATCACGGACCGCAATTGATCCGCCGCGACGTTCATGTCGGGAGTGGTGATGGTGACGACGTCGCCACCGACTTTCGTCTTCAGCTCCGCGGGTGTCCCAAGAGCGACGATCTTGCCCTGGTCGATGATGGCGATGCGATCGCAGAACTCGGCCTCGTCCATGTAGTGCGTCGTCATGAAGATGGTGATGTGCTCACGCGTGCGCACGGTGTGCAGGTATTCCCAGATGTTGTTGCGCGTCTGCGGATCCAGCCCGAGAGTCGGCTCGTCGAGGAACAGGATCTGCGGGTAGTGCAGGATGCCCCGCGCGATCTCGAGACGGCGGCGCATGCCACCCGAGTAGGTGAGGACTGTCGAGCCCGCGCGGTCCTTGAGATCCACGATCTCGAGCGCGTCATCGATGCGCTGCTTCCGCGTCGCCGCAGGCAACCCATACAGGTAGGCGTGGAATTCGAGGTTCTCGCGACCGGTGAGCTGGCCGTCCAGCGAGGGATCCTGAAAGACGAGCCCGATCCGCGCCCGGACTGCGCTCGGGTCCTGGCTGACGTCGAACCCGGCCACCTCGGCAACGCCGGAGGTCGGCCGGATGAGCGTGCAGAGGATGCTGATGGTCGTCGACTTCCCGGCGCCGTTGGGCCCGAGGAACCCGAAGATCTCGCCGGCGCCGACCTCGAGGTCGATGCCGCGGACCGCTTCGACTTTCCCGTACGTCTTGACGAGGTCGTGAACGCTGATCACCGGCTGGCTCATGCGCGGGACAGCTTACCCACGCATCCCGGAGATCACGCGTCAGGTCGAGACGAAGCCCGAGGTCTCCGGGGTGACGATCTCGAGCAGCCGCTGCCCCGCAGCGCGGCGGCGCAGATCCCGCCGGGCGAGATCCTCGAGCCTTCTACGCTGATCGGCATCGACCTTCCGGCCTTCCGCGACAGCCCGTGCCTCGCGCTCGACCGCGGTCTCGTCGACCTCGATCCCCTCGGCGACTGCCAGGGCATCGAGCGCCAGTTCGAGCCGGACCCTGCTGGCCGCAGCCTCGCGCCGCTCGATGCGGAGCGCTGCCATCGTCTGGCCGCTCATCTCGATGTAGCGGTCGAGCGGCAGCCCGAGCGAGGTGAGGCGGTACTCGAGATCGGCGAGCTGGCGATCGATCTCGCGTTCGATCATCGCCTCTGGGACGTCGACCCGGACGTAGTCGCGGAGCGCTTCGAGCGCGGCGCCCTCGTGGCGCTCGCGATCCGCCTCGGCAGCCTCGACGGCAAGCGCAGTCCGGTAGTGCTCGCGCAGGTCCTCCAAGGTGGGCCCATGCCCGTCGAGCACGGCGAGCGCGTCGTCCTCCGGCGGCAGGGTCCGCTCGCGAACGGCGTGCACGGTGACGTCGATGGTGACCGTGGCACCGCGGAGCTCCTCCTGACGGTAGTCCTGCGGAAGCGTGGTCTCGAACGATCGCGACTCCCCCGCCGTCAGGCCGATGACGCCATCCACGATCGCGGGGATCACCAGCTCGCGATCGAGCTCCAGCTCGCGCTCCTCGCCGTCACCGCCGGTGAGGATCTCTTCGCCGCGACGCATCACCAGCGTGCAGCGGATGACATCGCCTGCCTGGGCTGCTCGATCGACGTCGGCAACTTCGGAGTGGCGCCGGCGGGCCTCGAGGATCGCCTCGTCGATGGTCGCGTCGGTGATCTCGGTGGTTTCCATCGGGACCCGGAGGGTCAGGTAGTCGCGCAGCTCAACCTCGGGCTTGATGGTCACGGTCGCGGTGAACTTGAGCGGCTGATCACGCTCGAGCTCGCCCAGGTCCAGTTCCGGATCGCCCACCGGCTCCACACCGGTCTCATCGACGGCGCGACGGTAGAGATCGGGAACGAGGTGGTCGATCGTCTCGTGCCGGATGGTCTCCCAGCCGATGGCGCGCTCCACCATCGCGGTGGGTGCCTTGCCAGGGCGGAATCCAGCGATGCGGACCCGGCCGGCAAGGCGCCGCAACGACGCCTGGACGGCGGCTTCGACCTCGTCCGCGGTGGCCTCCACCTGCAGGGCAACCTGGGAGGCAGCCTTGCGTTCGAGGGTGACGGTCATGGTTGGGGTCTTGCCCGGGGTGTCGGTCATCTGGGTACTCATGTTTCTGGGGTGGCGCCGTGCGCGGACCGAGACTCGAACTCGGACGGGTCACCCCACGGGATCCTAAGTCCCGCGCGTCTACCGATTCCGCCATCCGCGCCCGGTCGGTCGAACCGGCCGTCGCCCAGTTTAGTGCTTGCGCAGTCGGCCCCAGCGGACAGCGCCCGAGAAACGAGCTTCGGCCGCGATCTCGGGTTTCCGAGAACGGCGATTTGCGACACAACGATCGCTGGACAACCCCTGTCCAGGTGCCTACTCTTGGGGGTATCCCCAACCCGCAGACGGAGGATCTGGATGGAGCTGAATCACCTGACCGCAACGGCAGGCCCGCAGGAGGTCGTTGCGAAGATCGACCAGAAGGCGCTCCGGCTGTCGGCGCTGCTGCGGGAGATAGACAACCACCCTATCGAGCTGGAAACCGTGCTGCGGGACCAGCTCGATGACGTTCTGGAGATGTTGGCGTGCCGCATCGCCGCGACCAGGACGCTGCTGCACCGGTCCAGCCTCGAATTGACGGGGGCCGGATCACCCGCATAACCGGCGTCGTTCGACGCCTCGGGACGGCGACCGCAGTAGAGGCTGCGGCCGCCGTCCTGATCATCATCGCCGCGATCGTCGTGCGCTTCTGGGCGCTCGACAACCAGCCCGGCGGGCTTTACCCCGACGAGGCCGCGGAAGGGATCAGCGCACAAAACCTGCTGACGATCCCGGGCTATCACCCGGTGTTCTTCAACAGCGACGGCGGGCGAGAAGCGCTGTACGCGTACATCGTCGCCGCGGTCTTCAAGGTCTTCGGCTCGTCGGTGCTCACGCTCCGTGGTACGGCGGCTGCCGTCGGCGTCGCGGGAGTCATCGCCACCTACGTCGCGGTTCGGCGTTTTGGCCGCGGCCCGGCGCTCATGGCGATGGCGTGGACCGCCGGCTCGCTCTGGATGATCGCCGTCTCGCGTGACGGGTTCAGGAACATCCTCACCGTGCTGGTCGGCGCCGCGGCCCTTGCGGCGTTGCTGCGCTGGGGCGACCGACCTTCGAGGGCCACGGGCGCCATCGCTGGAGTGGCCGTGGCACTGGGATTCTGGGTGTATCAACCGCTGAAGCTGTTGCCATTGCTCGCGATCCTCTGGCTGATCTGGATGTGGGCGCGTGACCGCGAGCGCTTTCGAGCGCTCAAAAGCACATTCCTCTGGGCCGGCGTCGCATTTGCGGTGGTCGTTGCCCCGATGGTGTACACGGCCATCACCGATTTCTCGTCGTATTTCGGCCGCGCCGCGTTCGTGTCGGTCTTCAACAGCGGGTCAGGGTCCACGGACAGCTACCCGGTCCACATCCTCAAAACACTCGGCATGTTCCTCTTCACCGGGGATCCGAACGCGCGCCATGACGTGTCGGCGCTTCCGCTGCTCGGACCCGTGCTGGTGGTGCCGTTCCTCCTGGGCATCTGGCACTGCTGGCGACGGCGCGACGACCATGGGTATGCGTTGGTCCTCCTGGGGTTGCCCGTGTTTCTGCTTCCTCCGCTCCTCGCCAACGAGGGTGGCGCGCCACACTTCCTTCGGTCGCTCGGCCTCGAGCCATACGTGGCCGCCTGCATCGGCCTCGGCTGCCTCGAAGGCGTCACACTGCTCAGGCGCCTGGCCCCGCACATCTCATGGCCGGAGCGCTCGATGACGAGGAACGCGTGGGCGGTCTGCGCAATCGCAGTGACTGCCCTGGGCATCGCTTCGGTGGTGACGTACCTCGAGCGCCCTGTCGCCGATCGATATGCCGCGTTCACGTTCGCCGACGTGGCGCTCGCGAATGCGGCAGTGAACAACCCAACTGATGGCGGTCCGTCGACGCTGGTGATCCTCGACAGCTATGACGCCATGGATGTCCAGTTCCTCGACGCGGGCAGGCTGCCGACGATCGTCGCGCCGATGACCAGGATCGCGAATGCGGCCGTCTACACGTTGATCGTGGCGCCCTCGCGAGCCGATATCGCCGCTGCCGTCGGGTCGGGCATCGCAGCGGACGCTCAAGTCGGGGCGACCGATCCGCAGGGCAATCCCGTCGTCTTCGAAGTGGTGCCACAACCCGAGGTGCCGTCGCTGCCCTGACCCGGCGAGCGCCGCAGCCGTCGTGGAGTCGGCTCTATGGTGGGAACGATGCTGCGCGGATATGCGGGGAAGATCTGGCTGATCACGGGGGTCGGCTTGATTGCGCGCCTTGCGTTGCTGGGATACCAGCCGCTCTGGCGAGACGAGGCGTTCACTGCGCTTGCGGTGCAGCGCCCGCTCGGATCGATGATCGACGTCGTCCGCAACGACAGCGCCCCGCCCCTCTTCTATCTCGTCGAGCGGTTGTTCGCTGTTGTATCGACCAGCCCGGCGATGCTGCGTCTTTTCCCTGTTCTTGTCGGGAGCGCCGCCATTCCGATCATTGCGGCGTTGGGACGGCGAGTGGCCGGAGACGCGGGTGGGACCTGGGCGGCGGTGATCGGCGCGGTTGCACCGGCATTGATGGTGAGCTCGCTCGACGCCCGAATGTATGTGCTTGCCACGACACTTGTGCTCGCCTCGACGCTGTGCTTGCTGCGCGCGCTCGAGCGGCCATCAGGACTCCGCTGGGCGCTCTATGCAGCGCTCGCGATTCTCGCCGTGTACACCGTGTATTTCGCGCTGTTCGCGGTCTTCGCGCAGGTGGTGACGGTGGCGGTGATCCACCGGCGAAAGCTCGGCACGGTGGTGCTCGTCGCGGCCCTCGGCGCGATGACACTGGCAAGCCTTGTCCCCTGGGTCATCGTCGCGCGCGCGCAACTTAGTCACAGTGCCGGCGCGTTCTGGGTGCCGAGGTTGAGCATCACCAGCGCCCTTGGTGGCCTGGAGCAGTTCTTCACCGGGCCGCCGCTCAACACATGGGTCGCGGGATTCGACGCGCTGCGCGCGCTCGAACTCGCCGGTGACGCCGCGGGATGTCTCGTGCTCATCGCGCTCTTCGCGTATCGGCGGCGACTCAGCGCTGCAGGTGCAGACGTTGCTCGATTCCTCGCGCTTGCCGTCACGATCGGTGTCGGCGTGATGCTGCTCGCGAGCTTCTACCACCCGCTCGAGGACGGCAAGTACCTCAGCACTGCCTGGGCGCCGCTCTATCCGCTGTTGGGAGCCGGGCTCGCCGTGATGCCCTGGCGCCGCGTTGCGGTCGGCGCTGCGGCACTGACCACCGCGGTGGCTGCAGCGACCGTCGTCGCCATCACGAACCCGGAGACGCCACTCGCGGTTGCCGCGATCGCGCGAGCTTCGGCGCCGGGTGAGGTGGTGACCGCGTATCCGAGTGAATATCTCCTCGTCCTCTATTACGCGAACAGCGACATGGGTGCGGTGCGCTCGCTCGCGACCAGCGTTCCGTGGTTCTGGGGTACAGCCGTGTATCCGCCGAACGCGGTGCTGCACAAAGTGCCTTCGTTCGGCCCCGGCGAAGGCGCCCCGTGGTACGTCTACGAGCCCGGCGACCCCATGCCTCCGGATCGGGGCTCGTACACGGTCTCGAACACCCGCTGCTGGACGGGGGTGTGTGTCACGATGCTCAGCCCTTCGGGGGCCGGCACTGCTCAGGACGGGTGACCGGCGAGTGGGACAAGGAGGACATCGTTGAAGGGCTTTCGTGACTTTCTGAACCAGGGCAACGTCGTGCAGCTCGCGGTCGCATTCATCATCGGCGGCGCGTTCGGGGCCGTGGTCACAGCGCTCGTTGCCGACGTGATCAATCCAATCATTTCGATTCCGTTCGGCAAGCCCAACTTCGACACGCTCGTGCTGACCATCAACGGCAGCAACATCAAGTACGGCACCTTCCTGACGGCGGTGGTCGCATTCATCCTCATCGCAGCGGGTGTGTACTTCTTCTTCGTGATGCCATACAACCGCCTCCAGGCGCGCACGCGCTCGGCAACGCCGGCCGAATCGAACACGCGGGCCTGCCCGGAATGCCTCAGCATCATCCCCAAGGCGGCGCACCGTTGCTCGGCCTGCACCGCGGTGGTCGAACCTCAAGCCGCGTAATGGAGTCGTCGACCGCACCTGAGGTGCACGCTGCACACTTGAACGAACTGCGACCGGAGACGCTGCTCGGGATTCTCGCGGTCCGCCAGGACGTCTTCGTCGTAGAGCAGAACTGCCCGTATCGCGACATCGATGCGCGCGATGCAGAACCCGAGACCATGCAGCTGTGGATCGAGGATGCGGGTGGTGCGGTGGTGAGCACCCTCCGGCTGCTGACAGAGCCGGACTCAGGTCATCGGATTGGGCGCGTCGCGACGCTCGCCGCCGCTCGAGGTCGTGGTTATTCGGGCGCGCTGCTGCGACGCGCGATCGAGCTGTCCGGTCCGCCGATCGTGCTCAGCGCTCAGGCATATCTCATCGACTGGTACGCGCAATTCGGCTTCGCGGTCTGCGGCGAGCACTGGATCGAGGACGGCATCGACCATGCGCCGATGCGCCTCGACGTCAGGCGGTGACGATGTTCACGATGCGGTCGACGACCGCGATCACCTTTGCGGGCGCGCGTCCGTCCAGCAACTCGATGACGCGCGGATGGACGAGCGCGAGCTCGGTCAGCTTGGCTTCAGACGTCCCCGCGTCGACTTCGAACTCGCCACGACGCTTGCCGTTGACGGTGATCGCGATACTCGCTCTGAGCGGGACTGCAAGCTCAGCGTCATAGGCGGGCCACGTGCCGCGCGCGTGTACCGAGTCTTCGTGACCGGTGCGCTCCCACAACTCCTCGGTCACGAAGGGCGCGAACGGCGAGAGCAATTTCAGGAGCGTGTCGGCGTCGACTCGCCGCCCGGTTCCCGTCGCGGACTCGTGATCGAGATCCCGCGCGAACTCCATGAGCTGGGAGATCGCCGTGTTGTATCGCAACTCAGCGATGTCATCCTCGACGGTCTTGATGAGCCGGTGGCGCCTGCGCTCCTTCGCTTCGTCGCGAACGTCATCGACCGTGGCACGCTGCGTCGCTCGCCACACCCGGTTGAGGAACCGCGGCATTCCAGCGATGCCCTTTTCGCGGAAATCTCCGCCGAGTGTGTATGGGCCGAGGTACATCATGAAAAGACGGAGCGAGTCCGCGCCGTACGTGTCGATGTACTCGTCGGGGTTTCTCACGTTGCCCCTGCTCTTCGACATCTTGGCCCCGTCAAGAATCAGCATCCCGTGCGCGCGAAACCGCGTGTACGGCTCCGGCACGGGCACGATTCCCATGTCGTAGAGGGCGCGCATGACAAAGCGTGCGTAGAGGAGATGGCGCACGGCGTGCTCGTTGCCGCCGATGTACATGTTCACCGGCAACCACGTGTCCGTCCGATCCTTGTCGAAGGGGACGTCGTCGAAATCGGTCGACGGGTAGCGAAGGTGATACCACGCCGAGTCGAGGAACGTGTCGCTCACGTCGGTCTCGCGACGCGCCGGGCCACCGCACTTCGGACAGGTGACGTTCACCCAGTCCTCAACCGTCGCGAGCGGTGAGAGGCCGGTCCCACGTGGCCGGAAATCCTCAACGTCGGGGAGCAGCACGGGAAGATCCTCTTCGGGCACGGCAACCGGGCCGTCCGTCGGGCAGTGAATGATCGGAATCGGCGGCCCCCAGTACCGCTGCCGCGAGATGAGCCAGTCACGAAGCTTGTACTGCACGCTCGGCTCGCCGCGACGCGCTTCGCTGAGGCGCTCGACGATATGCCGCTTGCCGTCCTCGACAGACTCGCCGGTGAATTCGCCGCTGTTGACGAGCGTCCCGCCGCCGCTGTACGGAGCATCGGCGACGTTCCCGCCACTGATGACTTCAACGATCGGCAGATCGTGCGCACGCGCGAACGCCCAGTCGCGTGCATCGTGCCCAGGGACGGCCATGATCGCTCCGGTGCCGTAGCCACCGAGGACGTATGGCGCCGCCCACACGGGGATGTGCGCACCGGTCAGCGGATGGATCGCGTACGACCCGAGGTCCATGCCGATGGAGAAGTCGGGTTCGGTCGTCGCCGGCGGGAACTTGTTGCGCCAGGCGTTGACCTCGCCCATGCGTTCCGGGGGAACGAAATCCTCCAGCTCGGGATGGTCGGCGCCAATCACGAGGAACGTCGCGCCAAAGAGCGTGTCAGGACGCGTCGTGTACACGGTCACGTCCTTGCGCCGGCATCCCTCGAGGTCGAAGAGGATCGTGGCGCCGTCACTGCGCCCGATCCAGTTGCGCTGCATGGTCTTGGTCGACTCCGACCAGTCGAGCGTGTCGAGCGCATCGAGGAGTTGCTGCGCGTAGCGCGTGATCTTGATCCACCACTGACGGAGGTAGCGCGTCTGCACGACGGTGTGGCAGCGCTCGCAGCGCCCCTGCTCGACCTGCTCGTCGGCAAGAACGGTGAGGCACGACGGACACCAGTTGACGGCCCCCTCGCGCCATTCGATGAGTCCGGCGTTGAACAGGCGGACGAAAATCCACTGCGTCCAGTGGTAGTACGCGGGGTCGGCCGTGTTGACCTGGTGGCTCCAGTCGAACATCGACCCGATCCGCTTGAGCTGGTTCTCACGGAAGTTGGCGACCGCTCGGCGCATGACAACGGCGGGGTGCTCGCCGATCTTCATCGCGTAGTTCTCGGAGTGGATGCCGAACGCGTCGAACCCCATCGGCTCGAACACGGTGTCGCCCATGAGGCGCCGCCACCGGCCGAAGATGTCGCCACCGGCGAACGGGATGATGTGCCCGACGTGCAACCCCTCGGCCGAGGGGTACGGGAACATCATCAGGTTGTAGAAGGGGCGATCCGGCTCGTCGAGCTCAGTCCGGTAGTCGCCACGCTCTTCCCAGATCCGCCGCCAGCGTGCTTCCACCGTGGCGTGGTCGTACGCATCGAGGTGGTCGGCGTTGGGCTCGACAGGCGCGGTTTCCATGGATAAAGGGTATCCCGAGAACAGGCCCAGCCCAAACCGCGCGCCGACCGCGCCCCGATTCAGCCGGGTTGGCGCCGCGGCGGGCGCGAGTACACTCGGGCGCTCATGGAACGAGATCAGCCACGTATCGAGATCCGCGACGTGCAAGGCGAGCCGGAGCTCCGACGCTTTGCGGAAGTCGACGCCCAGTCGTTCGCCGGCGATGTTGCGATCAACATGGGCTGGCTCCTCGCCGCTGCACCACACGCTCCGATACGGCTGGCGCACATGGACGGCGAGATCGTCGGCGGCTACATGCTCCTGCCGGGCGGTCAGTTCTTCGGTGGGAAGTCGGTGCCTGCGCATGGAGTCACTGCCGTCGCGGTGCACCCGGCGTGGCGGCGCCGCGGCGTCGCAGGTGCGCTCATGCGCGACGGCATCCGTCTGGCTCGCGAGAACGGGGCCGCCCTTGCGCCACTCCATGCCGCGACGGTCCGCCTCTACCGGCGCTGGGGTTGGGAGGTCTGCTCCCTGACGACGCGGCAGGTCGTTCAGACCGCAGCGCTGACCGGTCTTTCCGGCGAGGGCAACGTCCGGAGCAAGCCCGACCGCGCTGCCGTCGAGGCGATGCGGCGCGCTCACCTTGCGCAGTGGGACGGTCCGCTGGACCGCGCCGATTGGTTCCTGTCAGTCGAGTGGGATGCCGGCGATCCTGAAACGTCGCGCTACGAATATGGGTGGTACGAAGGGGATCTCCTGACCGGGTACGTGCGCTACAGCTCCGCGCGTGAGGCGGACTCGATACCGATTCGGGTCCAGGAGTTCATCTTCACCACGCAGGATGCGCTTCGCGGTCTGCTGGGATTCCTCGGCGCGCACGAGTCGATGAGCCGCGACGTGTACTTCGGGCACTCTGCACTGCCCGACGCCTCGCCGCTGCTCTGGTTGCTTCCCGAGCCACATCGGCCTCTCGAGATGCAGGGCTTCCTCTGCTGGATGCAGCGCATCGTCGATATCGATGCGGCGATGCGCGCGCGAGGTTGGCCCGCACGGGCTGCCGGTCGCGCGGAGCTCGAGGTCACAGACCCGGTCACCGGCGTCGAGCGCTTCGTGCTCGAGGTCGAAGGCGGAGCCGGCCGGGTCACCCCCGGAGGGAGCGGCACGATTCGCTGCGGCATCGGCACGCTCTCCGCCTGGTACTCGAGTGCGCTTCGTGCGCAGGATGCGGTGCGCCTCGGCCTGCTGGAAGGGGAACCGTCGGCGATCCGCGCGATGGACGGCCTCATCGCCGGAGGCCTTCCGTGGATGCCCGACTTCTTCTGAGTTAGGCCGGGTTCGCCGCTCGCGCATCGCGGAGCGCGTGCGCCCACCACGCGAGATCGTCGAGCATCGCGGTGGTGTTCGTGTTGAGCAGATCGGGGTCCTTCAGATTGCCCTCAGCGTCGAAGAGGCGCGGTGCGAGCTGCAGCGCAACCGAAGGACGGATCGGCGCCATCTGGAGCTCGATCGCGACCGTACGCAACTGCTCCACGGAGCGAGTGCCGGCAGCCCATCCGCCGTAGCTCACGAAAGCAATGGGTTTGCGAATCCACTCGCGATACACGGCGTCGAGCGCACTCTTCAGCACGGCCGGATAGCCGTGGTTGTACTCAGGCGTGATGACAACGAAGCCGTCTGCGGGGCCGATGATGTCCGCCCAGCGCTGTGCCATTTCGCCGTACTCGATTCTCATCGGAGGAAGCGAGTGGTCGTAGTACGGAAAGAGCCAATCGCGGAGGTCGACGAACTGGAAGGTGAGGTCGGCACGCTCCGCGCTTCGTGTCAGGAACCACCGGGCGACGGTCTCGCCAAACCGGTTGTCGCGCGTGCTGCCAAGGATGACCACGATGTGCGGCCGGTCCGGGGCTGTTGTCATCGACGCGGGACGATACCGGATCGGCCGCGCTGGACAGCCCGCACCGGTCACTAAGATCGGGACGATGCCTGACAAGACGCTTCTCCCGCTTCGACTCGCGCGCCTGCGATCGCAGCATCTCACCGATTCGTCGCGACTCGATGCGGACGTCGCTGCGGTGACTCGTGCCGTGTGCGTCATCCAGGCGCAGTCGTTCGACGCAGCGCGGCATCAGATTCGTGTGCGCAGCGCCGGCCTCACGGCCGCCGCCGTGGATCGCGCGTTCGCGGAGGAGCGCTCGGTTGTGCGGACCTGGTTGATGCGCGGCACGTGGCATCTCTGCGCACTGGACGACGTGCGCTGGCTCGTCAGCATCTTCGGACCCGTCATCAACCAGCTTGGTGCGGCGCGCATGCGGAATCTCGGTCTCGACCCCGACACATGCGCGCGCGGTGTTGGCGTGATCCGCAAGGCACTCGCCGGCGGCCCGATGGCGCGGCGTGAGATCCGCACACGACTCGTCACCGCGGGAGTGCTCGAGGAGCCTGTGGGCCAGACGATGATGCATCTGATCTTTCATGCAGCCGCGCTCGGCGTCGTCTGCTCCGGTCCGCGCATCGGCCGCGACGACAGCTTCGTGCTGCTGGACGACTGGGTGCCGAAGTCGAAGGGACCGCGTGGTGAGGCCGCCCTTGCGGAGCTGGCCCGTCGCTACTTCGCTGCCTACGGTCCGGCGAGCGCTGCCGACTTCGCCGCGTGGTCGCATCTGAAGGTGGGGCTGATCCGCGCCGCAATGACGGCCGTCGGGTCGGAGTTGGTCGAGTTCCCGGGCCCGATCCGGGGCCTCTGGACGCTCGGACCGGCAGTCGCTGATCCCGAGATCAAAGGCCCCGAGGTCCGGCTCCTCGGGCACTTCGACACATTCCTGCTCGGCTACAAACGTCGCGAGCACCACGGCGGTCCGGACGCGGAGAACTGGATCCACGATGGCGGTGGTGGCTGGATCCGCCCCGTGGTCTGCGTGGACGGCTGGTTCCTCGGCGGGTGGCAGATGGAGCAGACTGCACATGAGATCGAGGTCAAGGTCATGCCGTTCGATCGGATCGCCCGCAGCGCCGATCCGGCGATCGGCCGTGAGGTCGCATCGATCGGCCGTTTCCTGGAGCGGCCGGCACGGTGGTCGCGCGGCCCCTTGGTAGGCTTCAATCCCACGCCGACGTAGCTCAGTGGTAGAGCAATGGTTTCGTAAACCATTGGCCGGGAGTTCGAATCTCCCCGTCGGCTCCAATTTCGACTCATCCAGCGAGCGACATCACGTCGCTGTCCGCGTCGTACAGGTACTCGCAAACCCCAGACCCCGGTGCGCTGCCGTGGAGCCGGAACACGTGACCGCCGACCGCCTCAACTTTGTTGAGCCAGAGGATGTTGGCGGGATCGGCTCCGTGAGTGCGGAACTCGCCGGCAAGACGCAGCCGGCGAACACGGAAGCCGCAGCCAACAACAACGCACCATTCCTCGTCCGGGCTGATTGCGGCAGCGCTGGCTCCTCCGTACATGTCATCGAGGACCAACCACGGAAGTCCGTCTCCTTCCACGCAGATCATGCTGCCCATCTCTTCCCAGGCATAGAAGCGCGCGGACCGGACGAGAACGCGTCCCACCTGATCTCCTTTGGAGAGCACCACTTCTTGGCCGTTCTTGCCTATCGCAAAGGTCCTTCCCGCCTCTGCGGTGGTCTCGGCGCCATCGCCACGGAGTGACGCCGCCAGCTGACGTTCGTCGGCGAACGCAGCAGACCTCTCGGGGCGTACGGCCTTAGCCCGTTTCGCCTCGTCGATGATGTCGCAGGGCTCACCGATGGTGTTGGTATCGGCGTCGTAGATCCATTCACGGATGGTCCATCCGTTGCCGAGTCCCCATGATGTCGACAGTGCGAAGCGATGTGCATCAAGTGCGCGCACGTCGGTGAACATGACGGCGTCCGCGAGGTCTCCCGTCATCGGCTGGTGCAGCTGCCAGCGTTCATGAACGGGATGCCGCCAGTGCGATCGCAGGTCGGTGCCTGGGCGCAATTGAAACGCGAGAAACCCAAGACCGATCACGACGCACCACTGCTCGTCGTCACTGACCGCGGCACCCCGCGGGCTCTCCCACATCCGCGCAATGCAAGTCGACGTCAGGCCCTTCCCCTGCACGTGCACCTCTTGCGCCGCCTCGGACCACACCACGTAATGCGGCGACCGAAGCATCACGTAACCGCGCGTCTCGCCCCTGATAACAACGTTCTCCACGATGGAGCCCGGCACGAGACCCGGCTTCCGTTCGAAGACGCGGACGTCCGCATCACCGTTTGTCGTTGCGCAGCGCCTGTGAAAGCGTCCTGTCAGCATGGTCATGTCCCTTAGTGCTCGCCGAGAGTTCGGCGAGTGACATGCCGCTACGGACATTCGTCCCCTGGTGGCATCGTGAGCGGCACCGGGACAAAAGCGTGTCGTGGGACCTCATAAGGTTCACCCACGACTGCCGGTCCTGCCCGGCTGCAACTGTTCCGGCAGCATGCGCGCATTCGCGTCGTGCACGAGCATCACCACCGACCTGTGACACGATCAATCCCAGGGGCGACCTTCGATGAGCCAGCCGTACATCTCGACAGCACTCCGATCCGGATCGCCCATATGGCCTCCGGCCATGACGCGGACCTGCGCGTCCGGCACGTTGCGCGCCAACCACTCGCCGTGAGCTGCAGGAACGAGCACGTCTTCCGTGCCGTACCAGACGGCTGCCGGCACGTGAATTGCCGCAAGGTCGAATCCCCATGGCTTGACGAATGCCAGTTCGTCGTCGACCCATCCCCACACACCGTTGCGCGTGATTTCAGCCACTTCCTCCTGGACATTCGCCGCGAAGTCGTCTCTCGCCATCACAGCCTTGTCGGACTCGGGAAGGTCATAGCCATCGAGCAGGCTTTTCGGGTCAGCAGCCACGCGAGCGCGTACCTCCGCGTCCTCACGAACCAGTTCTGCATGCAGCTTGCTTTCGCCTTCTAGTGCCCAGCCGAACTCTCTGACGTTCAAAGGGTCCATGCCATCGAACCAAGCCTCCTGGAGCGCATCGTAGGGAGCACAACCGACGACGCAGACGATACGGGTGATCCTCTCCCCGAGCAACGCCGCAACTGCGAGCGCGTGAGGGCCGCCGCCTGACCCACCACGTACGGCGAACTGTTTGAAGCCAAGTGCATCGGCGATAGCGGCCACGTCGGCCGCGCAGCGAGCGACGCTGCGACCTGCATCCCTGTCCGACTGCCCATATCCGGGCCGGTCATAGGTGATCACGTGCGCGCCCGTGGACCGAATCAAATCCTGATTGGGATGGCGCGACAGCCGGCACCCGGGCGTGCCGTGCAGTGCGAAGACTGGGCTACCGGAGAGGTCGCCCCACTCTGCGTACACGAGGGTGCGACCGTCGGCGGCGAGGGTCGTTTGCGCACTCCGATCGCGAAGATCGGGCTCTGTCATCGGCCACTCCTTGCGCGTTCGCGGTTGGTCCCATTCAGCTCGGCGCGACGCCCGGCCGGCTGCGATTTGCAGAGTCTAGCTATTGCCCTGAAGGCATTTCGTGAGGCAGAACTGCCAACTCGAGCTCGCGGAGTCGATCGGGATCCGCGACCAGGTCCGCCTCGACGATCCGTCCGTCGCGAATCTTGAACACGCCGACGCCGAACAGCCGTCCGTTAGGCGCGAGCACAACGCCGACTGCACCGTTTATGAGCGCGAGCTGCGTGAATCGAGCGCCGCCTGACCAGGCGAGTGCGCCGCGCGCAACCTGCTCAGCGCCACGCAGCTCACGCGGCGGTCCTCCACGAGCGGCAGTGCCATCGACGCGGAAGACGATGTCAGGATCGAGAACCGCAACCAGGGCTTCAAAGTTGCCACCCTGAGATGCAGCGAGAAACGCCGTCACCACCTCTCGTTGCCGCGTGAGGTCAGCTGGAGGCGCGGTCGCGGATCCGCGCACACGGCGCCGCGCTCGGCTTGCGAGCTGCCGAGCAGCAGCCGGCGTACGGTCGATCAGCGTTCCAATCTCGTCGAACGGCATCCCGAATGTGTCGTGCAACACGAACGCGAGTCGTTCGGCGGGAGTGAGCGTTTCGAGGACGACGAGCAGGGCTAGTCCCACTGAGTCGGCGAGTATGGCTTCATGCTCGGGGTCACTCCCTTCAGCGTCCGGGGACGTGACCACGTGCAGTGGCAGTGGTTCCTCACGACGCGACTGTTTCGACCGCAGCATGTTGAGGCAGATGCGCGCGACGACCGTGGTCAGCCAACCCCCGAGATTTTCGATCCCGGCGGCGCCGGAACGGCTGAGCCGGAGCCACGACTCCTGCACCGCGTCGTCCGCCTCGCTCAGCGACCCGAGCATGCGGAACGCCACGGAGCGCAGATGTGGTCGCTCAGCCTCGAATTGCGCCGCCAGAAAGTCGTCCTTGTCCATCAGTCACATTTCCTCATCGTGGGGTGTCAGAGCATTGACACGCGAAACCCGCCCGATGTGACACGTGGTCGTCACACCGATGTGGGCGACGCCCAAACGACGAACTGTGGAGACACGCCATGACATCTTCCATCCTTGTGACCGGAGGCACCGGCACGCTCGGCCGTCTCGTCGTCAAGCATCTCCGAGATGCCGGTTCTGATGTACGCGTGCTCACGCGAAAGAGTCGTGACCCCGAGCCAGGCCTTGCCTTCATCGCCGGTGACCTGCTCACGGGCGCCGGCGTCGATGAGGCCGTCCAGGGGGTCGAGGCGATCGTCCACTGCGCCGGGAACTTCAAAGGCGACGCGGCGATGACGCAAACCCTCGTCGACGCGGCGCGCAAAGCCGGCAAGCCGCATCTGGTCTTCATCTCGGTTGTGGGCACCGATCGCATCCCGGTCGTCGGCGTCGGCCGTCTCGCGTTCGCGTACTTCCGCGCCAAGCGCGAGGCCGAGGAGATCGTTTCAGCGTCCGGTCTGCCGTGGACGACGCTGCGCGCCACGCAGTTCTACGATCTCTTTCTCATCGTCGGGAAGGCGGTGGCAAAGCTGCCCGTGGCCCCGGTGGCGGCGAAATTTCGATTTCAGCCCGTCGATGCCGATGAAGTGGCAGCACAACTCGTGGCGCTCGCGCTCGGCGAGCCCGCCGGACTCGTTCCCGACCTGGGTGGTCCGCGCGTCTACCGCATGTCGGAACTCGTCCGCTCGTACCTTCGAGCCGTCCACCGACGCCGAATGCTCCTGCCACTGTGGATTCCCGGCAAGTCGGCTCGCGTGGTCCGTGCCGGCGGCAACCTCGTGGCACCGGTCGTGCCGGCAATCCCGGTCGGCCGGAATACCTGGGAGGAGTTCCTCGTCGCGCGGACGGGGTAGGCGCACCTGCCCCGTCCGACGATTCAGACCGGCGGCGGGACCGGCATCCACCCCGCCATGGGCGCGGGCGGTGCGGTCGGCTCCGGCGGCGCTTCGAAGCCACCCGGATCGAACCGGAAGGGCGGGTATTCGTCACGCATCAGCAGTGCATAGACGAGCACGCGGAACGCCCAGCGATTGAGTCCCATCACAACGGCGAAGATGCTTCGCGGATAGGGGTGTGCCGCGAGCAACGCGATGGCGGCGAACAAGACGAGCACAGCGATGAGCCCCCAGAGGTGCACCACGATGCCGAGGCCTCCGACGAGGGCGAAGACGATGATGTACTGCGGTATCGCGAGCAGCCACCACTTGATCAATACCAGGCCGCGCGACAGATGCTCGGGATACGGGACATCGAGCGTTGCAGGGTAGTCCGCGTCGGCGGCAAGCGTGAATGGCGGGTACTTGTCGGTGCCAAGTGCGCTGTACCCGTAGAAGCCGACGCGCCACCCCCAGCGCAGCACGCCGACATTGAAATCGAAGATCGCACGCGGGTATCGCCCGGTGATGAGGATCGCGAAGAAGGCGACCACCGTGAGCGCGAGCATCGCAACGCCGAGAAACCACAGCGCGATGTAGTGCGGGATCAGGAGCACCCACTTCACGAGCCACAACCATCGCGAGAGCGGCTCGTCGAGCCGCCCTTCGATGCGGAGCGGATAGCTCAATGACGCCGTGGACACGGGCGGCGGGAGCGGTTCGCTCATGACTGCGCGCAGGCCCGGCCCTTGCGGGTGAGCTTGGTCGCGATCGACTGATCGGAGCCCGCTACTGGCATCAGCAGCCAGCCGGCGATGTAGAGCGCGATCCCGGCTCCGCCGAAGACCGAGAGCACGGCGATCGAGATCCGGACAATCGTGACATCAACATCGAAGTAGCGGGCGATGCCGGAGGCGACCCCGGCGATCATGCGATCGTCGGTGGAACGGTGGAGGCTGCGGTGCGAGCGGTCGTCGCTGGTCGGGGGCGGAGGGGGTGTGTTCATGACCTCACCGTAGGGCCCGGGGATCGGCGAAACAATCCGTGGGATCCCCCATTCGACCCTGAGACGTCGAAAGCGGTATCAGGGTGTTCCCCGATAGCGGTACCCGTGCGCGAGGCCCATCATGGCTTTATGGCCGAGCAGATCAGGACCAAGCGGCGGTGGCGCCGGGGTTCCTGGCGCCGCGTACCCGAGCAACGGGTCCTCGGCGGCGTGGCCGCGGGAATCTCCGCTCGGACGGGCATCGATGTCAACGTCGTGCGCACCGTCTTCGTCGTCGCGGCCTTTGCCGGCGGCTTCGGCATCGCGTGCTATCTGGCGGCCTGGCTCCTGATCCCCGCAACCGGGGAAGCCTCGAGCATTGGCAGTCGTGCGCTGAGTGACCGGACGGGCATCACGCTCGCCGCCGGGCTGGCGTCGCTGGTCACGGCGGTCTTTGTGCTCATGTCACTGGTCGGGGCAGGATGGATCGGCTCGCTCGCCTGGGCGTTCGTGCTCAGCGTCATCGGGGTCGTGCTGATCGCAAGAAACGCGCCGGCCGCAGAGCAGGCCACGCTTCGACGCCTCGCCGATCCGTTGATCGGCTTCACGGGCGACACAACACGATCTCGAATCGCCTTGCGGGCAGTCGTCGGAGCAGCGCTCTTGATCGCCGGGGTCGTCACGCTGCTCGTCGGGCACACGAGTACGGCATTGCTCCGTCCGCTCGCCGGCGTCGCGCTTGTCATCGGCGCTGTGGTCGTGGTGCTCGGGCCGTGGTGGCTGCGCGTCGGCCGCGAACTGGTCGCCGAGCGACAGGCTCGCGCCCGCGCCGAGGAGCGAGCCGACATGGCATCGCGAGTGCACGATTCGGTGCTCCAGACCCTCGCCCTGATCCAGCGCCGCGCCACCGACCCACAACAGGTCATCCAGCTTGCGCGCGCGCAGGAGCGAGAGCTCCGCGCGTGGCTGTTCGACGGGCACCCACCTGGTTCGCAGGCAGACGAGACGACGTTCGCCGCCGGGGTGCGGCGCATCCAAAGTGACGTCGAGGCGCAACACGGCGTCACCGTTGAGGTCGTGACCGTCGGGGACTGCTCGATCGACGAGGATCTGCAGGCACTCCTCGGCGCCGCCCGCGAGGCAACCGTCAATGCGGCGAAATGGGCCGGTGTCCAGGTCATCTCGATCTATGCGGAGGTGGAGCCGGAGGCGGTGTCGCTGTACGTCCGAGACCGCGGTACCGGCTTCGACCCGGCGACGGTGCCGGCTGATCGGAAGGGGCTCTCCGACTCGATCCACGCTCGGATGGACCGCCGCGGTGGCAGCGTGGAAGTGCGAACCGCGCCGGGAGCAGGAACCGAGGTCAGGCTCTCGATGCCTCGAGTGGCGGCCGCCCAGCCCGCTCCTGCGTGAGCGACCTAACCAGCCCTCGTCCGCGCGTCTTTATCGTCGACGACCACGGTCTTTTCCGCTCCGGAGTCCGGTCGGAGCTCGGCACCCACGTCGAGGTCATCGGTGAGGCAGACGACGTCGAGCCCGCAATTGCCGGCATCGCGGCAAGCGAGCCGGACGTCGTGCTCCTCGATGTCCACCTCCCGGGCGGCGGTGGCCAGGCCGTCGTCGCGGCACTCCGGACGACCCATCCCCAGGTCCGCTTTCTCGCGCTGTCCGCTTCGGACGCGCCGGAGGACGTCATCGCGGTGATTCGAGCGGGTGCGCGCGGTTACGTCACCAAGACCATCTCGGGCGCGGATCTGGTGGATGCCGTGTGCCGCGTCGCGAACGGCGAGGCCGTGTTCTCATCGCGGCTCGCGGGGTTTGTGCTCGACGCCTTCGCGGCACTGCCGGCCGCCGGCCAGCAGACACCCACCTTCGACCCGGAGCTCGACCAGCTCACGCCGCGCGAGCGTGAGGTGCTCCGTCTGATCGCGCGCGGGTTCACGTACAAGGAGATCGCCCGCGAGCTGTTCATCTCCGCGAAGACCGTCGAGAGTCACGTCTCATCGGTGCTCCGCAAGCTCCAGTTGTCGACGCGCCATCAACTCACGCGTTGGGCGACGGACCGCCGCCTGACCTGACGCACCGGGCGGTGCGCTGAAGGGATTTTCGCCCTACAGCAACTGGTGGAGCGCGAACGCGACTCCCAGGACAACCACCACACCGCGCAGCACCGCCGGGCGGAGCCTGCGTGCCAACGCGACCCCGATGAATCCGCCGGCGGCGCTCATGGGCACCATGACCAGAACCGCGAGCCAGGACACCGGTCCGAAGAACGCGAAGTAGATCGCTGCGACGACATTGATGATCAGTGATAACACGCCTTTGAGCGCGTTGATCCGCTGCAGGTCGTCACGAATGAACAGCCCGAGGATCGCAAGCATCATCACGCTGACGCCGGCTCCGAAGAATGCGCCGTACACGCCACTGAGAAACTGCGCGACCACGAGAATCGGCGAGCGGTGCTGTTCGCGCTCTGAGCGGTGCGTATGCATGCGACCCGTGACAACCGGCTGGAGTAAGAGCAGCGCGCAGGCCGCGAGAATCAACCACGGGACGATCACCGCGAACACGTGGTTGGACGTGCGTGTCAGCAGGATCGCGCCAACGACCGCGCCCGCGATGCTGATCGGCGCGAGGAAGCGGATGCGGTCGCGCTGCACGCTGAGCTCCGCACGATACGCAACGCTCCCGCCCGCATAACCCGGCAACAGGCCAATCGTGTTCGTCACGTTCGCCGTGAGCGCGGGAAAACCAAGCAGGAGCAACGCCGGAAAGGACAACAGCGTCCCTCCCCCCGCGACCGCGTTCACGGCGCCGGCGACCAGGGCGGCGGCAGCCACCAGCAGCAACCGCGCGGCGTCGAGGTGGATCAGTGTTCGATCTGCTTGCGGCGCGCCCGCTCGAGCTCGACCAGACGCATTCCTGGGCGCGGCTTGGGGACTTCGTTGCGATCAACGCCGGTCGGCGGCGTCGGTGCCGGCGGCGGCACCGTTTCGAAGTGCCGGCGGATAGCCGAGCCGCGCACGGAGAGTCCCTGGGCCATCGCGAGGCGGTCGTGAACCGTGAGCATCGTTGAGGTCCTCAAGCCGGCGGGGCTTTCAACGATAACACCTGCTCTGCGCGCGCGCCACCCTCGCTGTTCCTGCCAACCCTGTCGCCAAGTAAGCGACGACGCCGTGAAGGTTGGCGCCGGCGGCCGCAGCCGCTTCGCCGACAACAACGACGATACCAGCGCCGAGCGCAACAGCGAAACGACCAGTGGCTCCGGCTGCACCGCCTGGCAGATTCGTATACAGATCGATCTGCATGAGGCGTGCCCGCTGCAGGGGGCCTGTGACAGCCTCGCCGCCTGGTCCTGTGACCTTCGCCTCCGAGAGGTTCAGATTTATTTGCTCGCTGAAGTACAGCAGCGGCCTTCGAGCGATCTCATAAGCTGCGCGGCGTGCTCGAGCACACCGCTTCGTCATCCCGTGAGCGCGTGCCGCTCACGACGATCGCGTTCGAGTGGCTTCGCCTCGGCTGCATCGGCTTCGGGGGGCCACCGGCGCATATCGCTCTGTTGCGAAAGATGTGCGTCGAGCGTCGCCATTGGCTCGACGCCGAGGAGTTCGAGGACGGGGTCGCGACCACGAGCCTCCTCCCAGGTCCGGCATCGACGCAGCTCGCGATCTTCTGCGCGTGGCGGCTCCGCGGTGCGGCCGGTGCGATCATCGGGGGAATTGGCTTCATCGTCCCGGGGATGGTGCTCATCCTCGCCCTATCGGCTGTGTTCCTGGCAGGGCATCCGCCGGTCTGGATTCTGGGGGCAGCGTTGGGGGCTGGAGGTGCCGTCCCCGCCGTGGCGTTGCATGCCGCCTGGCGCCTGACCCCGACCAGCTGGACCCGGGCCGGAAAAGGGCGATACCAGCGAGGTCGGTGGCTGGCGTACGCGATGGCCGGCGCCATCGCCGCCGCCACGATCGGGCCGTTCCTGGTCCTGGTGCTGCTCGCATGTGGTCTGGTCGAGGTCGCGTGTCGCTGGGAGCGGCCCGAGCGCCGCGCACCGAGCTCGCTCCTCTCATTCCTGCCCGCGGCTGCGATTCACACGGCGACTATCGGCGGCCTCGGCGCGCTGGCGTGGGTCGCGTTCAAGGTTGGAGCGCTCTCGTACGGGGGTGGGTTCGTGATCGTCCCGCTCATGCAGCACGACGCGGTGAGCACATACCACTGGATGACCGGCGCGCAATTTCTCGATGCGGTGGCCCTTGGCCAGATCACGCCCGGACCGGTGGTCCTGACGGTCGGCGCGGTCGGCTACGCCGCTTCGGGGATCGGCGGCGGCCTGCTTGCGGTGCTTGTCGCATTCGCGCCTTCCTTCGTCTTCGTCCTTGCCGGCGGTCCGCACTTCGACCGCATCCGCGCGAATGCCTCGATTCAGTCATTCCTCGACGGGGCGGGGCCGGCAGTCATCGGAGCGATCGCGGGTTCGGCGGTCACGCTCGGGCTCGCGCTGGAGTTCACATGGCAGATCCCTATCCTCGCGGCGGCGCTGGTGTGGCTCTTCGCCGTCCGCCGGGCGGTCGTCAGCGCCCTGGTGCTGGCAGCGCTTATCGGACTGGTCGCGGCCCTGGCCGGGCTCCCCTCGTAACGAGGAAACCATTGACACGTCGCTGGGGGATCGTTGCAGAATACTGGCGTGGGACGGTCGAACGCGGACCATCGGATTCGTTGTGCACGCTGCGGCGCGGAGAGGCTTATTCCGCTCACGGTCCATTACGTGCAGCCGGAACACCGGATCGCCCAGCGCCTGCGGAGGCCCGTTCGCGCCGAGTTGAAGTGCGTTGCGTGTGGGCACCGCCACCAAGTCCCGCCCCGGGTGCTGCTGACGATCTGAGGCGGTTGGGTCAGCGCGCCACGAGTTGCACCAGGCCGACGACGTTGCCGGCAGGGTCGCGCACCGTTGCGAGGAGGCGATCGGGGCCGTCCGGCGTCGGATGCTCGAGCACTTCACCGCCATGCGTCCGCACCAGCTTCATGGCCTCGACCATGTTGTCGACGTGCAACCAGGGGAGCATGCCCGCGTCACGCGATGGCGGCCGGTCGGTCACCCACTGACCGATGATCCCCGGTGCGTCGAATCCGGGATGCGGATGCTCGATGTGCCATCCGAAGACCCGCGCGTAGAATTCCGCCGATCGCTGCACATTGCGTGCGGGAATCTGCAGATAGGAGATCTGTCCCTGCACCGGTCTCAGCGACTGGTTGAACGCCTCCTTGTCATCGACGGCCATCCGCTCAATGATGCCACCGCCCGGCGATGCGACCTTGTGTGGTCGGCCGGCCGCACTCGCTTCCGTGCAACCTCGTGACGATTCACGCCGCGGTTGGTGGCGCGAGACGCACCAACGCGTCGGTGAGCGGCAACGCGATCCATCCCTCCG
>JBEKKP010000007.1:0-51548 GCA_050010655.1 Candidatus Dormibacteria bacterium
ACATACACGTTTCCCGCCGGCTGGTCGCTGCTCGCTGCGCGTCCGCGCGAGGAGTTGCATCAGGCACTCCTGACGAGCACGTGCGAGCGCTCGTTCAGCGACGTCCCCGTCGACTTGTGGGACTCATCCGCAGAGGTCTGGCGACCGACGTCGATCGTGCGGCTCCTGGGTGGCGTCTGGGACGTGGGTCGCGACGTCGAAGTGCTCGCTCCCGATTCAATGGGCGCGTCGATCAACCGCGTTAGCATCGCGAAGGTCCGGCTGTCGCGGCTCCTCACAGCGGGGGTTTCCCGATACTGGGTCGCGAGGTACCAGAAGCTCCTGGTGCTCCGCCTCATCGAGCGGGCAACGCTTCTCGGCGGCGAACCGGATCCGCTCCGACGTCTCGCCGCGCGCATCCGCCATCAGGAGGCACTCGGCCGCGACGTCTGGGCCACCGCGTATCTCACCGGGGCACGCGACGGCGTCGAGTACGCGCCAGAGGCAGTGCCCGCGACGGATGACAACGGCTGGGAGCCGGCAGACGCCCGCGACTCGGCGGCAATCATCCATGCCGCAGTGCGAGTACTGGCGGCGGACCTGCTCCGGCTCGACGCGGCACTCGAAGAGGCCGGCGCCAGTGCGAGCGAACGTGCCGCGCACCCACTCCTCGCCGCGATCACGTCGCTCCTGCTGCGGTCACCGGCAACGCCGATGATCAGCCCAGCGGGATCCGACTCTCGCCTGGCCTGAGGAGCACCCGAACCGCCGCCTCGTCGCGGCACTCATCGCGGACGCGCAACCAGAGCCGGTCGCCGTCGATTTCGAATCCGTGACCTGACTGCGCGAGGACCGCCACCACTTGCGGATCGATCGCGCCGACACCGTCGAATTCGGGGACTGAGCCCGAGAGCCCGAATGCCGGACTCAATTCGAGCATCCGCCGCGTCCACGCCGCCATCGGGACTCGCGGCATCGGCTCGCCGAGCAGCGTGCCGAGGAGCAGGGCGAGCCCGCCGATCCGCGACCTCGCCGGCTCGGGGATGTGATCCGAGAGCGCCCGCTCATGGACGAGACCCGTGACGACCTCACGAGCCCGGACCGATGAGTCGTCCGGCGGTACGGCGACCCAGAGGGCGCGCAGGCCGAGCCGCGCGCTGAAGCCGGAGTCGACGACGATCCGTCCGGGGACCGATGCCGCCGCAGCGCGGAGCGTCGCGAGTTTCGAGTCCGGTCCGATGACGCTTCCGGGCGCGAGCCCGGTTTCCTCATCCCACGAACGCGTGGCCCGATACACCCGCCCTTCGCTGACTGCCGCCAGCGGCAGCGCAAGGCGGCGAATGCCGAGCTCGAGAGTCGCGGCGAGGGCACCGTCGCCGGTCGCCCGAGGCGGGTACACGGTGCCACCGATCGCGTCCGCGGCAATCCGCGCAAAGCCGAGACCCCAGCGATCGCGATCGGCGCGGCGCCGCGCGGTTGTGATCCGTGGCGCAGGACCGGCGTGACGCCACACGACCCGGAATGTGGTCCGGTCGACCTCGATGCGAACTGCCGTTGCCCCGTCATGGCGCTCCGCGTTGACGGCGAGCTGCACCAGGACGAGCGCGGCGATCTCGGGACCAAGCACTGGACGCGCGGGGCCGGCGCTTGCGTCGACCGTGAGTCCGGTGCGCGCCGTGATCCCGGCGCGTGCGTAGTCGATCACGTCGTCCGTGCTACCCCATCCGCCGGGATCGCGGCCCGCGACCAGCCGGAGCGAGCAACCGAGCATGCGGACGCGCTGCGCCTGTGTCCCACTCAGCGAGCGCGCTGCACGATCGATGCTGTCGAGCAGCAGGGTCAGCAACTGATCGCACAGGGCCGACGCGGGCTGCGTCCGGACAACGAGGCGAACACTGCGCACTGGGTAGGAGACGGCGCCGGGTCCGGGTCCATCCCAGTCCGGCGTTCGCGCGATGACGTCACCGAGCGTGTCGACCAGGGCTGCCGCGAGCGGCAGTTCCGTGATCTCGGCCAGGCTCAGATTCACGGTTGGATGTCGGGAACGTCGACCTCGGTCGCCGTCACGGCGAGACGGTACTTGCGGTTGCCGTGGCTCACGAGACGCGCCGACGAGTCACGCTCGAGCAGCCATTCCCCGAAACGGCGGACTGCTTTTGTCGCAGTGTCCGAATGGAACGTGACGATGTCCGGGTGGTGCACCACAAGGCGGATCGCCTCGCGATGGTGATGCTGCTTGAGCGTCGGCACGTGCACGACCACAGTCCCGTCGTGGATGCGCAGATCGCCGACACTGCGATCCAGCATCCTGTCGATGCGTTCGAGGAGTGATGCGTCACCGTCGCGCTTGTCATGCAGCAGCGCGCGCGGGTGCGATCGCTGGATCTGGCTGCGCACGTTGAAGGCGTCGATGTTCTGCGAGTACACGATGACCGGACACTCGCGAAGCTCGCGCGCGAGCCGCGACAGGACGTCACCGCTGCTCGCGCTCGTGTCGGGTGCTTTGCCGAGATCCCAGTCGATGATTGCCAGCACGGGCCTGCTCGAGTACCGGTTGTTCTCGAGCAGCGACAGTGCTCGCGATGCGCTCCGTGCGCCGAGCGGGTGAAAGCGCTTGCGCGTGAAGTGGTTCTGCAGCTCACCGAGCGTCTCGGCGTCGTCCTCGAGGATGAGGACCTCTGGATTCGCTCTCATGTTTGCAGCCCCCGCTCTTCCTGAACGAGGGTCATGCCGGTGATGCCATCGCGCTGCGCGGCCCACCCCGTGGCATGCCTGCTGAGCGCATCCGACGCCGCGCGAAACGTGCGCATCGGCAGCGCGAATCCGAGGGGATACGCACCGACGAGCGATTCAAGAGCGGCTCCACGCAACAGCGTGCCGTCATCGAGCTCGACACCGCTCCCGAGCGCAAGATGCATCCCGCCGACATTCGCTGAGCACGCTGCGACGATGCTCGCGAGCAGCGCCGCAGGGCGATCGAAATGGCGCGTGTGCGCCGGCAGTCCGTCCGGTGCGGCACCGAGCCATGACACGAGAACTGGATGCCGGCTGATGGCGCGAGTGAGCGCCGGTGACACCGACACTGCGCTGCCGACGACCATCCATGGCCAGGGAAGACACGCAGCCGCGATCTCACCGGCATCGTCAGATCGGGCGTCGCGGATCACTGCCATCCCGCGCGGCACTGCGTCGCGCACCGCAACGGCGAGCTCGCCGTCGGTGGTCACCACGACGATCGCGCGGCTCCGATCGGGCGCGCGGACGCCGAGCATCCAAGGAGCGTCGATGATCCCCACGCGACATCCCTCCCCGCCGAGCCTCGCGAGCGAACGGAATGGTCCGTGCCCACAGGCGGCTTCACCCAGTGTAGGGGTGGCAGGGGTGGGTCGGGCCAGCCAGGCGGACACGGACACCCCATAACCATCGGGCGCCGGTCCGGACATGGCGCGGACAGACACGACGGCTCGGGACGTGGCAGACTGAGCGCGGTATGTCGACCTCAGACGCCGGGGAGCCAGCCACCGCTTCGGATCGGCTGGCGCTCACCGGGATCATCCACAGCCCCCTCGTCGATACGGGGGGCAGCCGGCTCGGCCGTGTCGACGACGTCATCGCCCGCTTCGCGGAGGGCGGCTACCCACCGGTCACCGGTCTCGTCGCGCGCATCGCCGGACGAAAGCTCTTCATCCCGCGCGACCGCATCGCCGCGATGAAGCCCGGCAACGTCCAGCTCGCGGGAGAAGATCTCAACCTCGCGCACTTCGAGCGCCGCCAGGGCGAGGTGTTGCTCGGCGACGACGTGCTCGGACGCCGCCTGATCAGTGTTGACGCGGGCCGCCTCGTGGTCGCCCACGACATCGACCTGCGCGTCGAGAACGGCCGCTGGGTGGTGGCCGGAGTCGACACACGGCCCCGCGGTCTGCGCGGCAAGCTGCTCGGCGGTCGCGGCGAGAACCACGGTTTCGTGGACTGGGCGGCAGTTGAGCCGTTCGTCGGCCACGTGCCCTCCTCGCGGCTGCTTATGCCGCTCCGGCGTCTGCGCCGCCTCCATCCCGCTCAGATAGCCGACCTCGTCGAAGCAGCCTCGCACGACGAGGGTGAGGAGATCATCTCCGCGGTTCACGGCGATCCCGAGCTCGAGGCCGATGTGTTCGAAGAGCTCAATACCGAGCACCAGGTTGAGTTCCTGCGCGACAAGTCCGACGCGGAAGCCGCAGCGGTGCTCGCCGAGATGGGCCCCGACGACGCGGCCGACCTGGTCACGGAGCTCGATCAGCCACGCCGCGCGCCGATCCTCTCGCTCCTTCCGCCCTCGCAGCAGGCAAAGGTGCGCGCGCTCCTCAGCTACGGTCAGAGCAGCGCAGGTGGGTTGATGAGCCCCGACTTCGTGTCGGTCGCACCGGACGCCTCAGTGGCGGACGCGCTCGCGGCAGTGCGCGCTGCCGACGTGCTGCCCCAAGTGGTGGCAGATGTGTTCCTGCTCGACGACGGGCACCTCGCGGGGTCTGTTCCACTCATCGAGCTGCTCCGGGCCGATGGGTCGATGCGTATCTCGGAGCTTGTCGAGCACAGCAATGCGTCGGTGCACGTCGACGACGATTTCCCTGAGGTGGCGCGTCGCATGGCCGACTTCAACCTCACGGTCGTGGCGGTCCTCGAGGACGACGACCGCGTCATCGGGGTGATCACCGTCGACGATGTGCTCGAGGCGATGCTGCCCGATTCGTGGCGGCGGCGCGCGGAGGCCGACGGGGACTGACCTCGGGCTTTCGGGTCGCGCGTGGGTTGTACACTCCAACAACGGCAACAACCTTTCTTGGGGTGTATCCACCAGTACATGGACGGCGGCGACAGTCCCCAGTCCCGGCAACTTACGGGTCGACCCGCAACGAGGTAACGGAGCACTCGTGACCTCCTGAGCGGACGGGCCCGCTCAGTCTTGCCGTCACCGGCGGTGGGAGGTCCGATTTGGCGCAGGAGCAGGCTCGCAAGAAGGCCGCCAAGGTGGCGACCGGCTCGAAGACGATGCCCGATGACGCCCATCACGGCGACATCCGTGGCGCCTTCGGAACCATCGGCGAGCATGATCCATCCGGCGCGCGGGGATTGCGTCGCCGGCTCCTCGCATTCGCCGTGATCATCGGCCCGGGTCTGATCGTGATGGTCGGAGACAACGACGCGGGTGGTGTGTCGACGTACGCGGCTGCCGGACAGAACTATGGGGCGAGTCTGCTCTGGGTGTTGCTGCTGCTCATCCCGGTGCTGATCGTCAACCAGGAGATGGTGGTCCGCCTCGGGGCCGTTTCCGGCGTTGGGCATGGACGGCTCATCTTCGAGCGCTTCGGCAAGATCTGGGGTCGATTCGCCGTGAGCGACCTGTTCGTCCTCAACTTCCTCACGATCGCGACGGAGTTCATCGGCATATCGCTTGGTGCTCAATACTTCGGAGTTCCTGCCTGGGTGGCCGTGCCGCTCGCTGGACTGCTGCTTGTCGGCATCACCGTGACCGGGCGTTTCGAGACGTGGGAGCGGCTGATGTTCGTCATTCTCTTCGGAAACCTGCTGTGCATCCCGCTGATGTTTCTCTGTCACCCAACGCTGGGTCCCGTGCTGCAGCACTTCGTCGTCCCGGGTGTGCAAGGTGGCTTCAAATCGGACGGCGTGCTCCTCATCGTCGCGATCGTCGGAACCACCATCACACCGTGGCAACTCTTCTTTCAGCAGTCCAATGTCGTCGACAAGCGCATCACACCACGATGGATTCCATACGAGCGGGCAGATACCGTTGTCGGGGCTGGGATCGTCGTCATCGGCGCCAGCGCGATCATGATTGCCATGGCGTTCGCCTTCAGCCATAACGGCACCGGCTCGGGGAATATCAATGCCTTCACGAACGCGTACAACCTCGCCAAATCGCTGTCGTCGCACGTCGGCCCGGCAGTGGGCGCGATCTTCTCCATCCTGTTGATCGATGCATCCATCGTCGGCGCGAGTGCTGTGACTCTGTCCACGTCGTACGCGTTCGGCGACACGTTCGGCATCAGAAATTCGCTGCACAGGTCGTGGCGAGAGGCGCGGCCGTTCTATGCGATGTTCACCGGCCTTGTGGTGCTGGCCGCTGCATTCGTGCTGATTCCCGGTGTCCCGCTCGGTCTGGTGACGACCGCGGTGCAGGCGCTCGCGGGCGTGATGCTGCCGAGCGCATGCCTCTTCCTTCTGTTCCTGTGCAACGACCGCGATGTGCTTGGTCCGTGGGTCAACCGGCAGTGGTTCAACCTGCTTGCGTCGGTGATCCTCGGTGTGCTGCTGATCCTCTCCGTCATCCTCGTGGTTTCGACGATCTTTCCGACTGTCGACGTCGCCCGTCTGTTCCTGATCCTCGCGGTTGTCATGGTGATCGGGCTCGTCATCGCCATCGTGGTCAACCTTCGAGCGCGCCGAGCGATGCCGCCGGACCCGCGATTGCAGGAGGATCGCGAAACCTGGACGATGCCGCCGGTCACGTTGCTGACGCAGCCTGTCAAATCGCGCGGCCGCCTGATCGCACTGTGCACGGTGCGCGGCTACGCGATCGTTGCCATGGTGAGCCTGCTCATCAAAACCATCCTCGCCGCCCACGGGAGTCAGTAGCCGGCGATCGGCACCCGTTCGAAGGCCGTGACACAGGGGCGGCCGGGCGCGTGCTCGTACACGAGCTGCCCGTCCCGTACAACCACTGTCGACGCGGAGACCGTTCCGTAGACGTCGCCGTGGATACACGCAGCGTCGACCGGCGAGTCGCTCGCCGAGACGTGGCTGGCGAGCATTGCTCGCATGGCTGTCATGGTGGCTGCGGCGTCGGCTCCCGAGCCGACGGCCGGCGCCAACCCTTCCATGAGCATCGCGACCTTGGGCTGACGTTCGTCGTCGACGTCGCGGGTGGTGAGCACGTGCGGTCCGGGTGCGAGGTCGACCACGCGCACCGGTCCGGAGTCGTCGACGTGCGCGACGAGTGCTCGGTCATTCCCGACCCAGAGCACGTTGACCGGGTTGTACAGCCCCGGGCCGAGCGCGGTGAGGTGCTCCGGCACCAGCGCGGGATCCATCGTCAACAGATCCACCGGAATCTCGCCCCGAGACCGGCGCGACGGGTCGGGTACGACCGGCGGTCCTTCAGCGGGGTGGCGATTGGTGACCGCGCAGAGCGTGCCATTGGCGCCGACCGCGAGCCAGGTGCCCCCGGCGACCAGGTCGCGGCCCCCGAAGACGAGGGGATTGGTCTGCAGCACTCCAGGCGACTGGCTCGGCCTGGCGATCAGCTCATCGCGGTTTGCGGCGAGTACGACCGGGACACCGGGATGGGCGTTCCATGCGAGGAGGATCGTGCACACCGTCTGAATCGTATGCGGACGCCCCACGACGCTGTGAACTCTGTGAACAGGGCCTCGCGGCGCAGTGACGACACGCCGACTTTCATCTCGAGAACGAGGTATTAAGACGAAAGTTGGAACACGTCAATGAGAGCAAACGTCATCGGAAAGGTCACCCCCCGCCGGCGCCCGCGAGGGCGCGCGGCGCTCGCTCTGCTTCCTGGCGTCTTCGCGCTCATGCTGGTGGGCGTGTCCGGCGTGGCTGCCGCCGCGGCTCCAACCCCGACACCGACGCCGTCTCCCAGCGCAACCCCGGCGCCCAAGTGCCATCACCACCATGCGCCGTTGTGCACAACGCCGACTCCGACGCCCACCGCGACACCGAGCCCGACCGGCGGCGGCAATCAGGGCGGCAGCGGTGGCGGTACCGCAACTCCCACGCCCACTGCCACACCGGCCCCAACCGCGACCCCGGCGCCGACCGCCACCCCCGCGCCGACATCCAAGCCGGTGACGACAACCGGAGGCTCCTCGAGCGGATCGCACAGCGGCGGCGTGAGCGCGGCGAGCACGACCGGCCCGAGCCGCCCGCAGGTGGTCGTAGTTCCGACGCCCTTTGCCCCGCTGACCAACGCGGTGACGGCTGTGACCTCCGGTCAGGGCCTCGACGCCGCCCGGATCCCGCCGGTCGAGGCGCTCACACCGTTGAGCGGGCTCGATTTCGGCAACGGCCTGAACGTCGGCCCGATCCTGCTGCTCATCGACATGCTCGGCATCGGCCTGCTTGTCTACCTCGTGCGGACGCGCTGGCTGAACCCGGAGGCCTGACCCACCGCAACGGGACCGGCGCCCTTGCCGATTCCTTCAAGTCCGTGTTCGATTGCCGCAGCGGTGACTGCCGCGGCATGCCGGGCGGCATCGGCCAGTGGCGTCCCGCGTGCCAGTTCCGCAGTGAGCGTCGCCGAATGCGTGCAGCCGGTTCCGTGAGTAGCGGTCCCGGACACCCATTCCACCGGGATCTCCACGTGTTCGGTCCCGTCGAAGAGCAGATCTGAGCCCTCACCTTCGCCGCCGGTGATGAGAACGGCGCTCGCTCCCCGGGCGATGATGCGCTCGGCCAGCGTCCGGCGGTCGCCGTCGATGCCGGCCAGGACTCGCGCCTCGGCGAGGTTGGGCGTGACCACGGTCGCAAGCGGCAGCAGCGACGTGACGAACAGGTCGGTTGCCTCTGGGTCGAGCAGCGCCGTACCGGTGCTCGAGCGAAGAACGGGATCAACCACCAGCAGGGTCGGATGGCTGCTCAGGAAGTCCGCGACCGCCACGATCACCTCAGCAGAGAGCAACGCACCGGTCTTCGCCGCGTCGACGCCGATATCGTCGTAGACGGCTTCGAGCTGGGCGGTGACAACCCATGCGGGAAGCGCGAACGTCGCCAGGACGGACGTGGTGTTCTGCGCGGTGACGCCGACGATGGCCGTCATGCCGTGGCACCCGGCCGCGGCGAATGCCTTGAGGTCAGCCTGGATCCCTGCGCCACCGCCGGAGTCCGATGTGGCGATCGAGAGGCAGCGTGGTGGCGTCACCTCTCCATCGTAGATGGAGGCTGCCCTTATCTCAGCCGGCCGCCTGTCGCGCCACTTCAGGGACCCGCGCGATCACCGGCGTCCGAGCGGCATCGTCGAAGACCACGACCCGGTTCTTGCCCTGGCGTTTGGCGAGGTACATCGCCATGTCCGCACGGCGCATGAGCTCCTCGGGCTCCGGTGCATCGGCTGCGTCCTCCACGACGGCGACGCCGACGCTCGCCCCGATGGTGACCATCGCATCGCCGATCGGGATCGGGCGCCGCAGGGTTTCGATGATCCGGTCGGCCACCACTGCCGCATCGCTGAAGTGGCGCATGCCATCGAGGAGCATGCCGAACTCGTCGCCGCCGATTCGGGCAGCGAGGTCCAGTTTGCGCACCTGCACACGCAGGCGCGCCGCCACAGCACTGAGCACACGGTCGCCGATGGCGTGACCGAAGTTGTCGTTGATCTCCTTGAAGCCGTCGAGGTCGATGAACATCACCGCAACCGGGCGGCGCGTCGTCGCCAGCTGGCCGAGCGATGTCTCCACCGTCTGCAGGAAGAGCGAACGGTTCGCGATCTGCGTCAGCGGGTCGTAGAAGGCGCGGCGCGCGAGCTCGGCCTTCTCGACCGACATCGCGCGGATCGCCTCCGCAAGCTGGCCGTTCTCCAGCGCAACGCTGATCAGACCCGCAACCGTCGTGAGCAGGCTCTCCTCGTTCGAACCAAGTTTCGTGCCGCGTGCGGGGTTCAGCAACAGCAACATCCCCTGCGGTCCTTCGATGCCGCGGAGCACGATGACCGTTCCGGCGGTGGCGGAGCGTTCCGCGAGCGCCAGCCCGAGTGACTGGTCGCGCGCGATCGAGCCGGTGAGGATCGCAGTCGTGCGCAGCTCGTTGAGCACTTCCTGCTCCGCGAAGGTCAGCTCGGACGTGCTTGGCGGCGCAAGCTCATCGTTGCCCGTTGAGTTGAACCGGACCGCCGGCCCGCGCACTTCCGGGATCACGACGAGCTCCGCACGCTCGACCCCGAACATCGCTGTGAGGCCGTTCAGCAGCTCGCCTGCGCGCTCGCCAACCTGACGAGTCGAGTGCAGGATTTCCGTTGTGCGATAGAGGAATTCGTTGCGGTCTGCACGACGCTGACTCTCACCCGCGGCGATCTGACCGATGAGCACGACGAACACCGGTGGCACGAACGCGAGCGCAAACCACGGCCGCGTGGTGAGGATCATCACGGCGATGATTCCGAGTGACGCATTCGTTGTCGACGCGGCAACCTGGAACGCGTATGCGCGCGCCACCTGGCCGATCTCGAGACGCCCCTGCGCGATGGTGGTGCCGACATTCAGCGCGATCGGATAGAACAACCACCCCGCGGCGATCATCGCCGCAGCAAACGCGAGCGCGGAACGCAATGCGAGTGGATCATTCGCCACCGGGCCGACGGCGTTGAAAACGAGCACCGCGACGGCGATGTAGACGACGTCCATCATCGCGTTGGCAAAGTCCTTGACCCAGCGGATCCGGCGCTGGCGCGTCCAGCTGGCGAGCAACACGCCCACGACGTAGCAGCCGAGGAGCTGATGCGGATCGACAAGGAACAGGCCCATCACCACAGGGATCTCTGTGAGCGAGAGCGTCGACAGCTCGCGGTGCACGCGTACCTGGACGAACAGGAGACTGGTCAAGTAGCAGGCCGCAAGTTCCGCCCACCACGGGATCACTGTCATGGTTGGAATCCGCTGCACGTCGCGCAGTGGCAGCAACCACAAGGCGGCACCGATGATGCCGAGGAAGACCGAGAAGGCGACGAGACGCTGGGGACCGGTGAGCTGCCCGATGCGGGCGCGCGCTCGTGTGATGAGCATCGGTGGGTGCACCACCGTCATCTCGCTCATGTCACATCACGACGCGGCTTTCCCCTGAGCACTGGTAACGACCTCCTGTCAGATCCTCGGTCGACCCCCTAGACCGGGCCGCTCGATTGTGTCGCGACATCACGTCGCCTCTGTCCACGGGAGCGTCACAGCGTGGTAACGACACCGGAACAGAGACATCAGACCTGAACTTGCAGTTGGTCCGCGAGTCGTCCACGTCTGTCACATAGCCTCGTCACATGACAATCACAGACGACCGAACGACCCCTCCGACACCCGCTCCAACACCTCCTTCCTACGTTCGCCGGCACCCGATTCTCGCCGGCTTCGGAGTCCTTTCCGGGCTCTCACTGTTCTCGGCGCTATGGCCCGTGAGCGCCATCGTGATCGCCGTCGCCATCGCCGGCCACGCCACCGGCCTCGACCGCGCAGCCGTCCTCCTGGTCGAACGCGTCGCCGCCCGCATCGACGCCTCGGCCCACCACCGGACGCATCCCGAACCTGCCCCGGTCACTCCGGCGCCAGCCGCACCGACTCCGTCGCCCGAGCCATCGGCACCTGCACCGACGGTTCCGCGTCGCGAGGTCTATACGCCCGCGACGCCGGCCGCTCGTTCGCGTCGCGACCCGCGTGCGCCAGCAGCTCATCGACCGGTTCGGGCGCGCCGCCCGCAAACGAGTGAGCATCGCGTTGGGGCGCGCAACGAAGGCCAGGGTCTCTAGTTCCGCGAGGAGGGATAGGCACTACGCCTTGTAAGGCGACAGGGGATGGGCGGCACCCAGCGAATTTGGGAGCGACCGAGAGAGCGCGACAATTAGGTGGCGCGAACGAGGGAGCGGACAAGGCTGAGCACGGTGCCGCCCATTCCCTGGCGCCCAACCACAAAGCGCCCCAAGGGCCTTAGCCCATCCGAGACGCCCTCAACCGAGGCGCGCGCGAGCTTCGCGAAGGCGGCGGAGGGACGGGTCCTTGCCGAGGAACATCATGGCCTCGATGACGGGCAAGCCTGCTGGGACGCCGAGGATGGCGACGTAGAGGACGCGGAACGAGTCGCGCGCTTTGACTCCGGCGGCGTCGCCGACGGCGCGGATGCGTTCGAGGAGGACATCGTGGTTTTCGAGGGCGCCGTCTTCGATGGCGCTGATGCACTCGTCGATGATTGCGACGGCGGTCGCCTGGTCGACATTCTTCGGGGGGAAGTCGACGCTGGGATCGATGGTCACGTCGCCGAGGAGTGGTTTGCAGAGACGCGTTGCGTCCGCGAGGGTGACCATGCGTTCTCGGAGCATTGGGATCAGAAGCCGGCGTGTCTCTTTGCTTGTGCCTGGAAGCGGGAATTCCAATGCTTCTACGAGCTCGTCGGTTGTCAGGCGGCGGATGTGGATGCCGTTGAGGTCGTCGAGGCGTTTGGGGTCGAAGATGGCAGCCGCGGGGTTCACACGGTCGAGGGTGAAGCGCTCCACGAGGTCTTCCGGGGTAAAGACTTCCTGTTCGTCGCCTGACGACCAGCCGAGGAGGGCGATGGCGTTGACGATCGCCGAGGGGAGGTAACCCAACTCGCCGTATTCGAGAACGTTGCGGGCGCCGCGGCGCTTGCTGAGCTTCTGGTGGTCGGGACCGAGTACTGCGGGGACATGCGCGAAGCGGGGTGGGTGCCATCCGAACGCGGCGTAGAGGGCCAGATGCTTTGGGGTCGATGGGATCCATTCGTCCGAGCGGATCACGTCGCTGATCTCCATGAGGTGATCGTCGACGACGACGGCGAGGTGATAGGTCGGGAATCCGTCGGACTTGAGCAGGACCTGATCATCGATGTCCGAGTTGGCGAAGCTCACGTGACCGCGGACGAGGTCATCCCACTCGGTGATGCCGTCCGGCATGCGCAGGCGGACGACTGCGGCCATGCCTGCGGCGCGTTCCTTTGCGACTTCCTCCTGCCGTCCAAGACAGCGCCGGTCGTAGCGCGTTGGCTCGGAGCGGGCGCGTTGTGCGTCCCGCATTTCCGCGAGTCGTGCCGGCGTGCACGTGCACCAGTACGCGTGGCCTGTAGCGACCAACTCGTCCGCGCGTTCGCGGTACGTGGCGATGCGCAGCGACTGGATATACGGCTCGTGCGGGCCACCGACCTCGGGGCCTTCATCCCAGTTGAGCCCGAGCCAGCTGAGCGTCTCGATGATCAGCGCCTCGGTGCCCGGGATGTATCGCTCCTGGTCCGTGTCCTCGATCCGGAGGATGAAATCGCCGCCCGCGTGCCGGGCCGCGAGCCATGCGAACAGGGCGGTACGAACAGAGCCGAAGTGCAGGGCGCCGGTCGGGGACGGCGCGAAACGGGTGCGAACCCGCGCGTCGGGCACTAGGACAAACTCAGTGCGGGGCGAAGAGAACGAGGGTCAGGATCGTCCATGCGAGCAAGCCGACGATGAGCATTGGCGCGTCGAGGTTCGAGACCACCACGGACATTACGCGCGGCGACCCGCCGCCACCTGACGATGTTGCGGCGTCACCGACGCGCACCACACCGGGCGGCTTGCCGACATCGGCCATGCCCCACGGCGGCGGCGGCGCGAGCGGGGTTCCACGAGGCGTGACATGCACCTGCGAGTCCTGGCGGCTCAGCTTCTCCTCATAGAGGATGCCGACGATCAGGACGGTGCCGAGCGCCCCGGTCCCGAGGCCCATCAAGATGAGGATGATCCCGAGCGCGGTGTTCAGGTAGTCGTTGTAGACGTGCCCACCGAGCAGGTCCAGGATGCCGCCGGCGATGAGCGCCAGGGACACCAGTCCGAAGCCCACGGTCTTGCCAAGAATCTCCCGTATCGGCATGCCGCGAGTATACCGGCGGAGCGATCTTGCTTCGCGGCCAACGTCGCGCTGCCCGCGCGAACCTAAGATTGGCGGTCGCGCCCGCATCGTCTAGCGGTTAGGACACCACCCTTTCAAGGTGGTAACCGGGGTTCGACTCCCCGTGCGGGTACCACGCTGATGAGACCGGCGACCAACAGGCTTGAGAATCGGTGACGAACGTCATCGGACGTGTTCGCGTGGACCGGCCGGGCTTCCTAAGCAGCGGCGGGGGTCACCACATCAGGGTTCTGCGAAGGCGGCACGGGTGTTGGTGTTGGAGGTGCATAGCCCACGCTCACCACCTGCCGCCACTGCGCGGCGTTCCACACCCACGTCTCTGCTGTGTCCGGACCGTTGGGTAACTCCGAGCCGCCAAAAACCACGACGCCGTCGCCATCGGAAGCCTGCACGCTTGCCCAGGTCACTGGTGGGCCGCCAGCCGAGCCTGAAATCCGGGACCAATGGCCCCCGTTCCACGACCAGAGCGTCTCATTGGGGCCTGTAGCGAGCATCGACGTGCCGGTTACCGCCTGCAGGCTTTGGAGGCTGCCGTTCGCAGCGTCGCCATCCACGCCGAGATCGGGCTCGCTTCCGGTGCTCACCTGGATCCAGTCGGAACCGGTCCAGCGCCAGGTGCTCGAGGTCGGCAAGGCGCGTGCTTGCGAACTGCCCACAGGACAGGATTGCCCACCGCGGACGTTATCGATCGCGTCGCGCGCGGTGAGTACGGCAAGTACGTGGCCGGTCTGGGATTCGTTGACGATGGCCGTTTCCGACGCCGGCAGCTCTGTGGATGGGTGCTGGAGTTGCCAGGTGCTGCCATCGAAGGTCCACGTCTCTGCCGAGCACGTCTGGTACTCGAGTTCACCGGCAATCCCCACAAGAACGACCTTGCCGCTCACGGCGTCGTAGGCCATGTGGTCTTGCTGGAGGACGGTCTGGTCGTCGATCCCCACTGGGAAGGTGGCGGTGCTCCGCCGCTCCCAGGCATGGCCGGTCCAGAGCCAGGTGGCGTCGAGGTCCGCGCCGTTGCCGGTGGCCCAACCACCGAAGAGGACGAGGGCGCGGATCTTGGGGTCATACGCCATGGCCGCATCGCCTCTCGGCGCCGGCGCTTGAGAGGTGTGTTCCTGCCTCCAGGTCAAGTCCGCGAAAACCCAAGTATCCCCGAGGGAGCCATATGGGCCCATGCCCCCGAACATCACCACCTGCTTGGTGGCGGCGTCATAGCCGATGGTGGCGTCGGAGCGCGCCGACGGCGTTCCGGGAGGGCCGGCGACGGCGGCGAATGACGCCGACGAACTGCCAGAAGCAAGCGCGAGGCAACTGAGGACTGCAGCAGCGGCGACCGCGCCAGCGCCGACGCCGACCGCGAGCCTGCGGGCGGGAGAGCTAGCAACCTGGAACCGACGAAGAACTGCCACACAAAGAGCGTACGCACCCCTCCGGACGCGGCACGCTCGTGTGCGATCTCGTAACTGGAGTTGTCTCAATTACTCCCTGCCGTTCTATCGAAGCAGCGGTGCCAGTTACTCTCCGGGGAATGTGGGCAAAGGTTCTCGCGGCCGCGTCGGCAACCTTCGTGCTGGTCAGCCTCGGGATTACCTTCGGGGTAGGCAATCTGCTCCATGTCTGCGGTTACCAGTTCTCGCCGACGACCCTTTGCGGAATGGGGGTCTGTGACGCGCCCATGAGCTGCTCACTGTGGGCGCCTGCGGTCTACTTGGGACCGTTCTTTGGCGTCGTGGCCGGGCTCGGGGTGGCCCGAGTCCTTCGAACCCATCTGCAGCGTGCCGAGGCATAGGCGAGGCTTCGTATTCGCGGCGCGCCGAGTCACTCGCGTTTCAGTGTGATCCAGAGGTCGGGCTTGACGAGCGCTGCCAGGAGTTGTGGCCAGCCGTACCTTGGACCGTGGCAGTAGAAGCTGACGGTCTCCTGGGCGGCAACGTCGAACGGGCGCTGGGGGCTCCGGTGTCTGCCCTGCTTGAGCTGTAGGGTGTGATGCCCGGGCGCCACGGCCACGTCGACTGTCTCCCTGGGCTCGACCTCGCCGATCGTGATGCCGTCGACGGCGATGGTCATCGGCTTGTTTCCACCGACCAACGCCTGGCCCCCGACCAGGGAGATCCACCGACGCTCCAGCCGGACAGTCCCATCGCTCGCTGATCCCTCATGTGGGCGGTCGCTATCGATGTCACGTCGGGTGCCGGCTCCTGCAGCGGTGCTCGAAGTCCCACCACGGCCTCCACCGACGAAGCGAAAGCCGAAATAGCCGATGAACAAAATCGCCACAGCGATCAGCACGACGATCTGGACGGTGTGGTTGCCAGAACCGCCGAAGAGGCCCGCCACAGCCGGGGTGCGTGCTGCGTCATCCATCGTCGCTGCCTCCCATGGACTCATACCGTGCGCTCAATGCGTCGTATCTGCGGCACCGCTCCGGCGGGTGGGTTCGGCCCACTGCCTCCCCGCACGCGATGAGCCGCAGCGCCGGTGATGAGCCGCTCGCGGTCGAAAAGCGCCACCACCACGCGGAACAGAATGACGTCGGCAACGAGAAGGACCAGCGCGAACACCACCGCGAGCGTGACGCTCGGCGTGAAGACGTTGAAGGAGACGAGCGCCACAACCGCGAGGGGCGGAAGGCTCGACAGCGTCCCCAACTGTTGTGCAACACGCACGTCGCTCGCTCGCGTCGAGATGCCGATGCCGACACAGATCGACCATGACGCCAACAGTGGCGCAAACAGAATCTCAGCCACGATATGAGGTCCTTCCCCAAGTGCGGAGACGACCGCCGGGTTGCTCGCGAAGAGGTGAGCACAGATCTGGATGACGGCGAAGACCACATACGCCAGTCCGACTGCGGGAACAACCACACCGATCGCCTTGCCGAGGAGCAGTTCCTCGCGGCGCAGCGGGGTGGTGAGCAGTGGTTCGAGAGTGCCCTGCTCGCGCTCGCCGACCACGGAGTACGCCGCAATGACAGCGGGCAGCAATGCAGGGGCAATCAGCAGCACCAGAAACGTACCGCTGACGGCGATATCTACTTTGTCTGCGGCGACCGACGGGCCGATGCGAAAGATGGTGATCAGCGGCTCGACGAGAAAGATGAGTGGCGCCAGCCCCATCGTCACGATGATGAAGGGGCTGCGCCGGTATTCACGGAACTCCTTGTGCAGCACCGCACCGAGCCGCCGGAAGCTGAACTTCATCGAGGCGATGCCTCCGGGTCCTCGTTGACCAACTGCAGGTACACGTCCTCGAGGGAGTGACGCGACTCGCTGATGGAAACCACGTCGGCGCCTGCGGCCACCAGCGCTCGGGTCACGCGCGGAGCCATATTTCTCGGATCGGCGACGGTCAGCACGTAGCTACTTGTCCCGTCCGCCTGCCAGTGCTCGACGCCGTCAGCAGGCATGAAGACGTCGTCCGGCGCGACGAGGGGTTCGAGGGTCTCGACAACCAGGGATCGGCTGAAGAGTCGTTCACGAAGCTCGTCAGGCCTGCCGACCAAACGGAGCGTGGTGTTGAGGATGGCGACGCGATCGCAGAGGCGCTCTGCCTCCTCCAGGCGGTGAGTCGTGAGGAAGACGGTGACCCCGCGCTGGCGCAGCCCGTTGATCAGATCGTTGACCTCGCGCGTCGCGACGGGATCCAGGCCGGACGTGGGCTCGTCAAGGAACATGACCGCCGGGTCGTTGAGCAACGCGCGTGCGAGGCCGACACGTTGCAGGAGTCCCTTGGAGAGACTGCCGCAGAGGTCGTCTCGGCGTGCGGTGAGGTTGACCGCCTCGAGCGCCTCACCGATCCGGACCTGCGCGTTGCGCTGCTCGTACAGTCCCGCGAAGAGTTCGAGGTTCTCGGTCACCGTGAGTTTGCGGTACAGCCCGGGGTTCTCCGGCATGATCGCGATTCGCTGCCGGATCTCCGGTCCGTTGTCCGGCGTCAAGGGAATGCCGGCCACGCTCGCCGAACCAGACGTCGGTGCGATCAGCGTCCCGAGCGTGCGAACGGTGGTCGTTTTCCCGGCACCGTTTGGACCCAGGAAGCCGAATACCTCGCCCTGCGCAACCGAGAACGAGACGTCCTCGAACGCGGTGCGCTCGCCAAAGTGCTTGCTGAGGTGGTCGACCATGAGTGCGGGGGGCTTGCCGGACGAACCCTCTTCGCGGGCAGCAGTCGGTGTCTCGGCTGCCATATCGTAGTGATATCATATCAATAGCCCCAGCGTCAACCTCAACGAGGGCAGCCATGAGTTCGGAGCAATCCAAAGGCAGAATCTCGCTCGCTGATACCCCGGCCTTGATCACCGAGCAACCGCCGCGCGCGCTGCCCGGCTGGGCAGCCCTCGTCGGCTCGATGATTCTGGTCATCGCGGGCGCCGGCCTCTTGAGCCGCGGCCTCGCCGAGCGATTTCATGGAGCCGGTTCATCCGGCGCGCTGATCGCAATCGGCGTGGCGCTGCTCGCGCTCTCAGTTGCCGGCGCGCGAGGACTGATATCGGTTACGCCCGGCGAGGCAGTGGTGCTCCGGCTCGCCGGCAGCTACCAGGGCAGCGTCCGCCGGTCCGGTCTCTGGTGGGTGCACCCCGCGGCGCGGCGCGATCGCGTGTCGACACGAATCCGCAATCACGAGACAGGGATGCTCAAGGTCAACGACGGCGACGGCAACCCGATCGAGATCGCTGCCGCCGTCGTGTGGGTGGTGGACGACACGGCTCGAGCACTCTTTGCGGTTGACAACTACGTTGAGTTCGTGCGCGTCCAGGCGGAGGCCGGCGTCCGTCACATCGCGAGTGGATACGCGTATGACACGCGCGGCAGCGAGACACCTTCACTGCGCGAAAACGCCGAGGAAATCAACGAGGAACTGTCGTCAGAGATAGCGGTCCGTGTCGTCGCGGCCGGTGTGCGGGTGATCGAATCCCGGCTGACACGGCTGGCTTATGCGCCTGAAATCGCGCAGGCAATGCTCAGGGTCCAGCAGGCAAATGCGGTGGTTGCGGCGCGCCACCGGATTGTCGAGGGCGCAGTCGGTATGGTCGAGCTCGCACTCGATCGGCTGTCCGCAGATGCCGTCGTTGAACTCGATGAGGAGCGCAAGGCGACGATGGTGGGTAACCTGCTTGTCGTGCTGTGCAGCGACCACGACCTGCAGCCGGTGGTGAACGCCGGCTCGTTGTATTGATGAGCGAGGTTGCGGACACGGACACAGTGCTTCCTCTCCGGAGGAAGTCCGTGCTGCTGCGCCTCGATCCTGAAGTGCACAACTCGCTGGCGAGGTGGGCAGGGGACGAGTTCCGCAGCACCAATGCCCAGATCGAGTTCGTGCTCCGTCGAGCGCTTGTCGACGCCGGCCGGCTGCCTTCAGGCAGACCGCCGCGACGCCCCGCTCCGTCCAGCCACTGACCGCGGATTGCGGATCGTCGCGGCAGCGAGCAGTCCGCCCGCAGCGCAGACGACCGCGGCGATGAATGCGGCGTGCTGAAACCCCGTCTCGAAGACCGGTGGATGCAGGTAGCTGTCGCCGGTGATCCCGGCTGCGGCCGGCAGCAACGCGACCGCGAGCAGGCTCCCGGTGCGCGCGACGGTGTTGTTCACCGCGGAGGCGAGTCCGCTGCGATTCGCGGGCGCTGACGACATCGCGGTCGCCGTCAGCGGCGCAACAGTGATCGCCATGCCGAAGCCGAACGTGAGCACGGCCGGCAGCACCTCGATCAGGTAATTGCCACCGGCGTTGACCCGTGAGAACAGGGCAAGCCCGACTGCGACGATGAGTGGTCCGAGCGTCATCTGCAGACGCGGGCCGATTCGCCCTGACAGTGCTCCGGAGCGTGACGACAGCGCGAACAGCATCAAGGTGACGGGCAGCAACGACGCGCCCGCCTCAGTCGGGGTGTAGTGCGAGACCTGCTGCAGCTCGATGGGCAGCAAAAAGAACATCCCGCCGAGCATTCCGTAGATCAACAGCGTCACTGCGTTGGTCGCGCTGAACTGCCGGGACTTGAAAATGTCCAGCGGCACGATCGGGGCCCGGACGCGCAGCTCGACGACGATGAATGCGATCAGCGCAGCGCCGCCCAGAAGCAGCGCGCCGAGTACAGCTGGTGATGTCCAGTGCCCGCTCGATCCCTGGATGAGACCGTAGGAAATCCCGACGAGCGCGACGATGGTCAACGCGCTCCCGGCAAAGTCGATGTACCCCGTCTCGTCCGGGTCTCGCGACTCGGGGACATGCTTCGCCGAGATGATCAGGATGGCGACAGCGATGGGTGCATTGATCAGGAAGATCAACCGCCATGACACCGCAGTGATCAGGAACCCGCCGACGAACGGTCCCAGCGCGGTGGCAACACCGCCGAGCCCCGACCACGCGCCGATGACGCGACCGCGTTCCTCCTGGGCGAATGACGCCTGCAGGATCGCGAGACTTCCAGGGGTGAGCAACGCGCCGCCGATGCCCTGCAGCATTCGCGCGGCGATCAGCAGGCCGATGTTGGGCGCGGTCGCGCAGATCAGTGATGCGACGGCGAACCATGTGACACCGATGACGAAGACGCGCCGCCTTCCGTAGCGGTCACAGAGCGCACCGGCGAGCAGGATCAGGCCGGCGACGGTCAGCAAATATCCGGCCGATACCCATTGCAACCCGGCGATGGTCGCGTGGAACTCTTTGCCGATTGTCGGTTGCGCGATGCCGACAACCGTGGCGTCGAGCTGTGCCATCGCGCTGCCGAGCACGGTCGCCGTGAGCACCCACCGCCCACGCGCGGTCCTCAGATGCAGAACGCTGGAGTCGCTGGGTTTGCCTGCTCCGACCGATGATCCCGCGTCAGTCACCCCACTCGACGTCGCCGTAATATCCCGCGGGTTTGGGATGACGCTGATACGCGGCAACTCCGGTGCGACTCGAAGCGATCGTGGTCGTGGTGCCGTGTCCGGGGAGCACGAGAGTTTCTTCCGGTAATGGCAGCAACTTGGCGGTGATGCTCGCCATGATCGTCTCCAGGTCGCCGCGCGCACTGGTCTTGCCCGGCCCGCCGTTGAACAGTGTGTCGCCGGTGATCACCGCCCGGCCGACGCGCAACGAGATGCTGCCGGGGGTGTGTCCCGGCGTATGGATGACGCCGATTCGGGCGCTGCCCACTGCGACTTCGGCGCCGTCGTCGAGGCGACCGTCGATGCGCTCTTCCGGGATCTTGATTTCGCTGCTGCCGACAAGCACGGGAGCACCCGTGGCGGCACGAACCGCGTCGTAGGTCATCCAGTGGTCCGGATGCCAGTGCGTGGCGATGACCGTCTGGACACCGCCCTCGGCGGCGATCGCCTCGAGCAGCGGCGACTCCTCGAGCGGCATGTCGATGAGCACGGCTGCCCCGGCAGCCACGTCGCGCACGACGTACGCGTTGTTGCCGTAAGGGCCCATCGGGCCGATCTTGACGATGCGGATGCCACCGTCCTCGAAGACCGTGACCTCAGCCCCGGCCACGTGCCACCGTCTTGGCGGGCCGCTTGCGAGTGGGCGCAGCCTTCTTGGTGTCGCCGTTGGCAGCGGCCTCGGCGCGCATCGCGGCTTTGTGGGCGCGCTTCTGCGCCTGGTACTGCTCGCGTTCCGCCACGGTGCTGACGTCGGCGAGTGTCGGCCAGTCCGGCACCACCTTCTCCCATCCCGCCGGCCGAACGCCGAGGTGCTTGACCACCACCCCGACCATGATCCGTGCCTTGGCGGCGCCGAACCCCGGCAGCGCGGCGAACCGCTTCTGCAGGTCCTTCGCGTCCTTGGCCTCCGTCCAGATCCTGGTGGCATCGCCGCCGTACTCGTCGGCGATGACCTTGCAGAGCCCATACACGCGTTGCGCCATGCTCACCGGGAAGCGGTGGAGCGCCGGCGGAGTCTGAAACGCCTTCTCGACTTTGGCCGGATCCATTCGCGCGACCTTGACGGGGTCGACCGTCCCGAGCCGCTCGCGCATGTGCAGCGGACCCTGAAAGGCCCACTCGATCGGTATTTGCTGATCGAGGCAGAAGCCGATGAGCAGCGCCGCGGGATCCTCGCTCACGAGTTGGTCCGCCGCGGCCTGGCCAGTCCATTGAAGATGCAGGGTGGTCGGGGCGCTCTTTGCCACGCGTGTACGGTAGCGCGCCGCGCCTCGAAACTGAGGCAGGCAGCCGCGACTGCGTACACTCGGCGCATGTCGTGGCTCGGGCGTCTTTTCGGGTCGAAGCCACCGGCTGCGCCGCTCAACAGCGTGGTCGTCGCAAGCGATCTCGTCCAGCCTCTGACTGCTGGCGGCGCCGAACTCTCGACTGCGGTTGACGGTGCGCTCCGCGCCTATCTCGATGCGCAGGCGAAAGCGCTCGCGGCTGGCGAACCCGAGCGGATTCCGTTCTGGCTACGACGCGACGCCGAACACGCCGGCGACCTGGAGGATGAGCTCCGCGATCGCGTCATCCAGCGGCGGGCCGCCGAGGACGAAGCGCACTGACCGCCATCCCGACCGGAGGCTGGTGATGCGGGCGCTGGTGTTCCAGGACTTCGGCGTCGTCGAAATGGTCGATGTGCCGAAGCCGGGCGTCGAAGAGCCTGGCGACGCGCTGGTCCGCGTGACCAAGACGGCAATCTGTGGCAGCGACCTCCACGTCGTGCACGGGCGCATCCCCGGCATGAGTCCGGGAGGCGTCATGGGCCACGAGTTCGTTGGTGTCGTGGAGGCAGTGGACGGCGCCGTGCGCCGCTTTGCGGAAGGCGACCGTGTGGTCGGCTCGTTCACGATCCCGTGCGGCACCTGCTGGTATTGCGAGCGACGTTACTTCAGCAGGTGTCCGGATCAGCGGGTCTTCGGCTACGGCTCCTTCTTCGGTGATGTTGGCGGCGCGCAGGCGGAATACGTGCGCGTCCCCAACGCTGATCTCGTGCTGCACGCGATCGACCCATCGATGAGCGATGAGCAGGCGCTGTTCGTCGGCGACATCTTCACGACCGGATACGACTGCGCAAGTGAGGCGCGCATCGAGAAGGGAGACGTCGTCACCGTGGTGGGCTGCGGTCCAGTGGGGCTCATGGCGATTCTCGGTGCGCGCGGATTCGAGCCGTCCACGATCTACGCGGTCGACACGGTGTCGCAGCGGCTGGAGATGGCGCAGGAGCTCGGCGCGATCGCTGTGGATGCCCGCGAGGTCCACGCTCCGAGCTTCGTGCAGGATCAAACCGGTGGTCGTGGCGCCGACGCGGTGCTCGAATGCGTCGGGCTGGTTCCAGCGCTGCTGGACTCCATCGACATCGCCCGCGCGGGAGGGCGGATCAGCGTCATCGGCGTGCACAGCGATCAGGAACTGGAGCTGCCGCTCAACACCACGTTCGTGAAGGCGATCGACCTCAAGTTCTGCGGCACCGCGAACATCATCGGGCGCTGGGACGACGCCCTCGAGATGGTGGCCACTGGCGTTGCCCACCCCGACGCGATCATCTCGCACCGTCTGCGCCTGGATGACGCCGTGCGCGGCTACGAGTTGTTCGAGCGGCGCGAAGCGCTGAAGGTCGTGCTCACGCCGTAACGCGACCACCGGAGACGTCGATCGTGATGCCGGTCACCCACGCGGACTGCGCAGTGGCAAGGTAGAGGGCCGCATCGGCGACGTCGTCGACGGTGCCGAGCCTTCGCAATGGAAACGACTGCCCAAGCTGCTCGCGCGCGGCGGCCGGCATGAGCGACACCAAGCGCTCCGTCTCGATCGCCGACGGCGCGATGCAGTTGATGCGCACGCCGTGCGGAGCGAGGTCGTTGGCGAGATGGCGGGTGAGCATCACGATCCCGGCTTTTGCGGCTGCGTACGCGACCGAGGCGCCGCCGGGCTGGCGCCCGGCGGTGGATGACATCGTCACGATGGAGCCGCGTCGCCGCTCGGTCATGCCGAGTGCGAAGGTTCGGACCGTGATGTACGTCGCGGTGAGGTTGCTGTCGATGACCGAGCGCCAACGCGCCGCGTCCAACTGGTCGATCGGCTCCGGCCGCCCGTCCCCTCCCGCGAACGCCAGGAGCACGGTTGCCGGGCCGAACGCGGCTTCGGTTCCCGCGAGGAGCGCGTCCACCTCGCCCTGGTCCGTGCATTCGGCGGGGATGCCCACAGCGCGTCCACCCGACGAGGTGATCGACGACACCACCGACTCCATCGCTTCGCGATCGCGACCCGACACCACCACGCGTGCGCCCAGCGCCGCGAAGCGGCGCGCCGTTCCGGCACCGATACCGCGCGAACCACCGGTCACCACGACGACTTCGTCGCTCAGGTCCGGGGTTGTCATCGTCGCCGGAGCGTTCATCACCCAATGACTGTACACTAAGTACAGTGAAAGCTGCATCGTGCCGTCGAGACCGTACGAGCTGAAGCGCCGCGCCGCGGCAATGGGGGAGCGCCGCGCCCGGATCGTGGCGGCCGCGATGGAGGAGTTGATCGGGGGGCGCCGATTCACGCTCGAGGCGGTTGCCAAGCGGGCCGGAGTGTCGCGGGTGACCGTTTATTCGCAGTTCGGGGACCGTGATGCCTTGCTCGAAGCGGTGTACGACGACCTCGGGGCGAGCGGCGGGCTGCAGCGCATCCCGGACGTGTTCGCCGCGGAGGGCCTGGCCGACGGTCTCGAGGTCCTCGCAACTGTCTTCTGCCACTTCTACTCGGTGCACCGCGATGTGCTTCGACGCCTGGGGGCGCTGTCCGTGCTGAGCGACGACGATCACGCACGACACGAAAGCCGCAACGCCCGCCGTCATCAGATCATCGGCGTCCTTCTGGGGCGCTTCGCGCTCGACGACCCGCGCCTCAATGACACGCTCCAGGCGTTGACGAGCTTCGCCTTTGTCGATGAACTCGCGGGCGCTGAGCGCACGCCGGACGACGTCGCCGGCGAGGTCGTTGCGTTGGTCGTTCTCGCGGTCGAGGCGACCCAGCAATGGCGCTCGCGCGGGCGGAGCTAGGCCCCGTCGATCGCCGGTTTGTCCGCCGGTGATGGGTCGCCGCGCACAGAGGAAGAACGTGCCCGTGTCTGCCTGTTTTCTCGACGAAATCGGCGTAGAGTCGAGCGCATAAGGAGATCGAAATGACTGCTCAAGACGATCCGAGGGGGCTGACACCAGGAAGCCGGCTGGATCCCGTCACCCAGTCGCGTGGGTACGTCGGCGGGGGAGTGTTCCCGGCTGGTCCTGCGGGGCCGGCAGTATCGCCGGAGAAGAACTATTTCCTGGCGGGCTCGAACAGCGTCGCCAAGTCAGGCGTCGTGTGCGGGGTGCTCGCGGTGCCACTGGGGTGGATCCAGGTCATCGGCTTCGTCTTTGCCCTCGGGTTCGGCGGGCTTGCGATCGTGCTCGGTGCCATCGGCTTGCTGCAGTCCGAGCGCCTTTCCGCCAAGGGCGGCAGGTACTTCGCGCTCCTCGCGATCGGCCTTGGCGTTGCGGTTGTGGTGTGGAAGATCATCGAAGGGGTCGGGCCATCCCCAGTCATGGTGGGTGCGTGATCCGATGGCTCAGCAAAGCATTGATGGGCTGAGTCCCGGAAGCCACCTGGATCCCCTCGCGCAGTCGAGAGGGTTCATGGGGGGCGGCCAATTCCCTGCTGGGCCGGCTGGTCCCGATGTCATCCCGGACGGACGCTGGAAGGTCGGCTCCAACAGTCCGGCGAAAGCAGGCGTCGTGTTGGGCGTCATCGCGGTGCCGCTTGGCTGGATTCAGGTCGTCGGATTTGTGTTCGCCTTGGGATTCGGGTGGCTCGCCATCGGCTTCGGCGTGCTCGGCCTGGTTCGCTCGGGTCGCCTGGCCGGCAGCGGGGGCAGGTACATCGCGTTGCTCGCACTCGCGATCGGCATCGCCGTCGTCGTATGGAAGGTCATTGAAGGGGTAGGCCCGGCAGTGGTGGTCGCCGGATAGCTTCCTCTGAGCCAATTTGGCTCAGAATGGCTTGACATGGCACCATCGATGGTGCCATAGTGGCGTCATGGACCTACGCCCCTACGTTGAAAGCATTCACCAGCAACTGGCGGATGCAGCCGAGACCGGAGGTGAGGACGCCCGTGCCCTCGCCGAACGGCTCGCTGCGCCGCTTGACGCGGCCATTCGCCTCGCGTTGCAAGACGCGCTTGGTGCTGCGGCCGAAGAGATCACCCGCGAGCTCGCGCCCGGATCGGTCGAGCTGCGCATTCGCGGTCGCAACCCCGAGTTCGTCGTCAGCCTCCCGCCTGTAGAACAGCCGGTGGACGAGTCCTCGGAGCCGGTCCCAGTTGGCGGCTACGCCCCCGACGGTGCCGGCACTGCTGATGCCGATGACGGCGGCACCTCGCGGATCAATCTGCGCCTTCCCGACAACCTGAAGACAAGGGTCGAGCAGGCCGCAAGCGCCGAAGGGCTCTCGGCCAACACCTGGCTCGTTCGTGCAGTTGGTGCCGCACTCGATCGCGTTCAACCGGCCCGCCGCCGCGAGGGTCCGCCTGCGACTGGCGGCGGTCGTTTCACCGGCTGGGTCCGCTGACCCGGCATCACCACTCAAGGAGAAAACATGCCCACGTTCGATACGCCCCGCCCGATCCTCGTCGACCTCGAACTCGGAGTCGGTGAGGTCCGCATCGTCGCCGGCGACCGAACCGACACGACTGTGGAGGTCCGGCCCACCGACCCGTCCAAGCCATCGGATGTCACTGCGGCCGAGCAGACGCGCGTCGAGTATGCCGACGGACGCGTGCTCATCAGGGCACCGAAGAGTTGGCGACGCTACACGATCCGCGGCGGCGGTGAATCCGTTGACGTGCGGATCGAGGTTCCCTTCGGGTCACGGTTGCGCGGAGACGCAGGTGTCGCCAGTCTCCATGTCAGCGGATCCCTCGGCGAATGTGAATACAAGACCGGAGTCGGCGACATCCAGATCGAGGAGGCCGGGCCGGCGCACCTGTCTGCCGGTGTCGGCGAAATCGCCGTGCAACGCGCGTCGCAGCATGTCGAGATCACCACAGGTTCGGGGTCGGTGCGTCTCGGCTCCGTGGACGGCACGGCCGTGGTGAAAGGCGCAAACGGGGATACATGGATCGGCACCATATCCCGCGACCTTCGCGTGGCAACCGCCAATGGCTCGATTGTTGTCGACCATTCGAACGGCGGCGTCGTCGCGAAGACCACGAACGGGGATGTGCGCCTCAACGACGTCGGCGGCGGAAGCATCGTGGCGCACACCGCGCTCGGCAAAGTCGATATCGGTATCCGCAAAGGCGTTGCTGCCTGGCTTGACCTGAACACCACCTTTGGCAAAGTGCACAACGACCTTGACGCAACCGGACGCCCCGAGGCCGGCGCCGCATCGGCCGACGTGCATGCGCGCAGTTCGTTTGGTGACATCAACGTGCGTCGCGCACTCGCAACCGACCCCGTCGCGAGCGGCGTGTGATGCCTGCAACCACTGCATCCGCAGTTCGTGTCGCCGGGCTTCGCAAATCGTTCGGCGACAAGCTCGTCCTCGACGGCATCGACCTCGAGATCGCCGAGGGCACGGTGTTCGCACTGCTGGGGCCGAACGGCGCCGGCAAGACGACCACGGTGCAGATTCTCTCCACGCTCATGAGTGCAGACGCGGGAGCCATCACCGTCGGGGGCTTTGATGTACGCCGCGAGCCCGATCGCGTTCGCGACGCCATCGGCGTCACTGGACAGTTCTCGTCGGTGGACTACCTGCTTTCAGGCCGCGAAAACCTGCTGCTCATGGCCGATCTCCATCATCTGGATCGGCTCGAGGGCCGTCGCCGCGTCGAGGAGATGCTCACTCGATTCGACCTCGTCGACGCTGCCGGCCAGATTGTCATGAAGTACTCGGGTGGCATGCGCCGCCGTCTCGACCTCGCGATGACGCTCATCAGCGAGCCGCGGATCATCTTTCTCGACGAGCCGACAACCGGCCTCGATCCACGCAGCCGCCACACGATGTGGCAGATCACACGCGAGCTCGTTGCAGGCGGTGTCACCGTGCTGCTCACCACGCAGAACCTGGATGAGGCTGACGAGCTCGCCAGCCGCATCGCCGTCCTCGACAAAGGCCGCCTCGTCGCGGAGGGAACGCCCGACGAGCTCAAGCGTCGCGTCCCAGGTGGGCGTGTCCGGCTGCATTTCCGCGAGCCCAACGCGTTGTGCGACGCCGCGCGAGTCCTCGGTCACGACGCGGTAGACGACGATGCCCTGGTGCTCGACATCCCCACCGACGGTTCACCTGACTCGCTTCGCATCCTGCTCAACAGGATTACCGACCAGGATCTGCATGTTGAGAACGTCACGGTGGAGACGCCCGATCTCGACGATGTGTTCTTCGCGCTGACCGGCTCCGAGCCGCAGGCAGCGGCGGTGGCGTCATGAGCTCGCCGGCGTATGCGCTGCGCGACTCCGCGACGATGCTGCGTCGCGACATCAAGCACTCGATTCGCTATCCGCTCCTTGCGATCGGCGGCATCCTCGTCCCCGTCTTCCTGTTGCTGCTGTTCGTGGGTGTGTTCGGTAACACGTTGCACGCGGGTCTTGGCGCTGCAGCACCGGCGGGTGGCCACTACATCGACTATCTCGCTCCCGGCATCCTCGTCATGACCGCCGGTGCCGCAGCCGCGGGAACGGCCATCAATGTCTGCATCGACATGAACGAAGGCATCATTGCGCGCTTTCGAACGATGGCCATCACGCGCACATCCGTGCTCACGGGCCAGGTGCTTGGCAGCATGGCACGGACGCTGATCAGCGGCGTCCTGGTGGTTGCCGTTGCTCTTGCACTTGGGTTCCGGCCGACTGCGACTCCGCTCGAGTGGCTGGCAGCTGCAGGCCTCTTCGCCGCAGTGACGGTTTCGCTGACGTGGCTGACCATCGCGTTCGGGCTGCAGGCGAAGACGCCTGCGGGCGCGAACAGCCTGTCGCTGATTCCACAGTTTCTGCCCTTTATCAGCAGCGCATTCGTCCCGACCGCGTCGATGCCCGCGGGCGTGCGCTGGTTCGCCCAGAACCAACCGTTCACACCGATCATCAACACGCTGCGCGGCCTGCTGACGGGAACACCCATCGGCAACTCGGCAGCCCTCGCGGTTGCCTGGTGCGTGGCACTCACGGTGATCGGGTATCTGTGGTCCCGGGCTCGGTACAACCGGTACGTGACCCGCTAGAGGCGCCTCAGGCCGTCAAGGCGCGAGGTAAGCTGGACGCAGTTGGAGCAGCACCCACACGGTGCCGCGTGACTTCGAACGTCGAGGGGCCCGACGGCACGCCGCCATCCGCCCGGGAGGGGACGAAAGCCGCCCACGAGCGGTGGAAGCGACTCTTGACGATCGTCCCAATCGTGATCGGCCTTGTGCTGCTGGTGCTGCTCATCATCGCTGTGGTCACGTCACAGTCGACGACGTAGCCGCGTGGCGTTGGTGAGGCCGGTTACCTCTGCCGCCGTGTCACGCGGCTCACGACAGACCGCGTTCCAGCAAGCGCACGGCGTTTGAGGACGACCAGTTTCTCTTCGGCCTTACTCACCTCCATTCGCTTCAGTCGCGGTTGCTGCCCGGTCGGTTGCGACTCCGTACGCTGAGCGCGAGCGATGGAAGCGAGCTGCGCCTGCCGTAGCTCGTCTCGACCTGCGGACCCGTCGAGCAGGCGCAGGCTCACATAGAACTCGAAGTTGTTCGGTTGCGTGGGTGTGAGCGCAGCCACCTCATAGTCGATCAGATCAAGCCGAGCCAGCTTCTCGAGAAGGCCGAGAAAGGAGTCGGGTGTGAAGACGTGGCAATGCACGTCGACGAATTCGTCGCTTGTTTGCATGTGCCGGCAGGCTTCGAGGGCGGCGACGTCCGGGTCGACGAAGTCCTGGCGAACGACGAGGCTGTAGTCCGCAGTGCCTTCCCACAAGGCGCCCGTATCGACCACGCCGCCGATAGCCTTTGAGTAGAAGTCATACGCCTGTCGGAAGCTGGGCTGTCGTAGCGCGCGCAGATATCCGTCGACGAAATCGCTGACTTCGGTCAGCGACCGGTTGATGTCGAAGCAGTACCGCTTGTCTGGAATGACAAGCGACACGATGCCGCCGATCCGTAGGACGCGCGTCAGATCGTGGAACCATCCCACCGGGTCCGGGATATGTTCGATGACGTGTGACGCGATAACGTAGTCGAACGGCGCATCGCCGGCGACTGCCTCGGCGATTGTCGTCGTTTCCCCGAGCACGTAATCAACGTCGACGATTTCGTCGAGTCGACCTCGCATCCCCTGATCGGTCGCGTACTTTTGCTTCAGGTCCGTCGCGCTCGCATGGTCGACATACCGGACGGGCCCTTCATCCTTGCGAACTCGCGGAGATGCAAGCGGTCCAATCTCCAGGCCGCGCATGTGACCGACATCGATTTCGGCCAGCTCGGGGCGAACCGTCTCGCTTGCAAGGCTTGCCATGCCCGAGACTGTACCTACGCTTGGTAGAGCCCGTCCATGACCGCGGTCGCAGTTGAATGGTCCCAGGGGATGGAGTCGAACCATCGGTACACGGTTTTACAGACCGCTGCCTTGACCACTTGGCTACCCTGGGATGGGAGGGATCCATGCTACCGGCGCCCTTCGTGCCCCAGGTTCGTTACCCCGAGATCCCCGAGTCGCGTCCTCCGGCGCCTGGCAATAGTAGCCAGGACACCGTGCGGCAATGCGCTGACGTCACGTCAAACGTTGACGTGGTTGCTCAGCCTCTGAGCATTCGCCGGGATCAGTGACCGCTCGGAGTCCCGCCATGCCCTTTGCCGTCGCCGGAACCGTAGCTGCCCGGGTCACCGCCCTTGTCGCACATGGTGCCGACGCTCACCGACGTGGCGTCGATCTCGGTCGCTGACACCTTGGTGCCGACGGCAGTGATCTTCTCGCCGACGGTCACCTTGGAAAGACTCTCGACTGTCGATCCGTCCTTCACCGTGCCCGAGCCGACGACGACATCTTCAACCTGGCTTTGACACATGATCGCGACGACGATGACGTTGCCGTGCACGGCCTGGACCGTCCCGGTAATGGTTTCGGTGGTTCCTTTCGGCTTGGACTTCGCCACGGTGAGCCCCACTTTCTTGTGGGCAACGGTCAGATGGACGGGCGCCGGGCGCACGTCAAGCGTGGCGCCGATCGCTTTGAAGTCCGAAAACGGATGTGTGGCAACGAGCGTTTGCGCTCTCACGTGGCTCGCGACGGAGTGACCCGATGCGAAAACTGCCGTTCCCACAAACCCGGCGCTGATCCCGAGCGCGGTCACAAATGCCGCTGAGCCGACGATGAGCTTCACGGGGGCTTTTCTCATGGTGCCGTACGTTACGCAGACGCACCAAAAACGTCAAATGGCGAAAATGTGGTGATGACCAGTGGTCAGCGGCGGGTGACGGGAAGCATGGCTCGAAGTTCCGGATCCTTCAGGTAGCGGTTTACGACCTCGAGCGCCTCGTCGGGTCCGCCGGCGAGTGAATCGGCAAACCAGCCACCGTCATACGGGGCATTGACCGCCAGGAGCAGATCTCTCGCGGGCTGATGGCGCGGTGGGGGGACATCCGGGGCGAGCTTGTACCCGAGGATCACGCGGTTCCCTGCCTTGGCGATGCCGACCTCCTCGATGACATCCCACCGCGTGAGACTGCTGTAGGGGTACTGCCGCTGGACGAGGCCGTCTCGGGTCAGCTCGAGCGCCGGCCGAAGCACGACAGCGGTGGTGAGCAGCCCGACGAGCGGCGCGGCCATGACGAACCAGCCGATCGTCGCGCCGACGAGCAGGCAGATCACGCCCGCGATCTCGGTGACCGCGAAGAGCGGCAGCACGAGCGCCACCGGCCGCCGGGCCCGGAAGACGACCTTGCCGCGCCGGACGGTCAGCGCCGCAGGGAGTTCGGCAGGACTCGGCAGCTCGGCCATGGGATCGATCGTAGCTGTGCCTGCCATCCTTCCCGGGTGCTCCTCGACATCGGATCCGTCCTGGGCGGCTTCGCGCTCGCCGTCGTGGCCTTCGTCGTCGTGATCCTGGTGTGCGTGATCATCCTGCGGTTGCTCGCGGTGATCCTGCCGCCCTACCAGGGTCCGTACCAGGAAGCAGCAAAGCCGGACGAGGCTGGGGCTGCGGAGGTAACGGGCAGCTCGGATCCGGCGCCGGACGCCGCGCCGCGGGACGCGGTTGCCCCAGCGGGCGAAGCGTCGGTGCCCGACACAGCCGCCGACGACGAGGGCTGAGCGCGACCACTTGCAATATCCCGCCCCCGGGATCTAACATTCATAAGCGATCCTTTATGAAAGATTCCTTTATGAGTTCTGACGCCCCGTCGCGGCCTCCGCGGCGGGCTCTCCCGGGCAGCATCGCCATCGGCGCGAGTGACCTCTCGGTGCACTTCGAGGGGCTCGCCAACCCGACCCGGCTGCTCATCGTCGAGCGCCTCGCGAGCACGTCCGAGATGAATGTCTCGGAGCTCGCCGACTACTGCCAGGTGAGCCAGCCACGTATGAGCTGGCATCTGCGCATCCTCCGTAAGGCGGAGGTGATCCGGACCCGGCGCGAAGGTCGAGAGGTGTTCTGCCGCCTCGATCGCGACGCCATCGCCAGTCATTTCAAGAGCTTCGCTCGGCTGATCTCCTCAGCAGGGGTTCCCGCCGAGATCACATCACCAACACCGGTACACGAGGGCGCGTCGTGAGCAAGAAAGTCAGAGTCGCGATCATCGGCGTGGGCAACTGCGCCTCGTCGTTCATCCAGGGACTCGAGTACTACAAGAACGCAGATCCGAACGACACGGTCCCCGGGCTCATGCACGTGAACCTCGGCGGCTACCACATCTCGGACATCGAGATCTCCGCGGCGTTCGACATCGACAAGGAGAAGGTCGGCAAAGACGTCTCCGAGGCGATCTTCAGCGGCCTGAACAACACGGTGAAATTCAGCGATGTACCGAAGCTCAACATCCCGGTGCAGCGCGGCATGACCCACGACGGACTCGGCAAGTACCTGTCCGAGGTGATCACCAAGGCGCCCGGATCAACTGTCGATATCGCGCAGGTCCTCAAGGACACCGGCACCGACGTTGTCGTCAACTACCTGCCCGTCGGCAGCGAGGCCGCAACCCGTTGGTACACCGAGCAGATCCTCGAGGCGCCGTGCGCGATGGTCAACTGCATGCCCGTGTTCATCGCCCGCGAGGACTACTGGCAGGCGCGCTTCCGCAAGGCCGGCGTGCCGATCATCGGTGACGACATCAAGTCGCAGGTGGGCGCCACCATCGTGCACCGCGTGCTGACGCACCTCTTCCGTGAGCGCGGCGTCGAGCTCGAGCACACGTACCAGCTGAACTTCGGTGGCAACACCGACTTCCTCAACATGCTCGAGCGCGAGCGTCTGATGAGCAAGAAGATCAGCAAGACCAACAGCGTGCAATCGCAGCTCGCGACGCCGATGGCGAAAGAGGACATCCACATCGGACCGTCCGACTACGTGCCGTGGCTCAACGACCGCAAGTGGGCGTTCATCCGGCTCGAGGGCAAGTCCTTCGGCGATGTGCCGCTGAACGTCGAACTGAAGCTCGAAGTGCATGACTCGCCAAACAGCGCCGGCATCGTCATCGACGCGGTGCGCTGCTGCAAGCTCGGCCTTGATCGCGGTATGAGCGGCACGCTCGAAGGCCCGGCCTCGTACTTCATGAAGTCTCCGCCGAAGCAGGTGTCGGACGACGAAGCGCATCGGGCGACCGAGGAGTTCATCGCCGGTGTCGAGACCGGTGGTGGCCAGCGCAACGGCCATGCCGCCGATATGCTGCCGGAAGCCGCGGAGGCGGAACCCGCCACACCCGCGACGAATTAGTCCGCCGATCACTCGGGAGCCGACAGCATTGGTGCAGGCCGGCGACATGGTGGCGAAGGCGCACGCCGAAGTCGGCGAGGCGCGGGATCCGATGCTGCCGTACTACGCCTACAGGGGCGCCGAGGCACTCGTCAACGCGCTCCCGCAACGGGTCGCGTACTGGCTCGGCGACCGTGCTGCGGACGCGATGCTCGCCACCGTCCCGGGCAGATTTGACGGGCTTCGCGACAACCTCCGTCACGTGGTCCCGAACATCAGCGAGCGGTCGCTGAAGCACCTGGTCCGTCGCAACGTCCGCAACCTCACGCACGGCTGGGTGGACGTGATGGAGATGTCGTCGCGGCGGACCAACCTGCCGTCGCGGATCGACATGAAGGATCTCTTCAACTTCGAGGACGCGATCGCGCGGGGCAACGGCGTGGTGGTCGCGTCAATGCACTTCGGCTCGTGGGAAGTCGGGCTCGCGGGCTGGAACAAGATGGGCGGCAAGATGGCGCTGCTCGCCGAAGTGCTGCGCCCGAAGCAACTGTTCGACCGCGTTGTGGGAGCACGCAGCGCCCAGGGCGTGCACATCATTCCCATCGACACGCAGGCGATGCGCGAAGGTGACCCGCAGGTGGCGCGCCGGCTTGGCGCGGCCTCGATGCGTGAGGTGTTCAAGGTGCTCCGCTCTGGCGGCGTCGTGGCGATGGCGCTCGACCGCGATCTCATCGGCAACGGCGAGCCGCTGGAGTTCTTCGGCACGCCGGCGCCGATCCCGATCGGCTCCGTCGAGATCGCCATTCGCGCGGGTGCCGCGATCGTGCCGATCCTGCTCTTCCGCGACCGCTACCGGGTCAATGCGGTGGTGTATCCCGAGATCCACTACTCGGTTGATGCGCCCAGGGATGCCGAGGTGCGCAAGACTGCGCAGATGCTGCTGCGCATCTTCGAGGCGGCCATCCGCGAGCACCCAGAGCAATGGCACGTCATGGACCGGATCTGGCCGGCAGCCGCGGGGGCACGATGAAGATCTGTCTCGTCTCCCCATATGACTTCATGCATCCGGGCGGTGTGACCGAGCACGTCCGGCACCTCTCGGCGAAGCTTCGAGCGCGTGGACACGACGTCACGGTGCTTGCGCCGTCGAGCCGGGTCGGCGACGACCACGGCATCCCTGGATACGTGCGCATCGGGCGCAGCGTTCCGGTGCGGACCAATGGATCGGTCGCCCGCATCGCGCTGTCCTTTCACCTGGTGCGGCGAGTCCGTGCGCTGCTCGACGAGAACCACTTCGACGTCGTGCACTACCACGAGCCCCTCGTGCCGTCGCTGCCGATCACGGTGCTCCGCTTTCACAGCGGCGCGAATGTCGGCACCTTCCACGCGATGGCCCGCCGCAACCTCGGCTACTACTACGGCAGGCCGTTTCTGAAGCGCTACTTCAACCGGCTCCACGTGCATGTCGCCGTGAGTGCTCCCGCGCGCGACTTCATTGCGCGGTATTTCGAAGGCGACTATCGAATCGTTCCCAACGGCATCGATTGCTCGCGGTTCAAGCCGGACCATCCCAAGCTCGACGAATTGCGCACGCCCGGCAAGAAGACGATCCTCTTTGTCGGACGGCTCGAGTCGCGGAAGGGCTTGCCGACGTTGCTCGAGGCATACGGCCAGCTGCGCCGTGCTCGCGCAGACGCGCGCCTGGTGGTCGTCGGCGACGGGCCGATGCGCTGGGGCTACGAGAGTCAGGTCGCGGCGATGGGGATTCCCGACGTCGAGTTTGCCGGCCGGATCTCGTCGGAGCTGCTCCCGCGCTATTACGCCTCTGCCGATATCTTCTGCGCGCCGGCAACGGGCGGGGAGAGCTTCGGGATCGTGTTGCTCGAGGCGATGGCGAGCGGGGTGCCGGTGATCGCGTCATCGATCCCCGGATTCAGCAGCGTCATCACGGACGGCGTTGACGGTGTGCTCGTGCCGCCCCGTCATCCCAAGGAATGGGCGGCGGCGCTCGGCGCTCTGCTCGATGACCCAACGCGCGCGAAGGCGATGAGCGAACGAGGCCTCGCCACAGCGCAGCTGTACGACTGGGAGCACGTCGTCGACGAAGTGCTTGATGTGTATCGCGTGGCACGCGAACGTGCCGGTGCGAGCACGGTGGTTTCCGGTGTTCACGTCCAGGCTCCAGGACTGGGTTAGGTCCGGCGCGCGTCGCGTCGTTCCTGTCCTCCGCGCTCTGCACCTGACACCGAACATCCTCACCATGCTCGGCCTCCTCATCTGCGCGGGCTCGTCCGTCCTGATCGCCTTCGGGTTCCTGCTCCCGGGCGGTCTGATCCTGCTCCTCGCGAGCGGCTTCGACATCCTCGATGGCGCGCTCGCGCGCGTCAGCGGCCGCGAGCAGAAATATGGGGCGTTTCTCGACTCGACGGTCGATCGCTACGCGGAAGCGATGACCGCCATCGCGTTGCTCGCGTACTTCATCTTTCACGGGCATCACACGCTCGAGCCCATGCTCATCGTGTTCGCGTTGACCGGGTCGCTCCTCGTCTCGTACGTGCGAGCGCGTGCGCAATCGCTCGGGTTCAACGGCGACGGTGGGCTGCTGGCACGCCCGGAGCGCGTGGTAATCACCGTGATCGGTCTCGTGATCGCGCCGCTGCTCATCTGGGCGTTGTGGATTCTTGCCGTGCTCACCAACGTCACGGCCGTACAGCGGATCTGGGTGGTGTGGCAGCAGGCGCGGCGCATCGCCGCGGAGAGCCGCACCGCAACGGGTGTCCCCACCGCGTAAGAACCTCATGGGAGGGCGAGGTCCAGGCGCGGATCCTCGGCGATCCCGTCGCGGCGGATCTCGAAGTGCAGGTGGGGTCCGGTCGCGTTCCCGGTGGAGCCGACGGTACCGATGACCTGCCCCGCGTCGACATAGTCGCCGCTCAGCACGATGACGGTGTCGAGATGGCCGTACAGGCTGCTCAGGCCGCCGCCGTGATTGATGATCACGTGCAGTCCGTATCCCGTTGCGGACACGATGACCGTCGCGACACCCGGCAGTGTCGCCATCACCGGCGTGCCGCGCGCGGCGGCGAGGTCGATCCCCGAGTGCCAATGTCCGCCAGGACAGGCGAGGTCGATCGGCTCGAACGAGAAGCTCGTGCACCCGAAACCTTGCGATATCCATGAGTGCGTCAGTGGTTTCACGAACGTCGCCCCCTCCGTGTCACGCATCGTCACCCCGCTCGCGAGCGCAGTGCCGCCGCAGAGCGCGAGCGCGATCACCGCGGTGATGGCGGCGACAGCGCGAATCACAGTGCCGTCCGATGGCGCACGACGTGGTGTGCCGGCATCAGTGCCTTGTGCATCGAGCGTCGCGCATGGCGCACCGCGGTGTGGGCTCCGGTCTCGACGTGCGTCGCCGCGTGCAAGGTTCCGGGGACCTTGAGAACAATCCAGAGGATCGCGAGCGCGAACAGGCTCTCGGCGATACCGCTGCCGTTCCCGAATCCGACCGCCATGGCCACACGCAGGATGATCAACTGCACGGCCTGCATGAAGACCGCGACGGTGAACAGTCGCAGCCATGTCGACGCGTACCGGCGCGTCTCGGGGAGCACGGAGCACAGCGCCGCTAGCGGCGCCAGCACGACGAGGATGTCGAGCATCGCGGTGCGGATGACGTAGGAGAGGACGAGGATCACCACTGCCACCACGACACCGATGGCGAAGAGGGCGTGGAAGAGATCCTGTGATCCCTGAATGATCGACACCGTTGCAGCGCTCATCGACCCGGACCACGGAAGCGTGTCGATGGTCAATGGACCGCCGAGCGATTGCACGACACCACCGATGGCGTTGTTCAGGTCGACCGCCATCTGGATGAAATAGATCGAGCCGTGCACCATCACGAGCGCCGCCATCACCCGCGGGACCACGACATGCAGCGCGTATCGCGCCTCGCTCGTGCGCTCGAAGATGCTTCGCAGTGAGGTGTACAGCAGCACCGCGCCGACGAGCACGTCGGCAACCAGCGCCAGCGATCCGTTGAGACGCCCGATCGCCGGGTTCGCAGTCAGCGGGCGGATCCCCGATGCCGTTGGATCGACTGTCGTAAAGAGGTAGCGGCTCAGCTCCGAGTCGAGGTCACCGCGCGCCATCGCGATGAAGTGCGACAGCACGCCGGTCAACAGTTGCAGGATCGTGCCGAGCGGATCGCGGATCCCCTGGATGATCCCGGGAAGCGACTGCATCCGCCGGCTCAGTGAATCGTCGCGGGGACGCTGGCGATGAGTGCGTGCGTGAGTGTGCCGGCGACCTCGACACCAATCGTGCCGAAGACGATGCGGCCGATCCACTTCTTCGCCTGGGCCACGCTTGAGGGATCGACGGCGACGATCTTGTACATGAACGCGATGAGAAACGCGAGCGCCCCCACACTCGCGAGCAGTCCCTGGGCGATGAGAATCCAGTTGTCGATGAGCGCCTTGAGTTGATCCACGATGGGCGACCTCCGATACATGTCGATCGATGGTCGGTCGCCCCTCCGGCCGTCCCGGGTGAGCACCCGGACAATCAGCAGACTATACGGATTTGTGTATGTCTGTCAAGTCGGGACGTCCCAAGGCTCGGAGTATCGAGCAATAAATCGATCACTTTGCCGCGCGTAGGATTGCGAACGTGGTGAAGACGGCGATCGTCGGCGCTGGACCGACAGGCCTTTTCCTGGGGCTGGCTTTGGCACGGCGCGGCCACACGGTCGCGGTCGTCGATCGCGACCCAGGGCCGGATTCCGCGGTTCAGTGGGATCGCAAGGGCGTGATGCAGTTCCGTCTTCCGCACTACTTCCGACCGCAGGTGCGCGAAGCCCTGCTCGATGAGGCCCCGGACGTCGTCGACGAGCTGCTCGCCGGGGGTGCCCTGCTCACCCCGGTCAACCCGATGGCGCCGAACATCCTTGGATTCCGGATGCGTCGCGCTCTGTTCGAACGCGCGCTGCGCGCCGCCGCAGCAGCAGCAGGACCCAACCTTTCCCTGGTGGCTGGGCATGCCGAGCGGTTCGTGATCGCGAACTCGCGGATATCGGGATTGTTGGTAGACGGAGCGCCCCTTGACGCGGACCTCGTCATCGATGCGTCGGGCCGCAACAGCCGGCTCAGTGACGCGCTGCGCGCGCCGGTGCTCGGAGGCGATTCCGGGTTTGCCTATGTCTGTCGTGAATATGCGCTCCGACCAGGGGCCGATCCTGGGCCGCTGAATAGTCCGCCTGGTTGGGCTGGTGTCTACGACGGTTATCAGGTCATCGTCTTCCTGCAGGACGGAGGAACATTCCAGGTGCTGATCGTGCGCAGGAGTGACGACCAGCAGCTGGCCCAACTCCGGCACGACAACCTCTTTGATGTCGCCGCACGAGCAATCCCATCGATCGCGACCTGGGTGCATCCGGACCGAGCTGCGCCGCACTCGTCGGCGATGGCGGGCGCCGGGCTGCACAACCGATATCGCGGCCAATGCACGCAGGACGGGAGCATTGCCGCCGACGGTCTGGTGTTCGTCGGGGATGCTGTGCTGACGACCAACCCCGCCGCTGGACGTGGCGTGACCACGTCGCTGATGCAAGCGCAGCGACTTCTCCGCGCTCTCGACGAGCACGGCAGTGATTTCACTGCGGTGTCGCTCGATTTCGACCAGTGGTGTCGCGAGGCGATGAAGCCCTGGTTCGACGACCACGTCCGTTGGGATGCGGACCTGATCTCGCGATGGCGCGGAGAACCGATCGACTTCAGCAGACCCCTTCCGTCCGACCTGATCTGCTCACTCGCAGAAATCGATCCATCCGTGATGTCCGTCGTCGGGCCGTACTGGGGGATGGCAGTTGGGCCCTCGGTCCTGTCGAGCATCGAACAGCGCGCCCGCGAGGCACTCCAAAGGGGATTCCGGCCCGCAATTCCCCCGGGCCCGACAAGAGATGAACTCGTCGAATTGGTTTCCGCCGCGGCTTAACTCGGCGAACGTGCTCGATTTGGCATGGCGGCCGGCGAGATAGACTGGCCGCCCGATGAAACTTGACACCTTTCCGCGCCACCCGCTGCTCTTCGGTCCGTCGCCGGTCCATCCCCTGCAACGCCTCACCAAGCATCTCGGTGGCGCGGAGGTGTGGGCCAAACGCGAGGACTGCAACAGCGGCCTCGCGTTCGGCGGCAACAAGACGCGCAAGCTCGAATATCTCGTAGCGGACGCACTGGCTCAGGGCTGCGACACCCTGGTCTCCATCGGCGGCGTCCAGTCAAATCACACGCGGCAGGTCGCGGCGACCGCCGCATTCGTCGGCATGCGCTGCGTCCTCGTCCAGGAGAGCTGGGTCGACTGGCACGACCCTGTTTACGACAAAGTCGGCAATATTCTGCTCAGCCGCATCCTCGGCGCCGATATCCGGATGGTCGACGAAGGCTTCGGCATCGGCTTCAAAGCAAGCTGGGAGCAGGCACTCGCTGATGTCGGGGCCGAAGGCGGGAAGCCGTATCCGATTCCAGCCGGCGCGTCAGATCACCCGCTCGGTGGCCTCGGCTTCGCGCGCTGGGCGCAGGAAGTCGAAGAGCAGGAGCGTCAGCTCGGCCTGTTCTTCGACACGATCATTGTGTGCTCGGTCACGGGAAGCACGCAGGCCGGGATGATCGCCGGATTCGCGCCGCAGGAGCGGTCTCGCCGAGTAGTGGGCATCGACGCGTCGGCCAAGCCGGTGGAAACACTTGACCAGGTCACGCGCATCGCCCGGCAGACGGCGTCGCTCATCGACATCGGCCGCGACCTGCGTGACGACGAGATCATCCTCGACGCGCGCTACCACGCCGGCACGTACGGTATCGCCGATGAGCAGACCGTCGACGCCATCAAGCTTGGTGCGCGCCTCGAGGGGATGATCACCGACCCCGTGTATGAGGGGAAATCGCTCGCAGGGATGATCGACCTGGTCGGGCGCAAAGAGATCGCCCCGGACTCCAAGGTCCTCTACGCCCACCTCGGTGGGCAGCCGGCGTTGAACGGATACAGCGAGCTGTTCTCCTGAACCCAGCCCGGAGCGAACGCGTGGCACCACTTCCGATTCGTCGAGCCTTGTACTAATCTCAGGACTCGCAGACATAAACGTTCGTGAGGAGGAAAGGCCATGGCCAGCGAGAAGACCCGGGGAGCCCCGAAGCGCAACGCCAAGAAGCCGAAAGCTGCTGCAATCGCCAAGGCGGCGAAGAAGGCGGCAGCGCAAACCGCTGCCCAGGCGCCGAACCAGAGCTGACCGGCTCCCGAGGGCGCTGAGCGCTAACTCGCTTCGGCGGCCATCGAGCGCTTGCGCAGCTTATTGCGCTCATCCGCATTGAGCACGCGCTTGCGCATGCGGATGCCGACCGGCGTGACCTCCACCAACTCGTCGTCGAGGATGAAGTCGAGGCACTCCTCGAGCGACATCTTCCGTGGCGGCACAAGGCGGATCGTCATGTCCTCTGTGGAGGACCGGATGTTGGTCTTCTGCTTCTGCTTGGTGACGTTGAGGTGGATGTCGCCCGGCCGGCGATTGAGGCCGACGATCATGCCCTCATACACGGGCGTCCCCGGCGCGATCAGCGGCTGACCCCGATCCTGCAGGGTCACGAGGCCGTATGAAACCGCAGTGCCCGGCTGACTCGCGGTGAGGACGCCGCTGCGCGTGGTCATCGGCAGCGCCCAGGTGTGTTCCCACCCGAGCAGGCGCGTTGCCATCACGCCGGTGCCACGCGTCAAGGTGAGGATCTGGCTGCGCAAGCCGATCAACGCCCGAGTCGGAGCGTGGTACGTGAGGCGCACACCGCCACCGGCGTCCGTGCGCATCGCGGTCATCTTCGCGCCGCGTGTCCCGAGCGCATCGGTGATTGCGCCCACCACATCCGCTGAGCAATCGATGACGCAGTCCTCCACCGGCTCGACGCGCACACCATCGATTTCCTTGGTGATGACCGCGGGTCGCGACACCTCGAACTCGTAGCCTTCGCGGCGCATCGTCTCGATGAGGATCGCGAGGTGCAACTCGCCGCGCCCGCTCACATCGAAGATATCGGCGGTCGGCCCGTCCTCTACGCGGAGCGCGACATTGGTGAGCAACTCGCGTTCGAGCCGCGCGCGCAGCTGCCGCGACGTGCTGCTGACAGTCGCCTCACGGCCTGCCAGTGGCGACTGGTTCACGCAGAACTGCATGCGGAGCGTGGGCTCGCCGATTTCCAGCCGCGGTAACGCTTCGGGCTGCTCGGCGTCGGCAATGGTGTCGCCGATCGCGACGGCTGCGATCCCCGAGAGATACACGATCTCGCCTGCGGACGCGGACTCAACCGACAGCCGCTGCAGCGCCTCGACGGTGAGGACCGTCGCAATCTTCTCGACCTTTCCCGCACCGGTTGCGGTGCAGCAGACGACGCTCTGCCCCGGGTGCACTGTGCCTCGCTGGATCTTGCCCAGTGCGAGCCGGCCGCTCCAGTTGTCGTGGTCGAGGTTGCTCACGAGCATCTGCAAGGGGCCGTCATCCGCACGTGGCGGCGGGACGTGATCAATGATCGCGTCGAGGAGCGGCTCGAGCGTCAGGCCGGGGTGGGTGAGGTCTGCTGTCGCGGTGCCCTCACGCGCATTCGTGTAGAGCACCGGCGCGTCCAGCTGCCAGGACTCCTTGGCGAGCTCGAGGAGCAGGTCGTGGGTTGCCTCGACGGTCTCGGCAGGCTGGGCATTGGTGCGGTCGATCTTGTTGACGACGATGATCGGCTGCAGGCCGAGCGCCATCGCCTGGCGGAGCACGACACGTGTCTGGGGCATCGGCCCCTCAGCGGCGTCGACCAGCAACAAGCAGCCGTCTGCCATTCCAAGGACTCGCTCGACCTCGCCGCCGAAGTCGGCGTGGCCGGGCGTATCGATGATGTTGAGCTTGACCCCGTTGTATCGAACCGACGTGGTCTTGGCGAGGATCGTGATCCCCTTCTCGCGCTCGAGATCGTTCGAATCCATGATCAGCTCGCCCACCTGCTCGTGGGCGGCGAAGACGCGCGACTGCTTCAGCAGGGCGTCGACGAGCGTGGTCTTGCCGTGGTCGACGTGCGCGATGATCGCGACGTTGCGGAGGTCTGCCCGGCGCTGTTCGCCGGGAACGAGAGGAGGTGGCACCTCTCGATTCTGACCGCCCTGCCTTCATCGTCCGCCCGTAACCCAGTTCAGGAACTGCTGAATGTGGCTCGACAGTGCCTTTTCGAGATCCTGAATCAGCGAGTACTGGCCGGTCGCCGTCGCTGCCGTATTGGTGTTCAACTGCTTGAAGAGCCCCGAGAGCGGCATGGTCAGGCCCCCGAGTGGGCCCGTGTCGACTTCCGGCGCAGCGCTCGCGACAGGCAACGCGGGCCCGGATCCGGGTGTCGCAGTTGCCGTCGCTGGCGGCGACCAGCTGATGTATTTCCCGGGCGCTGGGGTCTGTGCGCCGGCATGGATGGCGAAGGCCACCACACCGACGGCCGCCGCCGCACCGATGACCAGTCGAACGCGATGTGCGCCGAACATGAGCTACCTCCAAAGACCGAGCTTTGACGGTCGCCCCTCCGGCCGCGCCGGGCGCACCCGGCCCGACATAGTATACGGATTTGTGTATATATGCGTTGCGCGAAGTGCGGGCCGATCCGAGCGGCTTCACGGGATACCCAGACGCCTATATTCGTCCCGTGAACGTGGCGAGGACACGCATGCTCTACGGCTTCGGCGCACTCGTCGGGATCCTGCTCGGCCTGGCGACGGCACAGGTCAGCGATTCCTGCGGCGGGTCGTGCACCCGTCCGCATTTCCCGTACTGGCAGGACGGCCTGATCGGTCTGGCATGTGGCGCCGCCGTGCTCGTGGCATGCGCGCTGCTCGACGAGGAATTCATCCCGGTCACCCGGCAATGGCTTCGCTCGCTGCGGCGCCGCCTGTCCGGGGACGGACGCAAGCGGCAGGCGGGGTGAGGGTGCTCAAGGTCGCGCCGCATAGACTCGGGTGGCGATGAGAAGGCTCGCTCGCAAGCTCGCGCTGTTCCAGGTAGGGGCGCTTCTCCTTCTTGGCATCGGCCTGGCGTCGTGCGGCTACCCGACGGCCCCGGAGTGCGGGTCGCCCAACCCTGCGCACACTGCCGCGATCTCGGCCGACCCGGCAGTCGCCTGCTTCATGACAGCCGCAGCGCACTGCAAATCGATGGAACTCGACGTTCTCGGCGACGGCTACGACAACTCGGTCGACCAGCATTTCATCATCACGCCGAGCGATCACTGCCGGATCGACGACTACGTCGTCTACGACTACAACAGCGTCCAGACAACGGCCCTCGACTGGCAGTGCACGAGCTTCGCCCAATTACCCGACTGGGGATTGGTATTGACCGGCTGCACGCCGCCGGTCGATTGCTATTCGGACCTGGGCGCACCGGTCATCGATCCCCCCGCGGTGGCACCGTCGCTGCCTCCAGAGGCCACGCCAACTCCGGTCCCGTCATTCATCGCCACGCCGGCTCCGGCTGGGTCGCCCGCGATCAACGGCCAGCCACACTGCTAAAACAGCGAAGGTGAGACCATTCAAGAGTGGCTGACCCTGTTTCGCTGACCCTCCCGGCAATGGGTGAGTCCGTTTCGGAGGGGATCGTTTCCCGGTGGCTGAAGGCTGTCGGTGACACCGTTGACGAAGGCGAGCCGCTCGTCGAAGTCACCACGGACAAGGTTGACGTCGAAGTTCCGGCGCCGACGAGTGGACGTCTGAGCGAGATCGTGGCCGCCGAGGGCGAGACGGTCGCGGTCGGCGCAACTCTCGCGGTCATCGCGCCCGGTCCTCCGGCCGCGCCAGTAGCTGCGCCTTCGACGGCGGTAGTTGCGGACGCCGCACCGCCCGCCGCGGAGGCTCCTGCTACGGAGCCGCCCCTCGCGGAGGCGGCGCCATCCTCCACGGAGCCGCCCGTCGCTGAGGCTGACGCGCTCCCAGCGCAGCCGCCTGCGGAGAGCGCCCCGCTCGCGGCGCCGCCGCTCGACGACGTCCGACCCCCAGTGACAACACCGGAATCCGTCGCCCCGCTAACGACGGGCACGCCGAACGGCTCCAGCGTCGACGCCGCACCACTCGCCCGTCGCGCTGCTGCAAGGAATGGCGTCGACCTCCACTCGGTGCACGGTTCCGGCCCGGGAGGCATCGTCACCAAGGGCGACGTGCTGGGCGCGAAGACGGGCGACGGGCCACGTCACGACGCGACTGTTCGTGTTGGCGACGGCGAGCATGCCGAGCCAATCAAGGGCCCGGCCGCGGCACTGGTCGACTACATGGAGCGCAGCCGGGACATTCCCACTGCAACCTCGTTCCGAACGATTGGTGTCGACGTGCTCGACGGCCGCCGCCGCCAATTGAATCAGGCGCTCGCCGCCGGCGGTCATGAGACCAAGGTGTCATTCACGCATCTGATCGGCTACGCGATCGCCCGTGCCGCGGGCGCGACTCCCGCCATGACAACGCACTTCGCGCGCACCGATGACGGCAAGCCCGCTCGCGTCGCGGGACCGGCGCACCTCGGTCTCGCGGTGGACAGCGTTCGCAAAGACGGGAGCCGCTCACTGGTTGTTCCTGTGATCCGCAATGCCTCGGAGTTGCCGTTCAAGGAATTTCGGGAGGAGTACGAGCGACTCATCGAGCGCGCTCGCACCAACACGCTCACCGCCGATGAACTCCAGGGCGCGACACTCACGTTGACCAATCCCGGAGGCATCGGAACGGTCGCGTCGGTTCCCCGACTGATGCCCGGCCAGGGAACGATTGTCGCCGTCGGTGCCATCGGCTACCCCGCCGAATGGCGAGGCGTTCCTGAGATGAGCATCCGCGAGCTCGGCGTCGGGAAGGTCATGACCATGACGAGCACCTACGACCACCGGGTCATCCAGGGCGCCGAGTCGGGAGAGTTCCTTGGGCGAATCGAGTCGCTGCTTGATGGCGCCGACGGATTCTACGATCAGGTTTTTGCCAGTCTTGGCGTGATCATGCCGGCACTCGACGCGGCGCCGGTCGGCGCCGTGGCGCAATCGCCGGCGGCATTCGCCACGACACCGACGGCCGAGGGCTCACCCGACCGGGTTCTCCTCGGCGCCATGCAGGCGGCCACATCGCTCGTCAAGGCACACCGAACCCACGGTCACCTCGGCGCGCACCTGGATCCGCTCGGTTCTCCACCGATCGGCGATCCGGCCATGGACCCGTCGACGTACGGCCTCACCCAGGAGGTGATGGAGCAGATCCCCGCCGACCTGCTCCGCGTCTACGTGCCCGGCCGCAACCTCGCGGAAGTGCTGCCGAATCTTCGCGCCACGTACTGCAGCACCATCGCCTTCGAAATCGAGCACATCTCGAGCCACGAGCAGCGCGTCTGGCTGCGTGAGCACATCGAGTCCGGCAAATACCGTCCCACGCTGACGGTCGATGATCGCCTCCGTCTGCTCGAGCGGCTCACCAAGGTGGACGCGATGGAGCGCTACCAACGCGCGGCGTTTCTTGGACAGAAGACCTTTTCACTGGAAGGGCTCGACGCGCTCGTGCCGATGCTCGAGACGCTCATGAGCCGGGTCGCCGACGATGGCATCGGCGAGGTGGTCATGGGCATGTCCCACCGCGGCCGCCTCGCGGTCGTTGCGCATGTCGCCAACCACTCGTACAAGTCGATTCTCAACGCCTTCGAGCTCGCGTCGGCACGCAGGGCGATCGGCGGTTTCGAATCGACCGGCGATGTGAAATATCACATCGGAGCAACGGGGACCTATCACACCGAGTCCGGCAAAGTGATTCTCGTTCGACTGCTCCCGAACCCGAGTCACCTGGAGGCGATCGACCCAGTCGTGGAAGGATGGTGCCGCGCCGCGCAGACACAGCGCCGTGCGACGACATTGCATCTCGACCCGATGGCGGCGCTCCCCGTGCTGATCCACGGCGACGCGGCGTTTGCGGGGCAGGGCGTCGTCCAGGAAGTGCTCAATTTCCAGTCGCTGCCCGGCTACACCACGGGCGGCACGGTGCATTTCATCGCTGACAACCAGGTCGGCTTCACCACGGACCCGCAGGACGGCAGGTCGACCCGCTACGCGTCGGACCTCGCCAAGGGGTTCGACATTCCCATCGTGCACGTGAACGCGGACGACGTCGAAGCGTGCCTGGCCGCGATCACCTTCGCGTACGACTACCGGCGCGCATACCGGCGCGACGTGATGGTGCACCTGATCGGTTACCGGCGCTTCGGGCACAACGAGGCCGACGAGCCCGCATACACGCAGCCGCTCATGTATCTGAAGATCCGCCAGCATCCAACTGTCCGCGAATTGTTTGCAGCGCAACTGGTAGCGGACGGTTTGATCAAGCCGGAAGAGGTGGAGGCGCAGGCGAAGGCCGCGTACAGCCGCCTCGCCGATGCGCACAAGCAGGTCAAGGAGAATCTCGCCGCCGAGCTCGACGACCTCACGCACGAGCAGGTGATCGAAGAGCCGGACGACGCGACGATGCGAACCGCCGTCTCGGGCCGCCAGCTCGCCGAGCTCAACGACCAGCTGCTCACCTTCCCGAAGCACTTCACACCAAACACCAAACTCCTGCGGCAGATGGAGCGACGCAAGTCGGCCATCCTCGAGGGCGCCATCGACTGGGGCACGGCGGAAGCGCTTGCGTTCGCCTCGCTGATCACGCAGGGACATCCGATCCGGCTCACCGGACAGGACAGTGTTCGCGGCACCTTCAGCCATCGCCACCTCGCGTTCCACGACGAGCGCAACGGCGAGGTGTTCATCCCGATGCAGCACCTCACCGATGCGCAGGCGACATTCGAGGTGCTCAACAGCCCGCTCAGTGAGGTGGGATGCCTCGGCTTCGAGTACGGCTACAGCGCCGCGGACCCGGAGACGCTTGTCATCTGGGAAGCGCAGTACGGTGACTTCTTCAACAACGCCGAGATGATCGTCGACCAGTTCGTCTCATCGGCTCGCGCCAAGTGGGGTCAGCACTCGCGGCTGACCATGCTGTTGCCGCATGGCTATGAGGGCAGCGGCCCCGAGCACTCGAGCGCGCGAATCGAGCGATTCCTCCAACTTTGCGCCAACGACAACATGCGCCTCGCGAACTGCACGACGCCCGCGCAGTATTTCCACCTGCTGCGCAGTCAGGGACTGCTCAACGACCCGCGTCCGCTGATCGTGTTCACGCCGAAGAGCCTGCTCCGCTTGAAGGAATCCACCTCAAAGCTCGCGGACCTCAGTACCGGCCGGTTCCAGCCGGTGATCGACGACCCGACGGGTGCGGAGCGCCGCGACGAGGTGCGCTCGCTGCTGCTTTGTTCCGGCCGGATCTATTACGAGTTGAGTCTTTCGCCGCAACGCGCCGAGACCACCGACGTCGCAATCGCGCGCATCGAGCAGTTGTATCCGCTCCCGGTCGAGTCAATTCTCGGGCTCGTCGCCTCGTATCCGAATCTCGAGCGCCTGTACTGGGTTCAGGAAGAGCCGCAGAACATGGGCGCATGGGGGAGCCTCGAGCGCGCGCTCGGTCTCGCGCGACCGTCGAACATTCCGTGGGCGTACATCGGCAGGTCGCGACGCGCCAGTCCTTCCGAGGGCTATGCGGGCTCACATCAGCTCGAGGAAGAGCGCATCGTCTCCGAGGCGTTCGCCACATCGCGCCGCGGCCGCAACGGCACAGGCGCGCCGCTCCCCGTCACCACACCGACGACGGCATGACCCAGCGCGTTGTCGTACTCGGCGGCGGTCCCGCCGGCGATGTCGCCGCGCTGCGCGCAGCGCAACTCGGCGCTGAGGTCACCCTGATCGAGCGCGCCGAACTCGGCGGCACGTGCCTCAACTGGGGTTGCATTCCCACCAAGTCGTTGCTGGCGGGAGCCGACGTGCTTCGCAAGATCCGCGACGCGGCGTCGTTCGGCATTCGCGTTCCCGAGCCCGAGATCGACTTCCCAAGAATGATGGAGCGCAAGGAGGAAATCGTCCTGAGCATGCGCAAGGGTGTCGAAGCCGCATGCAAGCGCAAGGGCGTGAACGTCGTTCGTGCGCAAGGGAGCGTCGACGGCGACGCCGTCGTCACCGGCGATGAACGTCACGAGTTCGACCACCTCATTGTCTGCACCGGCACGGAGCCATCGCATCTCCCGGGCATGGACATGGAGCACCCACTCGTCGTGACATCGAACGGCATCCTCCGGCTCGAGCGCATCCCCCAGCGGATGATCGTGATCGGCGGCGGTGTTGTCGGCTGTGAGTTCGCAAGCCTCTTCGCAGCGCTGGGTTCAAAAGTCACCGTCATCGAACTCCTGCCCCAAGTACTCGCCGGCGTCGACCCCCGCGTCGTCCAGCAATGGCGCCGCATCGTCGAGAAACAAGGGATCACCTTCCTCCCAGGCCGGCGCGTCGAATCAGTGGACTACAAACCCGAATCACTCAAAGCCCACCTGGACGACGGCACCGCGGTTGAGGCAGATCTCATGCTCATCTCAGTGGGCCGTCGCGCGCAAACGCGCGGCATCGGGCTCGAAGAAGCCGGCGTCGGGATCAACGACCGCGACCACATCGAAGTCGACGAATATCTGCGCACCGCCAACCCAAAGATCTGGGGAGCAGGAGACTGCATCGGCGGCCTCCAACTCGCCCACCTCGGGAGCGCCGAAGGCGGCCGAGCCGTCGAGAACGCCCTCGGCCACGAAGTGCAGCCGATGGACCGCACGGTCGTTCCCTCCTGCATCTACACACACCCCGAAATTGCCATGGTTGGCTTAAACCCCGAAGCCGCGAAGGCAGCCGGGATCGAACTAAAAATCGGCCAGGCCCGGTACCTCGGCAACGGCAAAGCCCTCGGTGAAGGCGAACCAGACGGCCTCAACCAGATCTATGCCGACGCCGTGACCGGCCGGATCCTCGGTGCCACCGTCATGGGCGTCCACGCCGTCGAAATCATTCACGAAGTAGGCGTCGCCATCAGCGACGGCCTGACGCTGGACGACCTCGGGTCGATCATCCACGCGCACCCGACGGTCAGCGAGCTGATGATGGACGCGGCCGAGCAAGGCGAGGGCGTCGCTCCCTACCTCAGCTGAAACGCTCCGCGGAGTAGCGGGTTCGCGTAAGAAAAGCGTCGGTTCGCCGTCTCTATCCAGGTGTCATGTATCGGGAGGCTGCGGCCATCAGGCTGAGCACGCTTGAACTGGATCGAGCTTTCGAACTTTCCGTTCTGCCCGAGCGAGGGCGGCTCTACCGGCTCGCGCTGATCATCACCCGCGACCCATCAGCCGCTGAGGATGCCGTTCAGGAAACCCTGCTCGCGGCATGGAAGGCGTGGCCGAAGGTCCACGACCCGTACCGTCCGGGAGGCTGGCTTACACGCATTTGCGTCAACCAGTGCACCGGTCGGCGGCGGATCTCCCCGTCCATGGCGTTGGACGATGACTTGCTGGCAGACGTCACCGCCAGGCAGCAGATCGAGTTGGGCGGAGAATTGGTCGATTTCGACCGGGCGTTCGGTCTGCTCACCGCGCGGCAGCGGGCCGTGTTCACGCTGCACGTTCGTCACGGCTACACCGTCGCTGAGTGCGCCGAACTCGTCGGGTGCAGGCCAGGGACCGCGCGGAGCCACCTCGCCCGCGCTGTCGCGACCCTCAGGAAGGAGATGGACAATGCCTGACGATCTCTCCCTCGATCCGGAGTTGCGGGCTATCGCGCTCCGCTACTTCGCGGCCGTCGAGATGAGTCGCGTACCGTCAAGCCTCACGGTCGCCGACCCCTCGCTGGAGCGCGGTCGCCGGGGATTCGGCCTGGGTCGCGGTCTGGCGACGGTCGCTGTGTTCGCTGCAGTGTGTGCGGTGCTGATCGTCGTCGTTGTCGTCGGTCGGAGTATCAGGGCGACGAGCCCGGCACGGACCGCTCAAGGTGCGACGAGCCCAAGCGTCTGTCCGTCTCTCGCGGCTGTTCCCCGTGAAGGTCCAGTGCCTCCTCGCTCGGCCGCGGCAATGGCGTATGACGGCGCGACCGGACAGCTCGTGCTCTTCGGCGGAGACACCGTCAACGGCAAGGGCGTTGCTCTTGGCGACACCTGGATCTGGAATGGGACAACGTGGTCGCAAGACGACGTCAGCCCAAGCCCGGCCGGGCGAATCGGCGCAGCGATGGCGTACGACCCCGCCTCCAAGCAGTTGCTGCTCTTTAGCGGCACGGGCGGCACGCCGCAGGACGACACGTGGATATGGGACGGCGTGGCCTGGCACCAGCTTCGGCCGGCGACGAGCCCGCCCCCGCGCACCGATGCTGCCATCGCCTACGACCCGTCGATCGGCAGGATCGTGATGTTCGGTGGCTGGAATCCAGCCTCCAGCGGACAACCGATGTACGACGACACGTGGACGTGGGATGGCACGAACTGGACGAAGCTGTTGCCTTCAACCGCTCCACCAGCTCGCGCGGAAGCGGTGATGGCCTACGACGCCGTGTCCCACACACTGGTGATGTTTGGTGGCGAGGGCGAGGTAACGCCTTACTCAAACGAGACGTGGGTTTTTGACGGCCGGGCTTGGAGCCTGGCGCACTTCCCATTGGGCGCGACTCAGCCCGCGGCTCGCGATGCAACTGTGATGGCAGCGGACGATGCCAATCAGACCATTGTCCTTTTCGGCGGCGAAGAGAACGGCGGCAATAACAACGACACGTGGATCTGGAATGACTCCGAGTGGATTCAGGTACATCCTCGGAACGTTCCGCCTGCGCGCGGCGTCCAGACCGAGTCCGGAATGATGGCGTACGACCCCGAGCTCCGTGTCGACGTCCTTTACGGCGGGCCAGTCGCCAACCCACAGGGATCCCTCGGTGACACGTGGACGTGGAATGGCGTCAACTGGACTGAGGTTGCGAATAACGGTCCGGCGCAGCAAGCGCGGGGTAGCTGTTGAAAGCCATCGCGCATCGACGGATCAATTGTCAGTAGTGCCAAGGAGATAACGGTTATGTCGTCCCACACGTCGACGCTGATTCGGTCAAGCCACGCGTTGCAGTGGCTGGCTCCCGTTGTGGTCGTCTTTACAGTCGCGACG
>JBEKKP010000008.1:0-69239 GCA_050010655.1 Candidatus Dormibacteria bacterium
CGGTCTTCGGCGAGGCTCCCTCAGCCCGTTTCTCGTCGACGAACTCCCGGACCAACGCGGAGATCGCGCTAGGAGCGGGCGGCCGCACGACGGCAAGAACGCTGGCCACTGCACCCTCCCAAAAGTTACAGCGGGTTTTTCGACTAACCCGCTGCTATGGAGCGTCTGATGCACGGCATGATACACCGACGAACAGCCCCTAAAAACCCCTCAACACCCCGAGATTTGAATACAAAATCGGGGGTGGCGCGCCCAGGAGGATTTGAACCCCCGACCTTCTGATCCGTAGTCAGACGCTCTATCCGGACTGAGCTATAGGCGCGCGCCAGAGCCGTGACTGTACCCCATAGCGCCTTAACCAATACCGCACCACGCCAGCGGGGTCGATCGCGGCATGATTCCAGTTCAGAGAGCTCAACGGAGGTGGTTCCATGGCGGTGACCGGCAGTGTCGACACAGGAGCGCTTCCTGCGCTCGACTTCGTGGGCGAGGTTGCCCAGCAGATCCGAGTCGATGGGATCCGCGCGAGCACCAAAGCGGGGTCGGGGCACCCGACCTCCAGCATGTCCGCGGCCGATCTGATCACCGTCCTCGCCGCGCGCCATCTCCGCTACGACTTCGATAACCCGGACCTGGCCAACAACGACCACCTCATCTTCTCCAAGGGCCACGCGTCGCCACTCCTCTATGGGTTGTACAAGGCGGTCGGCGCCATCACCGATGAGGAGTTGATGACCTACCGGACGTTCGGCTCGCGGCTCGAGGGCCATCCCACGCCGATCATTCCGTGGGTTGACGTGGCCACCGGCTCCCTTGGGCAGGGGCTCGCCATTGCCGTCGGGGTCGCCCTCGCCGGCAAGTACCTGGACCGTCTCCCCTTCCACGTCTGGGTGCTCTGCGGCGACAGCGAACTCGCCGAAGGGTCCATCTGGGAAGCCCTCGACAAGGCCGGTCACTACGGCCTTTCCAACCTCACGGCGATTTTCGACGTGAACCGGCTTGGGCAGCGCGGGCCCACCGAGTACGAGTGGGACCTGGATGTCTATCGGCGCCGCGTCGAAGCTTTCGGCTGCCGGGCCATCGTCATCGACGGTCACGACCTGACGCAGATCGATGAGGCCCTGTCCTCGGCGCGTTCCGACGGCGACCGGCCGAGTGTCGTCATCGCCCGCACCATCAAGGGCAAGGGGTTCTCGGAAATCGAGAACAAGGACGGCTGGCACGGGAAGGCGCTGCCGCCGGACATGGCCGTACGAGCAATCGCGGAGCTAGGCGGTGAGCGTGACTTGCGCATTGACGTGCGGCCGCCGGAGGCGCTCGAGTCGGCGTCGGCGAGCGCGACTGACTCCGCGGTTGAGATCCCGACATACGACATCGGCGACAAGGTCGCGACTCGCAAGGCATACGGGGATGCGCTGCGCGCTCTCGGCGCGCGCCACGACGTTGTTGCCCTTGACGGCGAGGTGAGCAACTCGACGCATGCCGATGAGTTCAAGGCCGCGTACCCAGACCGGTTCTTCGAGATGTTCATCGCGGAACAGCAGATGGTCGCGAGCGCTGTCGGTTTGTCGGTTCGCGGATACACGCCGTTCGCATCGACATTCGCTGCGTTCTTCTCTCGCGCATACGACTTCGTCCGCATGGCGGGCGTTTCGGAGGTGACAATCCGTCTCTCGGGCTCGCACGCCGGCTGCGAGATCGGCGCCGACGGCCCGTCGCAGATGGCGCTCGAGGACATCGCGTCGCTGCGCGCGGTGCACACGTCGACAGTCCTGTATCCGAGTGACGCGGTGTCCGCCGCGAAACTCGTTGCGCAGATGGCGGACCTCAAAGGCATCAGCTACATCCGCACCACGCGCGGCGCGTATCCCGTCATCTACAACAACGACGAGGAGTTCCCCATCGGCGGCTCCAAGGTGGTGCGCCAATCGACGAATGACGTCGTGACGCTGATCGGCGCAGGCGTGACGTTGCACCATTGCATCGACGCGGCCGAACGGCTGTCGAGCACCGGCATCGCCTGCCGTGTAATCGACCTCTACTCGGTGAAGCCGATTGACGTCGTCACCCTGCGTGAGGCCAGCGACGCGACGGCAGGACGCTTCGTCATCGTCGAGGACCACTACCCGCAGGGCGGTCTCGCAGCCGCGGTGATGGAGGCGCTCGCGCTGGAGGAGAACCCACCGCGCGTGACGCATCTCGCCGTGCGTGGCCTTCCCGGTTCCGCGAGCCCGGAGGAACTGATGGCAGCAGCAGGGATCGACGCGGATGCGATTGTCGCCGCAGTGAATACGCTGGTGGGCGCTGGCGCGGAGGTCAACGCATGACAACGCCACTGCAGCAACTCGGCGAGCGTGGCCAGTCGGTATGGCTCGACTTCATCAGCCGCGAACTCGTCACCACTGGTCAGCTGCAACATCGCGTCGCCGACGAGAACGTCACCGGGCTGACCAGCAATCCCACCATCTTCCAGAAGGCGATCGCCGAGGGAAACCTCTACGACGCGCAGATCCGCGAGCTGATCGACTCCGGGATCGACGATCCCAATGACGTGTTCACCGAGCTGGCCATCACCGATATCCAGGGCGCCGCGGACATCCTCCGCCCGGTGCACGAGCGCACGGGAGGCGCTGACGGATACGTGAGCCTCGAGGTGCCGCCGTCGCTGTCGCACAACACGGATGCCACCATCGCGACTGCGCGGACGCTCTGGGAGCGGGTCGACCGCCCCAACCTCATGATCAAGATCCCGGCAACGCTCGAGGGCATGCCGGCCATCCATCGGACCATCGCCGACGGGCGGAACGTGAACGTGACCCTGATCTTCGCGCTCGCAATGCACGAACGCGTGATCGAGCAGTACATCTCGGCACTCGAGGTTCGGCACAAGGACGGTCAGTCGCTCGACGTGCATTCGGTTGCATCGTTCTTCGTGAGCCGCGTTGACACGCTTGTGGACAAGCTGCTCGAGGAGAAGCTCGCGGCCGATCCGGGAAATGCGCTCATCGAGGGCTTGCTGGGCAAGGCGGCGATCGCCAACGCCGTCCTCGCGTACGAGCTGTTCGAGCAGCGCTTCGGCGGCGAGCGTTTTGCGCCGCTACGCGCCGCCGGCGGCCATGTGCAGCGTCCGCTCTGGGCAAGCACCAGCGCCAAGAATCCCAACTATCGCGACGTGGTCTACGCGGAAGCGCTGATCGGTCCGGACACCGTGGACACAATGCCGCCCGCCACCATCGAGGCCTTCCTCGATCACGGAGTGGTTGCCGGCGACACCGTCAAGGCCGACTACCCGGCCGCGCACCGCGTCATGGACCAGCTCGCCGAGGCCGGCATCGACATGGAAGCCGTCACGCAGAAGCTGCTCGATGACGGCGTGAAGCAGTTCGCAGACTCGTACAACGAGTTGATCCGCGGAATCGCGGAAAAGATCGACACCATGGGTTCTGGATACTCGAAGCGTCAGCACTTCAACACCGGCGCAACCGCAGTAGCGCTCGATACACCCGCGGCGACGGACATCGCGACCGGCATCTGGCATCGCGACCCGAACGTCTGGAAGCCGGATGACGCAGCCGCAGCAGTGGTGATCAACAACCGCCTCGGCTGGCTCGATGTCATCGGCGCCATGCACGAGCAACTCCCGGCGCTGAAGGCCCTGGCACTCGAGGTTCGTGAGGCGGGGTGGCGCGACTGCATCGTGCTCGGCATGGGCGGCTCGAGCCTGTGCCCCGAAGTGCTGCGCAGCTCCTTCGGTAGCGCCGAAGGTCAGCCAACGCTCCACGTGCTCGACACCACCGACCCCCTTGCGATCACGCGAGTGACGGGCGCAACGGACGCGGCGACGACTGGATACATCGTGTCGAGCAAGTCGGGAACAACGGTGGAGACGCTGTCGCACCTCGCGCATTTCTGGGAGCGCACGCAAGCCGTCGGTGACGACACCGGCTCACACTTCATCGCGGTCACCGACCCCGGAACAGGACTCGCCAACACCGCGCGCGAGCGCGGGTTCCGGCACTTGTACAAGAACCCACCGGATATCGGTGGCCGCTACTCCGCGCTGAGCATGTTCGGCCTCGTGCCGGCGGCAATCGCGGGAATCGACTGCGAGTTGCTCCTCGCTCGCGCCGCGGATATGCGCCGAAACTGCGCTGCAGGCGTCCCCGGCGACCTGAACAGTGGGTCAGCTCTTGGCACGATCATGGGTGCGCTTCATGACCAGGGGCGCGACAAGGTCACGATTCTCGCGCCCAAGGAAATCGAGGCGTACTCGTTGTGGGCGGAGCAACTGATCGCAGAGAGCACCGGCAAGGAAGGCAAGGGAATCATCCCAATCGGTGACGAGCCGATCGGCGCTCCTTCCGTGTACTCCAACGACCGGCTGTTCGTCGCGCTGCGGCTCGGCGACAACGCCAACTTCGATCGCTCCGTTGATGAGCTCGAGAGTGCGGGTCATCCGGTGATCCGCTTCGACCTCGTCGACAAGTACGACCTCGCTGCGGAGTTCTTCCGTTGGGAGTTCGCAACGGCGGTGGCGGGTGCGCATCTCTCCATCGACGCCTTCGACGAGCCCAACGTCAAGGAATCAAAGGACAACACGCAAGCGGTGCTGCAGCAGTACGAGCAGACCGGATCGCTGCCTGAGGAGGCTGCAGCGGTCACCGACGGCGCCCTGCGCTTCTACGGCGAAGTCACCGGCACGAGCGCAGCCGGGGCACTCGCTCAACATCTCGACACGGCAAACCCCGGCGACTACGTCGCGCTGATGGCGTATGTCACGCCCGACGACAGCAACTACGCCGCCTTGCAGCACCTGCGCATCGCCATTCGCGACTCGCGCAAGCTCGCCACCACGCTCGGGATCGGTCCGCGATTCCTGCACAGCACCGGCCAGCTGCACAAGGGCGGCCCGAACACCGGCGTGTACATCCAGATCACCGCCGATGACGGGACGGACGTCACCATCCCCGGCTCGCCATACACCTTCTCGATTCTCAAGCGAGCGCAGTCGGCGGGAGACCTCCAGTCACTGCGCAATCACGGCCGGCGCGTCATCCGCGTCCACATCGCGGGCGACCTCGCCGCGGGGCTCGCGAGCCTCACCGACGCAGTCACCGCAGCCACGGCGGCGCACTGAGCGCAGCCATCACATCGAAGGACTGACCACCATGCAGATCGGCTTTGTCGGGCTCGGCAGGATGGGCGCCAACATGGTGCACCGGCTCCGTCGCGACGGTGACCACGCAGTTGTCGCATACGATCCCAACCCGGAAGCACGCGCGAGCGTCGAGGCATTCGGCGCCACGACGACGGAAAGCATCGATGAACTGATTGCGGCGCTCGACAAACCGCGCGGCGTCTGGATCATGGTGCCTTCAGGAAAGATCACCGACGACACGGTCGCGGCGCTGCAGTCGCTCCTCGAGAAGGGCGACACCATCATCGATGGCGGCAACAGCAATTACCACGACTCCGTTGCTCGCGCGACGAGCAGCGCCGAGCGGGGCATCAGCTTCATCGACGCTGGAACCAGCGGCGGTGTCTGGGGTCTCGAGGTTGGGTACTGCCTGATGGCCGGCGGCGAGAAAGAGAACGTCGACCACTGGCGCCCCATCTTCAACACGCTTGCGCCACCCGACGGTTTTCTGCATGTCGGGCCACCAGGCGCTGGGCACTTCGTGAAGATGGTGCACAACGGCATCGAGTACGGGATGCTCCAGGCGTACGCGGAAGGGTTCGCCATCATGCAGGCGAAGCAGGACTTTGGAGAGCTCGACCTGCATGCCATCGCGCACCTGTGGAACCAGGGGAGCGTGGTGCGCTCGTGGTTGCTCGAGCTAGCGGAACTCGCTTTTGGGCGTGACCCGCAGCTGGACCAGCTGCGCGGCTGGGTCGACGACTCGGGCGAGGGCCGCTGGACGCTTGAAGAGTCGATGCAACTCTCAGTGCCCGCGCCCGTGCTCGCGATGTCGCTGATGATGCGGTATCAGTCGCGGCTTCCAGACGGCTTCGGCAACAAGGTCATCGCGGCGCTGCGCAACGAATTTGGTGGACACGCCGTGAAAGCGGAGACCACCTCGGGGACACCGGCATCACACTGACCGCCGAGCACCCACTCCTCGAACGCCGCCGCGAGCCGCGCACGCCGGTGCCATTCTGCGTCGTCATCTTCGGCGCGAGTGGTGACCTCACCAAGCGCAAGCTCGTCCCTGCGCTGTATGCGCTCGCGTCCGAGGGGGCCCTGCCGGATGGGTTCACCGTTATCGGCGCGGGACGCAGCGATTTCACCGAGGAACAGTTCCTCGCCGACATGCGCGAAGGAGTCGAGCAATTCGGTCGCGTTCACCTGACCACCGGGGGATGGGACAAGTTCGCCGCTGGTCTGCAGTACGTCGAATACGACATGAATGCGCCGGACGGTTTCGATGCCCTCAAGCAGGCCCTCGCGAAGGCTGATAGCGAGCGCGGGACCAACGGCAATCACCTCCTCTACTTCAGCACGCCGCCGAATGCGGTCATACCGCTGGTCGAGCGTCTGCACGCGGTCGGCCTCACGGCGCAGCCGCCCGGGACCTTCGTGCGCGTGATCATCGAGAAGCCGTTCGGACGCGACCTCGCGACCGCGCGCGAGTTGAACGAGCGCCTGCACACCGCGTTGCTCGAAGAGCAGATCTATCGTATCGACCACTACCTCGGCAAGGAGACCGTGCAGAACCTGCTGGTCTTCCGTTTCGCCAACGGCATCTTCGAGCCGTTGTGGAATCGCCAGTACATCGACCATGTGCAGATCACCGTGGCGGAAGAGATCGGTGTCGAGGGCCGTGGCTCGTACTACGAGGAAGCGGGTGCGCTGCGCGACATCGTGCAGAACCACATCATGCAACTCGTCGCGATCATGGGCATGGAGGCGCCGTCGAACTTCCAGGCCGAGATGGTTCGCGATGAGAAGGTGAAGCTGCTGCGAGCCGTGCGGCCGATCCATCCCGACGACGCGCTCTCGCATTCCGTTCGCGGGCAATACTCCGCAGGCTTCATCAACGGCGAACCCGTTCCCGGCTATCGCGAGGAGAAAGGCGTCGCCCCCGACTCCCTGCGCGAGACATATGTCGCCATCAAGGTCGACATCGACAACTGGCGCTGGGCCGGCACACCCTTCTACCTGCGCACCGGCAAACGACTGCCGAAACGCTCGACGGAAATCGTCATTCAGTTCCGCCGCGTCCCGCATTCACCGTTCGCGGGCAGCGTGCCGCTCGCCGCTGGCCAGGTGCCCGAGGACGGCATCGATCCCAACCTGCTCATCCTGCGCATTCAGCCCGATGAGGGCATCACGCTCCGCTTCGGCGCGAAGATTCCCGGCCAGGCGTTGCGCATCGAGTCGGTGAACATGGACTTCATGTACGGCACCGCATTTCAGGAGCAATCGCCCGACGCGTACGAACGCCTCCTGCTCGACTGCATGCTCGGCGACCCGACACTCTTCGCACGCGAGGACGAGGTCGAGGAAGCCTGGCGCTTCTGCACGGCGATTCTCGACGGATGGCGTGCGCATCCACCCGACCGTACGCACAGCCCCAACTATGCGGCGGGAACATGGGGTCCAGAAGAAGCGCAGGCATTCATGGCGCGCGACGGACGCGCCTGGCATATTCCCTGACATGGCCCCACGGGATCCGCTGAGCGATCTCGCCGGCGAGCGCATCGTGAGCCCGACGCCGCAGGACGTCGCGGACTCGGTCGCGCACTGGATTGCGGCGCAAGCCCGCCGCGCAAACGAAGACCACGGGAGCTTCTCGATCGCGCTGTCGGGCGGCAGCACGCCGCGCCTGCTCAACTCGCTCCTCGCCGGACCCGAGTGGAAGGACCGGATCGAGTGGGCCACGTGGGACGTGTACTTCGCCGATGAACGCGCATGCCCGCCGGACGACCCGGCGAGCAACTACTCGCTTGCCGAGACCACGCTGCTGACGCATGTGCCGATCGATCCCGAACGCGTGCATCGCATGCAGGCGGAGCGCACCGACCTGGACGCGGCCGCTGCGGAGTATTCCGACCTCCTTGCCACTTCCCTGCCAACCGCCAAAAATGGCGCGCCGCAGCTTGACCTGGTGCTCCTCGGGCTCGGTGAGAACGGCCATACCGCTTCCCTCTTTCCGGGGACACCGGCGCTGGAGGTCACCGATCACTGGGCAACCCGCGGTCTCGCCGATTACTCGCCTTTTGACCGGATCACGCTGACGTACCCGATGATCAATGCCGCCGTGGCCGTCGGATTCATGGTCACCGGCGCCGCCAAGCACGAGGCGCTCGCGGCCACCGCCAGGGGCGAAGTGCCGGCCTCCCGCATACGCCCGACCGACGGGATGCTGGCGTGGTTCCTGGACGCGGCTGCCGCGGCAGAGTGACGGCTCAGAGAATTTCGGCAGTCCGCTGACCCGCCTCTGCCAGAATCCGCGGGTGCCGCGATCGACGTGGAAGCCCTGCCGCGACGCCATCCGGATCGCTCCGAGCCTGCTCGCCGCCGACTTCGGACATCTGACGAAGGCTGCGCATGACCTCGAGGACAGTGGGGCCGAACGCATCCACGTCGATGTGATGGACGGCGTCTTCGTCCCCAATTTCACCTTCGGCACTGACACCGTCCGGGTGCTCCGGCGAGCAACGACGCTGCCGCTCGAACTGCATCTGATGATCGTCAATCCCGACGCGCATCTCGGCACGTTCGCGAGCGCAGGCGCTGACGCGATCACCGTGCACTACGAGGCGTGCCCAAACCTGCATCGCACGCTCACATCGATTCGAGCACTCGACTGCCGCTCCGGAGCAGCGATCAATCCCAGCACGCCTGCCTCGATGCTCGACGACGTGCTCGAGTCGTGCGACCTCGCGCTCGTGATGACCATCGATCCCGGGTTTGGCGGGCAGGCGCTGATACCGCGTACGTTGCGCAAGGTCGAGCACATCCGCGCCGAGGTGCAACGTCAGGGGCTGGACACCGAGGTGGAGGTCGACGGTGGCGTTGATGTAACAAACGCGAAGGCGTGCGTCGATGCCGGCGCCAATGTCCTCGTCGCCGGGACTGCGGTCTTCCGGCATACGGGTGGTCCGCACGGTGGTATCGCAGCGCTGCGCCATGCGCTGGGCGAGGACGGCAGAGGGTGACAGAGCTCGCAACACCCGCACTCGCCGACGGCAGTGCCGACATCGACCGCGCTGCCGCGGACCTCGCGGCGCGCCTGCCGTCGCCGCTCGGGCCATTGGCACGCCTCGCGTACAACTACGCCTGGTCGTGGTGGCAGGGCGGAGACGACGTGTTCCGGATGATCGACCCGGTGCGCTGGGAAGCGAGCAACCACAACCCGATCCGGTTGCTCGACGAGACATCGTCCGCCACGCTCGAGCGCGCCGCCGGCGATGCAACGCTGCTCACGAGGTTGACCGAGCTTGTCGGCTCGCTCGACCGTGAGATGGGCCGTCCGGCCATGGACGGCAAGGCGAATGCGCAACGCCCGGTGGCGTTTCTCTGCGCCGAGTTCGCGGTGCACCGATCCCTGCCGATCTATGCAGGCGGTCTCGGCGTGCTCGCCGGTGACATCCTCAAGGAGGCGTCCGACATGGCGCTGCCGATGGTGGGTGTCGGCCTCCTCTACCGCCAGGGATATTTCCAGCAGCGCATGGATCGGTCGGGATACCAGCTCGAGTACTGGCTGCAGGTCGATCCCGAACGAGTTCCCGCCGCTCTTGTCTATAACGGCGACGTGCCCTTGACAGTGACGGTGCCGCTCCGCGGGCGCGACGTCGTGGTCCAGGTGTGGCGGCTCGACGTTGGGCGCACGCCGCTCTATCTCCTCGATGCGCAACGCCCGGAGAACTCGGCGATCGATCAGTGGATCACGAGCCGCCTGTATGTGGCGGACCGGCCGACGAGGCTCGCGCAGTACGCGCTCCTCGGCATCGGCTCGATGCGCGTCCTCGATGCGATGGGCATGGACCCCTGCGTCGTCCACCTCAATGAAGGGCACGCGGCACTGGCGCCACTGGAGATCGCGCGCCGCGAGATGGCGCTGGGCCGCTCGCGGCACGAAGCGTTCACCGTCGCACGCGAGCGCACGGTCTTCACGACTCACACTCCGGTCGCCGCGGGCAATGAGGGCTACGACGTCAGCGAGATCGTCGAGGTGCTCGGTGATTATCCCGAGCAGGCGGGCCTGGATCTCGAGGGATTCCTCCATCTCGGACGCACCCGGCCGGACAACCCCCACGAGCAGTTCGTCATGACGCCGCTCGGCATCAAGATGAGCCGTGCGCGCAACGGTGTGAGCCGCCGCCACGGTGAGGTTGCCCGCCAGATGTGGCAGTCACTCTTCCCGGAGCGGCCGGCCGACACCGTGCCGATCGGCCACGTCACCAACGGTGTGCACGTGCCAACGTGGATGGCGCCCAGAATGCGCGAATTGCTGGATCGCTACCTTGGTGCCGGATGGGAGGCGCGCGCCGCCGACGCCGACACGTGGCGCGGCGTTGACGACATCCCGGATGCAGAGTTGTGGGAAGTGCGCAACGCCTTGCGCGCGGCGTTCGTGCAACACGTCCGGGTGCGCAGTGTGGCCAACCGCCTCGCGCGCGACGAGCCCCGCTGGTACGTCGAGGCAGCGGAGCACGGCTTCGATGAGCACGCGTTGACCTTCGGCTTCGCGCGCCGCCTCGCCGGCTACAAGCGCATCCAGCTACTGACCCTCGACACGCAGCGCGCCTCGAGCGTGTTCGACAACAAGGATCGTCCCGCGCAGATGGTGCTCGCGGGCAAGGCACATCCACAGGACGAGGAAGGCAAGCATGCCGCCCAGGGAGTGTTCTCCTTCGAGCGTCAGCCCGGCGCGATGAGCCGGATCGCCTTCCTCGACAACTACAGCCTGTCAACGGCCGACCACATGGTCGCCGGGTGCGACGTGTGGATCAACGTCCCCAGACCGCCGCTCGAGGCGAGCGGCACGAGCGGGATGAAATCGGCGCTGAACGGCGGTCTCAACCTCTCGGTGCTCGACGGTTGGTGGGCGGAGGCATACAACGGCACCAACGGATGGGCCATCCCGGGCGACATCCTCTTCGACCATGCGATGCAGGATTCGCGAGACGCCGCAACGCTGTTCGACATCATCGAGCACGAGGTTGTGCCGCTCTTCTATCAGCGCGACGAGAACGGCATCCCGCGCGGCTGGGTGGAGCGGATGCGCGCCTCGCTGCGCACCAACGGACCGCGTTTCTCAGCGGCGCGGATGATGCGCGACTACGCGGACGACGTCTACAACCTCACGCCGTCGCGCTGAGGGCACGCGCTCTCAGGTCGGAACAGGCGTCGGGCGTGGCGTGTGGTGCGGCGGGGTCGGACTCGTCGACGGCGTCGCCGTGGGCGTTGCAGTCGGCGACGGCGCAAACGTGACCGGCATCGTGTTCGGCGCCGCCGTCGGCGTGGGGCCAGGCGTTGCCGACGGCGTTGGCGAGGCCGGCGCGTCACCCGCGGTGTCGATGGCGGTCGGCACACCCGCGTTCGTCGCGGCGCCTCCGGTCGATGCTGTGATCACCGGCAGCGGCGGCACCGTCGGCGACGGTTGCACGCCCGGGCCGCCGAGCGCATCCACCGCGAACACGATCATCACCACGAGCGCGGCCACCGCGGCTGCGGCGACCGTCCACACCTTCCACCCCACGCCGCCGGGGCGCGGGGCATCGGACGCCGTGTCGAACGCAACGCCACGAAGCGGCGCGTCGTCGTCGTCGTCGAGCAACTCGACAGGAGCTGCGGTGGGAACCGGATCGGCGAGACGCTCCGCCACGACGACCGCGAGCCAGGCGCGTCCCTGATCGCGCCAGCCAGACCCCAGGAAGGCGGTGCCGGCGACCTCGACATCGCGACGGAACGCGCCGGCACTGGCGGGACGATCGCGCGGGTCCTTGGCCAGTCCGCGGATCACCAGCTCGCGCGCAAGCAGCGGCACCGCCTCGCTGGGCAGTGCCCCGTGGGTGTGCTGCACGCCGAGGCCGCTCAGGTCGGTGCCCAGATATGGCGGTCGCCCGGTGACTGCATCGACCAGCACACCGGTGGCCGCATAAATGTCGGTCGACACCGTGTGCGGGCGTCCAGCCCACAACTCGGGTGCCATGTATTGCGGGGTGCCGGCCCGCCAGCCTCTGCGGAGTGGCGGGGCGGGGACACCGGCGTCGCGGAGGATCGCGGTACCGCCCGAGTCGAGCAGCACCGCGTGCGGGGTCACGTCGCGATGGATGACTCCCGCCGCATGCAGCGCCTCGAGTGCGGCAAGCGTGTCGTCGAAGACCACGAGCGCTGCCGTTGCCGCGAGCGCTCCGGACATATCGACGACGTGACCGAGCGTCACCGCATCCACCCACTCGTAGACGATCGCGGCGTTCCTGTCATCGAAGGCGATGACTGCGAGGAGGTGCTGGTGGCGGAGCGCGCCCAGCACGCCCATGTCATGGCGGAGCTGGCGGCGATATGCGGCGTCGGTGGACAGCGCCGGGCTCAGCAGCCGGATGACCACCTGCGCGCCGGTGGCCGTGTCGTGGGCGTCGACGAGCGCACCGGCTCGGTCGATACTGATCCCCCGATCCAGCGTGTAGCCAGGGACGTGTGTCCGCGACCCGGCAATCTCGTGGCTGCCAGCCTGGTCCATGCAGTGCCAGTATGCCGTCACAAAAGCGCGGTGGAGTGGAATCCGCGCACGGGAGGGAGCACCACAGGGCCGTAGAATGGCCGGGCAGTGGAGTACGTCGAGAGCATCCTCGACCTGGTCGGCAACACCCCGTTGGTCCGGCTGAGCAAGGTCACCGAGGGGCTCCGTCCTCTCATCCTGGCCAAGCTCGAACAGCTCAACCCGGGAGGGAGCGTGAAAGACCGGATCGGCCTGTCCATGCTCGAGGACGCCGAACGGCGCGGACTGCTGCGCCCGGGTGGCACGGTGATCGAGCCGACGTCCGGCAACACGGGCCACGGGCTCGCCATGGCCGCGGCGATCAAGGGCTACAAGATGATCTTCGTGATGCCCGACAAGATGTCGGCAGAGAAGATCGCCTTGCTCCGCGCGTACGGCGCGGAGGTCGTGATCTGCCCCACCAACGTGGAGCGGGAATCACCCCAGTCGTACTACTCCGTTGCCGAGCGCCTCACCCGCGAGATCCCTGGCGCGTTCCAGCCGAACCAGTACTTCAACCCGCGCAACCCCGAGGCGCACTACCGAACCACCGGACCGGAAATCTGGCGGCAGACGGACGGCCGCATCACCACGTTCGTCGCGGGCGTGGGCACCGGGGGCACGATCAGTGGCGTCGGCAAGTACCTCAAGGAGCAGAACCCCGCCGTTCGGGTGGTCGGCGCCGATCCGGAGGGCTCGATCTTCAGCGGCGAGATCGCGCCATACAAGGTCGAAGGCGTCGGTGAGGACTTCTGGCCGGGCACCTTCGACCGCGAGATCGTCGACGAGTTCATCCAGGTCACCGACCGCGAGTGCTTCGTGGCGGCGCGAAAGCTCGCGCGCCAGGAGGGCATCCTGGTCGGCGGCTCGGCCGGCCTCGCTCTGCACGCGGCGATCCAGGTCGCGGTCGATTCCAAGCCGGACGACGTCATCGTGGTCCTCCTCCCGGACACCGGCCGCAACTACCTGAGCAAGTTCTTCTCCGACGAGTGGATGCGCCAGAACGGCTACCTCCAGCGGCTGGTCCCGGCCCGCGTCCGCGAGGTCATCGATTCCCACAGCGACGGCGTGCCCGAGCTGGTCAGCGTCGGTGCGGGCAAGTCGGTGGGCGAGGCGATCGACCTCATGCAGCAGTACGGGATCTCCCAGCTGCTCGTGACCGAGAATGGCAGCAGCGTCGGCGGCGGCGTGGTGGGCAGCATCCAGGAGAGGACGTTGCTCGACCGGATCTACCGCGACCCTTCGGTGGTCACCACGTCCGTGTCCACAGCGATGGACCCGCCCTTTGCGCGAGTGGCCGCCGGCGCCCCGATCGAGGAGGCGTTCGAGGCGCTCCTCGGCGGCGAGCCGGCACTGATGATCGTCGAAGGTGAACTGCCGGTCGGCGTCATTACCCGCAGCGACCTGCTGGAGTTCGTCGCCCGTCGCGGGCGCAGCTGACCGCCATGGACCACAAGAAGCACCTCGGTCTGGCGACGCGCGCCCTGCATGTCGGGCAGGGACCGGATCCAGCGACCGGTGCCGTGGTCGTCCCGATCCATCTCGCCACGACCTTTGCGCAGGAGTCTCCCGGCAGGCACAAGGGATACGAGTATTCGCGCTCCGGCAACCCGACACGCAGCAACCTCGAGGAGTGCCTTGCGTCGCTCGAGGGAGCGCGGCACGGCCTCGCCTTCTCGTCGGGCCTCGCCGCGACGACCACGGTGATGCTGCTGCTCGATCCCGGTGATCACGTGGTCTTCACCGAGGACGTGTACGGTGGCACGTTCCGGCTCTTCGACAAGGTCTTCCAGCGCTACGGCCTCAGCTTCACGGCGGTGGATCCGACCGATCCCGATGCGATAGCGGCCGCGATGACCGACCGCACGCGGCTGGTCTGGCTCGAGTCCCCCACCAATCCGCTCCTGCACGTCGTCGACCTCGATGCGGTGAGCGAGCTTGTCCACGGCGCCCACGCGCTCGTCGCGGTGGACAGCACGTTCGCCAGCCCGGTGTTGCAGCGTCCGCTCGAGCTCGGCGCCGACCTCGTCATCCACAGCTCGACGAAGTTTCTCGGCGGCCACAGCGATGTGCTTGGTGGCGCGGTGCTCACCTCGGACGACGAACTCGCCGAGCAGCTGCGCTTCCATCAGAACGCCGTCGGCGCGGTGCCATCGCCGTTCGATTGCTGGCTGCTGTTGCGCGGCCTCAAGACACTGCAACTTCGGGTGATCCGGCAATGCGAGAACGCGCTTGCGATTGCGCGCTGGCTCGAAGGTCAGGACGCCGTGACGCGCGTCTACTACCCAGGGCTCGAGAGCAATCCGGGACACGCGCTGGCGCACCGCCAGATGGGCGGATACTACGGCGGCGTGGTGTCGTTCGAGGTGTCGTCGGGCGCTGCTGCACTGTCGTTTCTCGAACGACTGCGCGTGTTCACGCTCGCCGAGTCACTCGGTGCAGTGGAGTCCCTCGCGGAGAGCCCGGCCCTGATGACCCACGCATCGATACCTGAGGAGACCCGAACCCGGGTCGGCGTCAGCGACGGGCTGGTGCGCCTGTCCGTCGGTATTGAGGACGTCGATGACTTGACGGCCGACCTGGAGCAGGCGCTGGCGTAGCCGTCTCGCGCGGCGGTGCACCGAGCTTCCACTCACCGGTGGTGAGCAGAAGCGTGCCATCGATCTCCGGAAGTGCAGGCGCACCGAGGCGGCGCAGCTTGCGCCACTGTTCGCCGTCCTCCTCGCTGAGGAACGTGATCGCCTTGCCCTCGTTGCCGTTTCGCGCGGTGCGACCCACGCGGTGCGTGAGCCACTGCGGCGTCTCCGGCAGCTCGAAGTTGATGACCAGTCCGACGTTCACGACGTCGATGCCTCGTGCCGCGACGTTGGTTGCGACCAGCACTTCCGTGCGATTCGCGCGGAAGGAATCGAGCGCACGGTCGCGTGCGTTCTGCGAAAGGTTGCCTTGCAACTCGCCCGCCGTGTGACCCATGCGAAGCAGGTCGCGCACAAGCTTCTTGGCACCGTGCTTGGTGCGATGAAACACGATCGTCTGGTTCAGCTCGGCTGCACTCTGGCGGCGCAGGAGGCGTGAGAGCGCGTCGATCTTCTGCGACTTGATGACGTTCATCACGCCGTGTTCGAGCGCTGGAACCTGCTCGTTGACGACCCGCACGCGGGCCGGCTCGTACAGATGCTTCGTGATCATCCGCTGCACCCAGTCGGGCATCGTCGCCGAGGCGAGGACCGTCTGACGGCGGGCGCTGCTGTTCGATGTGGGGCACATCGAGATGATCTTCTCGACGTCCTTTGCGAAGCCCTGGTCGAGCATCTCGTCGGCTTCATCGAGCACCAGGTACTCGATGTCACGCAGTCGCGCGAGACCGTTGCTGGCGAGGTCGAGGAGCCGTCCGGGACATCCAACGATCACGTCGGGCGCATTGCGAAGTCCGCCGGTTTGTGGGCCGTATCCGACGCCACCGATGCAGATCACTGTGCGCAGCGCGGGGTCGACCTTGCGGATCACCGCGTTGACCTGGGTGGCCAGTTCGCGGGTTGGGGTGACGATCAGCGCTCTCGCGCCGTGACCCTGATGTCCGGCCAACCGCTCGACCAGTGGAACGACGTACGCGAGAGTCTTTCCAGACCCGGTCGGCGCCTCGATCACGCAGTCCTGGCGTGCCAGCAGCGGCGGAATCGCCTCCTGCTGGACCGTGTTCGGCTCTGTGAAACCGCTCTGACCGAGAGCGGCGGACGTGCGCGGACGCACGCCGATGGATTCAAACGTTGTCACCGTGTTACCTCGGGACCCGGATCATTCCCGTTGTCCCAGAATCCCCTCGCTGGAATGTCGTGTGCCGGATTCTTGAGACCCGCCAGCTGACTGACGGAGAGAGGGTTCACCAAGAGGCATGGCTCGCCGATGCGCGAGCACTTGCCTCGACAGTACCACAGGTTGGTGCAAAGCCCGCGTGACGGGAATCAGGCGGTTTGGAACGCTCTGGTGTATATCCTCGCCTTGAATGACGTTCGACGCCTTCCTTCATCAGCTTCCCGACGCGGACTCGGCAGAGACCGGCGAGTGGCTCGAGTCCCTCGACGCGCTGGTCGCCTCAGAGGGCACGGTCCGGGCCCGCTTTGTCATCGGCAAGCTCCTCGAGCGTGCCCGTCGCCTCCAGGTCCCGGTGCCGTCGCTGGTGTCGACGCCGTACATCAACACGATCCCGCCGGATGAGGAACCGTGGTTCCCCGGCGACGAGGAGATGGAGCGGCGCATCCGCCGAATCGTCCGCTGGAATGCGGCAGTCATGGTCACGAGAGCCAACAAGCGAAGTGACGGCATCGGCGGCCATCTCTCCACGTATGCGTCGGCGGCGTCGCTCTACGAGGTGGGCTTCAACCACTTCTTCCGCGGCAAGGACGATGGCAACTCGGGCGACCAGATCTATTACCAGGGGCACGCCGCTCCCGGGATGTACTCGCACGCGTATCTCGAGGGCCGGATCACCGAGGCGCAGATGGACAACTTCCGTCAGGAGACCGGCGGCAACGGGTTGAGCTCCTATCCCCACCCGCGCCTCATGCCGGAGTTCTGGGAGTTCCCGACGGTGTCGATGGGGCTCGGGCCGCTCAACTCGATCTACCAGGCGCGGTTCAACCGCTATCTGTACAACCGGCACATCGCCGACACCAGCGAGAGCCACGTGTGGTGCTTCCTCGGCGACGGCGAGTGTGATGAGCCGGAGACGCTCGGCGCGCTGTCGCTCGCGGCACGCGAACAGCTCGACAACCTCACGTTTGTCGTCAACTGCAACCTGCAACGTCTCGACGGGCCGGTGCGCGGCAACGGGAAGGTCATCCAGGAGCTGGAGGGCATCTTCCGCGGCGCCGGCTGGAACGTGATCAAGGTGATCTGGGCTCGCGAGTGGGACGAGTTGCTCGCGCGCGACGTGCACGGCGTGCTCGTCGATCAGATGAACCGCGTGCCCGACGGTGAGTTTCAGAAGTACGCGACCGAAAGTGGCGCGTACATCCGCGAGCATTTCTTCGGGCCGGATCCGCGCCTGCGCAAGATGGTCGAGCACCTCTCGGATGACGATCTCCGCCATCTGCGTCGTGGTGGTCACGACTATCGCAAGGTCTACTCCGCGTACAAGCTCGCGCTCGAACAGCACGGCGCGCCGACCGTCATCCTCGCGCATACGGTCAAGGGATGGACGCTCGGGACGGGCTTCGAGGCGCGCAACTCGACGCATCAGATCAAGAAGATCGGTGAAGCCGAGTTGCGCGCGTTCCGCGACCTGCTCGAGCTGCCGATCAGCGACAAGAAGCTCTCCGACGCCAAGCCGCCGTACTACCACCCCGGCGCTGAATCGGACGAGGTCGAGTACCTGCTGATGCGCCGCCGCGCGCTCGGCGGCATGTTGCCGCGCAGAGTCGTCCGCTCCAAGCCGCTCGAACTGCCGGGAGAGGCGCTCTATTCGGAGTTCATCACCGGCAGCGGGACGCGCGCGGCTTCAACAACCATGGTGTTCGCAGGGCTGTTGCGCAACCTCTTGCGCGACCCGGGTGTCGGCAACCGCATCGTTCCGATCATTCCGGACGAAGCGCGCACGTTCGGCATGGACGCCTTGTTCAGCGAGGTGAAGATCTACGCGCCGTTCGGGCAGCGCTACGAGCCCGTCGACGCGGGAATGGTGCTCAGCTACCGCGAAGCGGTTGACGGGCAGATTCTCGAGGAAGGCATCACCGAAGCCGGCTCGATGGGCAGCTTCACCGCTGCGGGAACGGCGTACGCAACGCACGGTCAGGCGGTGATCCCGTTCTACATCTACTACTCGATGTTCGGGTATCAGCGAGTCGGTGACCTCATCTGGGCCTTCGGCGACTCGCGTGGCCGCGGCTTCATGCTCGGAGGCACCGCGGGACGCACGACGCTGAACGGCGAGGGGCTGCAGCACGAGGATGGACATTCGCCGCTGCTGTTCAGCGCCATCCCGAACGTGAAGATCTACGACCCTGCGTTCGCGTATGAACTCGCTACCGTGATCCGTGACGGCATGCGGCGCATGTATGTCGACGGCGAGGACATCTTCTACTACATCACGCTGTACAACGAGAACTACCCGATGCCGCCGATGCCGGAGGGCAGCGAGGACGGCATCCTGCGCGGGCTCTACCTGTACAAGGCGGCGGAAGGCGAGCGCACGCACCGCGCGCGCATTCTCGCAAGCGGGAGCGCCGTCAATGCCGCGCTCGAGGCACAGGCGATGCTGCTCGAGCAGCACGACGTCGCAGCCGAGGTGTGGAGCGCCACGAGCTACCAGTTGCTGCGTCAGGACGCGCTCGATGTCGAGCGCTGGAACCGGCTGCATCCCGACGCCGAACCGCGCGTCGCGTATGTGGACGAGCAACTCGGCCCCGACGGCGGGCCGATCGTGGCGGTGACCGATTACCTGAAAGCTGTGCCCGATCAGATCGGACGTTTCGTGCAGGCACCGTTCATCCCGCTCGGCACCGACGGCTATGGACGGAGCGACACACGCGTGGCGCTGCGCCGCCATTTCGAGGTCGACGCAAGCTCGATTTCCGTGGCCGTGCTCGACGGGCTCATGCAGCAGGAGCAGATCCCCCGCCATGTGGTTGCCGCGGCGATCGAGCATTACGGGCTCGACACCGAGCTCGTCGATCCGCGCTACCGCTGAGCCGGTCTCAGGCTCCGGAGAACGCGAGGGAATTGCGTTCCGTGTACACGGCACCTCCTGGCGCGGGCCGCGAATCGAACAGTACGAGCCGTCGCGCGGTGAACCGAATCTCCGTCTGATTCGCGGCCGCAGTCACCCACTCTCCCCAGGCGGAGCGCGCGTTGTCACTCCATGGCAGTCGCGGTCTGCCGAGCGTGCAGTGCGCGTGATACCGGCGACTCTCGACCTCGAAGCCCGCTCCATCGAGCACGGTGCGACACTCGAGCGCAAGCGCGGTCAGGGGTGCGATGTCGCGCGCAGGACCGAGCCACAGCACGCGAGGGATCGCGTGTGCCGGAAATGCGCCGAGCCGGTCCAGGACGACATCGAAGGGTGATGTCCGACCCGCAACGGGTTGCACCGCATCGAGTGCGGCGTCTGCTCGAGCCTCCTCGATTGCTCCGAAGAAATGGACCGTGAGGTGAAGCGTCTCGGGACGCGCCCACCGAACGTCCGGGATGCGCGCCCGCAATTCGTTCTGCAGCGCTTTCGCCGCGGTCAATCCGGGCTCAGCGAGAGGAACTGCGAGAAAGCACCTCACCCAGCCGGTTTTGCCGTGGTGGTCATCCATCACGGAATAGGGCGTTGGCGCAGCGATCAGGATGTGCCGCACGCTCCATCCTTTGGTGGACTCCGCGTACAGCATCACGATGTCGTAGCCACCGGCATCGTGCACCGGCGTCGTCGTGTACTTGCCGACGGCCAGTGCCTTTACCGCGGCACTGAAGGCCGGGTCATACGTGGCGAGGTTGGCGGTGGTGAGCAGGCCGAGGTCGCCGCCCTTTGTGTTGGTCCCGGTGTCGTCCGACCATGTCTTCGCCGTCGTCTCGAAGTTCGCACCCGTGGCGAGGATCTTCTCGACCTGGACTGCGCGCTCCTCCGCGAAAAGGTTCTCGACACGCTGCTCGTTGAGGTCGGAGCTGATCTCATCCTGGAGCTGCGCGATGGACCCTCCCGCGCCTGCCAGCTCTGTCTTCAGCGCAGCCATGCCGCCCGCCTGCTGCGCATCGGTGTCGACCTGCGCCTGGATCTCGGCAGGCGTCGCCTCGAGGTTGAACTTGACCGCCTCCTCTCGGATCACGGCGTCGATGATCAGGCTGCGCAGGATGTCGGCGCGGAGTGCGGTGGTCTGCGCTGGGTCCTCTAGCGGACCACCGCCCTGCTCGATGCTCACGATCGTCGTCTGATAACGAACGTTGAACTGCGCCAGCGTGATGCTCTCGTCGCCGACTCGCGCGATGACAGGAGACGGTTTGGGTGGAGCCGTGGAAGTGGACCCGCAGGCGACCACGGCGAGTGCGCACGCGGCAATGCATGCCACCCTGCCCCTTGGTTGGAACATCCTCAGGCCAGTGTATCCGGGGCCGCGGCGGGTCCGGCTCGGCCGGTGGTCAGCCCGCTCACTCGGGCCCGGAACGACGGCGTGGCCACGACCGCCACCGTGGTTGCCCCGACCAGGAGCGCGCCGACCCCGACGGCATTGAACAGCCCGATGGATTTGGGCACCAATCCGTAGAAGACCGTGCCCAGTGGCTGCAGCCCAGCGAAGATCGTCGCGTAGATGCCGAGCAGGCGCCCTCGCAGAGCTGGGTCGGTGTCCGTCTGCAGCAACGTGGTCATCGACGTGCTGACGGCCACGAACGCGAAGCTGATGCCCACCAAAGCCGGCAACGTGACCCAGAGTGCGGTGCCGTGGGCCACCGCGAACAGGCTCGCTGCGTACACGATGCCGCCCACGAGCATGAGTTGCAGCCGGCCGGCCCCTCGTCCCATGGACGCGATCGCGAGCCCACCCACCAGGCCGCCGATGCCACCGACGCTGTACATGATGCCGAGCGCCTCGGGCCCGACATGCAGCTGCGTTTTCGCCAGAACTGGCAGAAAAGGCATGTACGAGACGCCGCAGAACGCGAGAACTGCGGCCACGATCACGACACCGCGAACAAGCGGGTCGGCGGCAGCGACGCGGAGCCCTGCGACGAGCTCACCCCACGCGGTGGCACCGGCCGCCCGCGGGAGTGGCACGACATCGGGGATCACCGTCAGCAGCACGACAATCGGGGCGAGGTACGCGACCGAGAGAAAGCCGAAGCACACAGCAGGGCCGGCGAAGCCGATGAGCAGGCCCGCAACAGACGGCCCGACGATCCTCGTTGCACTCATGGCTGTTGCTCCGAGAGCGACGGCATTGACGACGAGGTGGCGATCCACCAGGTCAGCGACGAGCGCCTGGCGAGTCGGAAGATCGGCGGCGTCGGTGGCGCCGAACACGATCGCCACGATGAGGATCGCCGTGAAACTCGCGTGTCCCGTCGCGACGAGGATCGCAAGCGAACCGGCGCTCAGGCCGAGCAGCGTTTGCGTGACCAGCAGAATGCGCCGGCGCGGAAGCCGGTCGGCCAGCACACCGCCGGCGAGCGAGAGGATCACCGACGGAATGCCATCCGCAGCCGCGACGACGGCCACAGCGGTGGTGCTGCCGGTGCGCTGATACACGAGATAGCCGAGCGCCACCACCTGCATCCAGGTTCCCAGCAGCGTCGGCCATTGCGCCGCCCAGTACCAGCGGAACGGTCGAACCCGAAGCGCCGGCGGCGGCCATCGGCGTTCGGTGGTCGCCGCCGGTTCAGGCGTCGGCGTCACCCCCGAGCGACATGTGCACGCTGGTGGATGTCCGCTCGAACCCGGCGTTGCGATACGCCCCGTCGGCTCCCGGTGCGGCTTCGAGGAATACGGTTGTCAGGCCGGCTGCGAATGCCTGATGCGTGAGCATCGACACCATCGTCGCGGCAAGCCCGCGCCGCCGGTGCGACGCCGCGACAGCGACCCCTACCAACTCCGTCGCACCGCCCGCCGGCACGCCCGCTTGCGCGGCACCTACCATCCGGCGAGTGTGGGCGTCGACGCAGACCAGTGCACGCGCACCGCGACTCAGGGAGCCGCGCAACCGGGCGACGGTGCGATCGTCGACCGTTTCGGTCTCCCCGAAGGCGTCATGTTGGAGGCGGGCCATCTCCAGCAGTTCGACGTCGTCCGAGGGCGCCTGCACCAGAATTCCTTCCGGCGGCGTGAGGTCACGAAGCGTCCGAGTCGTGCAGGTCATCAGCGGAAGACGGTCCTCGACGGTCCACCCATGCGAGGCCAGCACGGGTTCGAGGGCTGGTGCCACTGATGGCAGGAACTCCACACGCGGCAGTCGGTCGGCAGTCCGGAACGCGGCGACCAGCAAGGCAACCGCCGCGTCGTCCGGATCCGCTCCGTCATCGGGAATACCGTAGTTGAGAAAACGCAGCCGGGTCACGTCGGTCAGCAACAGCGCGAACGGCCCGACTCGCGGCAGCATGCTCGCTTTTCTCGACTCGCGGATGAAAGCCATGATCGCGCGGTCGGCGTCCGTGTCCGGGATGGGTTCGGTGGCCTCCCGCGTCACGCCCCTGCCCCATCTTGAGCGCCGGCTCGTCGCAGTCCCAGGCATAGCAGGGGCAACGGAAGGAACTGGGGCACGACTCCATTGTGCTGCGACCACGGCTCGCGGCGGCGCTGGGCAGGGTGGCACGATGAAGGGCGATGGAAAGGGCGGGTGCGCCTCCGCCGGCTGAGCGCCCAAGGCGGCGGCTTTCCGCTGCGGCGCTGGGTATCTCCATGCTGGTAGTCGGAGGCGCTGCCGCCGGCTTCATCGTGACCGGCATCACCGCCGGCGGGGTCAGCCGGGCCGATGCATGGGTCGTCGGCCTCTGCAGCACGCTGGACAGCGGGGCGACCATCTCTGGCACCGGCATCGTGCTGACCGCATCCGGCCAGGTGGTGACCACGTACGGCGTCGTAGATGGAGCCGTGAGCATTGCCGCTCAGGTGAATGGTGGGTCGCGATACGCGGCAAGCACGTTCGCGCTCGACCCAAGCAGCGATGTCGCCGTCCTGCAACTCCTCAATGCGGCCGATCTTCGCGGCGCCAGCATCGGGAATCCGTCAGCCCTCGGCCTCGGCGATGCAGTCACGGCGATCGGTCTCACCTCCGTCAGCGGCGGGACAGCTGTTGACATTCCCGGCGCCGTCGCCGGCCTGGAATCAACGACTGACGCCGCTCTGTCCGGCACGACCAACGCGCCAACACTCAACGGACTGATCGAATCCGATGCGCTGCTCCCGGCGAACGGCGACGGCGGTCCGCTCGTGGACGAGTCCGGAAACGTCCTCGGCCTCGATACCGGCAACTCCGGCACGACGCCGACACTCGCCATCCCGATTGACCGTGTGATGTCGATCGTTCGCGACGTCGATGCGAGCACTCCGGATCCGGCGATTCTCCAGGGTCATGGGGCATATCTCGGCATCGACGTGCAGGACAGCACTGCCCAGCCGGGAGCGCGCGTCATCGACGTGTCGCCGGGAACGCCGGCCGCGATCGTCGGCATCGCGCCGATGGACACCATCGTCTCCATAGACGGCGTCCCCGTCGACTCGATTCGCGCACTGCGTCTGATCCTGGCTCGCTACCGCGGAGGCGATCATGTGGTCGTCGGCTGGGTGGACCCAGAGGGGCACCGCCACTCCGCCACGACGCAATTGGCCGCGGCCACCTTTACGTAGGCGGTCGCAGCGCCACGGCTTACGCGGCGGCGACTGCGCCTCCGGGGTTCGCGGCGGGCAGCGGCAGGTCATCGAGAAATGCCGCGATCAGCTCGCGCTGGCGGCGCGAGAGCTCGGGGCTCCATGCGTGTCCTGCCTGCCGGATCACGTCCATGGAGACGTCGGGCACACCTGCCATCGCGGTCTCGAGGCGCGGCACGTTGACGATGCGATCGTGCTCGGCGACAAGGATCAACGTCGCGTGACCGGATCCTCGAACCTGGGCGAGGTCGTCTCGACGCAGCGCGTCGTGCAGCCATTCGCGTGCGGCACGCGGATCGGAGAGCAGCTGGTTCTCGAAGTTCACCTGCGCCGCGACGGGGTCGACATCCTTGCCCTCGACCATGAAGCGCTTGTACAGATCGCTCGTGGTGCGCTGGTGGGCAAGCCAGACGATCCCGGGATAGACGCCCGGCGCGAGCATGAATCCGACCTGAATGTGGAATCTGCGCCGCACCAGTGCGGGTGAAACGAGCGGCGTGTGCAGGATCAGGCGGCCGGTTGCCTTTGGACGCGCGCGCTCGATCGCGAGCGCTATCGGAGAACCGAGGCAGAGGCCTCCAACGTCGAAGTGGTCCGCGCCGGCGTCGGCCGCAGCGGTGAGCGCGGCGCGGGCAAGTGCAGGGACAGTGTGTCCACCCGCGAGTGGCGCCGATCGGCCGAACCCAGGGAGGTCCGGCGCGATCACGGTCCGCCTCGTGAGCAGGACGTCGAACCAGTCTTCGAAGTTCTCAGCTGCGCCGATGAATCCGTGGCAGAGCAGGAGCGGCGGGCCGGAGCCTCCCGTCAGATAACGCAGACGCCTGCCCTCGTGCTTCGTGAACCGCTCCTCGAGTCCGTTCACGGCAGAGGTCACTCTGTGTCGATCTGAGCGCGCTGGAGGCGTCCGCTGTAATCGATGTAGATGGACTTCCACTCGGTGAATTCGTCGAGCACATGGCCGCCGGCTTCGCGGTGCCCATTGCCGGTGTTGCGCGTGCCGCCGAATGGAAGCTGGATCTCGGCGCCGATCGTCGGCGCGTTGATGTACACGATCCCGGAGTGGAGATCGTTGATCGCGTGGAATGCCGTGCGCAGGTCGTTGGTGTAGAGGCTCAGGCTGAGACCGTACGACGTTGAGTTGGCTGCCGTGATGGCCTCTTCAACGGAGCCGACCGGAATGATCACCACAGTCGGTCCGAAGATCTCCTCCTGGGCGATGCGCATCGAGGTATCGACGCCGGCGAAGACGGTCGGGCGGTAGAACCAGCCGTTGGCAAGATCCCCGTCACTCGCGATCTCACCGCCGAGCAGCAGGGACGCGCCCTCGCCGCGGCCGATGTCGGTGTACGAGTGGATCCGGGTGAGCTGGGTCTCGTTGATGACCGGGCCCACGTCCACCTTGGGATCGAGCCCGTCGCCGAGGCGCAGCGCCGAGGCGCGCTCGACAAGGCGCGACGTGAACGTCTCGAGTGCGCCGCGCTCGACGATGAGACGCGATGAGGCGGTGCAGCGCTGGCCGGAGGTGCCGAACGCTCCCCAGAGCGCGCCGTCGACAGCCAGCTCAACGTCGGCGTCGTCGAGGACGACGATCGCGTTCTTGCCGCCGAGCTCGAGGGAGCACTTCTTGAGCATCCGCCCGCAGGTCTCCGACACGATCCGGCCGGTGTCGACGCTGCCGGTGAAATAGATCGCCGCGACGTCGGGGTGCGCGACGAGCGCGGCGCCGGCCTCTTCACCGTAGCCGAACACCACGTTGACCACTCCGGGCGGGAGCCCGGCATCCTCGAGCGCCTCGACGAAACGGAGTGCGCAGAGTGGCGTGTCCTCGGCCGGCTTGATCACGACGGTGTTGCCCGCCATGACCGCGGGGAAGATCTTCCAGGACGGGATCGCGATCGGGAAGTTCCACGGCGTGATGCAGCCGACGACACCGAAGGGCTGGCGCATGGTCATCGCCCACTTGTCGCGCAACTCGCTCGGCACCGTCTCGCCGAACGCTCGGCGGCCGGCTCCCGCGATGAACTTGCCCATGTCGATCGCTTCCTGGACGTCGCCGCGAGCCTCGGTGAGCACCTTGCCCATCTCCCGCGTCATGAGGCGTGCGAGCTCTTCCTTGCGTTCCTCCAGCAATTCGGACGCGCGCAGGATGATCGCGGCGCGTCCCGGCCACGGCGTCCGCCGCCAGCCGTCAAACGCTGCTTTCGCGACTGCCACCGCAGCATCGACGTCGGCGGCGGTGCTGCGCGGAAAGACGCCGACCACATCGCCCTTGTGCGCTGGGCTGCGCGATTCGAAGGTGCGCCCGCCCTCTGATGGACGGAACGCCCCGCCGATCAGGTTGCCGAAATCGACTGCTTCGCCGACAGCGGTCATCGAGCCGCCTCTTCGCGAACGGCGGCCTCGAAGATGTCGAGACCAGCGTCGAGCTCGGCTTCGGGAATCGTGAGCGGGGGAATCAACCGGACCACGTTGCCGTCGATGCCGCAGGAAAGGACGAGGAGGTTCCGCGCCAGCGCGTTGGTGGCGATGCGATCGACGAGACCACGTGCGGGCTTGCCGCCCTGCATGAACTCGAGGCCGATCATCAGCCCGAGTCCGCGCACGTCGGCGAGGGCCGGAATCTCTGCCTGCCACCCGCGAGCGCGTTCCATGACGTGGCGACCAAGCTTGGCGGCCCGCTCGGGGATGTGATCGCGGACCAGTGTCTCGATGACGGCGATCGCCGCGGCGCACGCGACCGCGTTGCCGCCGTATGTCGTCCCGTGCTCGCCCTCGTGCCAGGCACGCATCACGTTGTGGCGCGCGATGATGGCCGCGATCGGCATGCCGTTGCCGAGTGCTTTGGCGGTGCACATGATGTCCGGCTCGACGCCCCAGTGGTCGACGGCAAACATCCGGCCCGTACGGCCGAACCCGCTCTGCACCTCGTCAGCCACGAGCATGATCCCGTGCTCGTCGCACACACGCCGCAGCATCGGCATGAACGATGCCGGCGGCACCACGTAACCGCCTTCGCCCTGCACCGGCTCGACGATGATCGCGGCAACCGTGTCGGGAGCCGTCGTGGTGGCGAAGAGCAGTTCCAGTTCACGCTCGACGAGATCACACGGACCGCTTGCGGGATGCGTGCAATACCGGAAGCAGTACGGATAGCGGATGTGGTGGATCCCGGGGAGCAGCGGACCCATCCCACGCCGGTATGTCGCCTTGCTCGCGGTGAGCGAAAGCGCGCCGTACGTGCGTCCGTGGAACCCGCCGACGAAGGCGATGATGTCGCTCCGCCCGGTTGCGCGACGCGCCAGCTTCATCGCGCCCTCGACGGCCTCGGCGCCGCTGTTGGTCAGGAACACCTGGTCGAGCGACGGTGGCGTGATGGAAACCAGTGCTCCGGCGGCATCGATCATCGCCGGATGCATGGCCGTGACAGAGGTATGCCAGAGGCGATCGACCTGCGCGTGCACCGCCGCGACCACTGCCGGATGGCGATGGCCGAGGCTCGTCACCCCGATCCCGCATCCGAAATCGAGGACGTCACGGCCGTCGACGGTATGCAGATGGGCACCCTCGGCGGTCTCGACCACCAGGTCGGAGTAGCGGTGATACGCAGGAGAGACAAGCTCGGAGTCGCGCTCACGCCAGGTAGCCGCATCGGCGGCGAGCATTCCGGTCACGAGCCGGACGCGGCTGCCGCGGGCCCTGTGGACGCCTTCTGGCGCACTCCAACCCGGCCAAGCGCGAGGAATCCGGCGAACATGATCGCGATGCCCGCCGCCTCGTAGGCGCCGAGGACATCGAGGTTGCCGATCCCGAGCGTCTTGGCAGCCGAGAAACCCACCGCGATGACCAGCGCGCCGATGGTGAGCAGCACATTGCAGATCACGCGATCGATCCCGGCGCGGTCGCGGATGAAGCGGTATGCGGACCACGCAGATCCGCCGACCAGGATCAGCGTGCCGAGGATGTTGAGGAAGACCACTCCGATAAAGAGGAGTGAGCCCTGCTGGATCGCGCCGCCAAGAACACCCTTGGCCGTGTCGAGCTTGGCCGTGTCGACGGGGATCACCGCCGCATCGATGGCAAGGACGATCGTGATGGCCGCAAGCACGATGACGCACGCCCACGCCACCCGGCGAGGCGCCATCAGGAAGATCGTGCCCAGGGCGAGGTAGATGACTCCGAGCACGCCGCCGAGGAGGTAGAAGCCACGGAAGTTGAACGCCGTCCAGCCGCCCGTCTCGCCCGCAGCCTGGAAGGCCGCGGCGCCGGCGAAGATCAGCAGACCGAGGGTCCACGCAGCGAATGCGGGGCGCCGGCTGCGCCGGAATCTGAGGAATACGACCACCGCAAACGCTGCACTCAGCACACTCGCAAGGGCGGCAAAGACCATAACGAGGATCCTAGCGAGGTTGAGAGACTCCTTGGATTCGGCCTCGCTGGAACGGGCAATGGATCGCCGAACCGGCCCTCCTCAGGATCAAGGTCGTACCAATGGGCGATTGACAAGTCCATATGCTCGCGTGTACACAAGTCCCTTCATCAGCACTGCCTCGTGTGAGAGAGGAGAAGCCAACATATGGTCAAGCCCACCAAGGGGTTTTTGTCGATTGCGACGGTTGCGGCGTTAGGCGCACTTGCTGCCTGCGGCACAGCGTCGACCGGCACGTCGTCGGGAAGCACTTCAACTGGCATCGCGGGATGCAAAGGCACGATCACCGTGGCGACGGATCTGCCCCTGACCGGCGGCGATGCGACTGACGGACCGTACGTCCAGATGGCAGCCGAGCTTGCCGTCACACAAGCCAATGCCCAGCACCTGATGGGCGGCTGCACCCTGAAGTACGAGAGCAAGGACGACTCGACTGTCCTCAAGGACGGCCACGACCCGGCACAGGGCGAGGCCAACATCACCGCGCTGGCAGCGGACGCCACCGTTGTGGGCGTCGTCGGACCGTTCAACTCGTCGGTCGCGCTGGCCGAGATCCCGGTCGCATCGCAGAACGACCTGGCGCTCATCAGCCCGTCGAACACCAACCCATGTCTGACCGTCGTCGTTGCGGTTTGCAGCGACCCCACGATCAACATCAACACCGCCGCCCTGTATCCAGCAGCGCACAGCTACTTCCGGGTCATCGCGAGCGATGTCCAGCAGGGTGAGATCGACGCGTACGTCGCGGCCAAGGTGCTCAACGCCACCAAGGCATACGTCATCGACGACCAGGAGGCATACGGCCGCGGCCTCGCGCTCCTCTTCACGAAGGCGTACACGACAACCGAAGGCGGGACCATCGTCGGCTCCGCGAGCCTGCCGGGTACGACCACGTCGTTCGCGACGCAGGTCAGCCTCGCGCAGAGCGAGGGTGCGCAGGTCATCTTCTTCGGCGGCACCTCGGGCAACGGCTGCGGACTGGTCCGTCGCGACATGATCTCCGGCGGGCTGAACATCCCGCTTCTCGGTGGAGACGGTTGCCAGGACACCAAGTCCATCAGCGACGCTGACTCGGGCTCCAACAAGACCGCGTCGGTCGGCATGTACGCCACCAGCGCGCCGGACGTCACCAAGCTCTCGAGCGCGGCAACGTTCTACTCGGCTTACGCAAGCACTTACGCGAGCGTTGCGGCCCCGTACAACAACGCGATGAACGAGCCCTACACCCCGTACGGTTACGACGCGATGAACATCCTGCTCCAGGCCATTCACTCCGTGATCGTGGCGAACGGCGGTCAGCTTCCCGCCTCCTCGCAGACGTTCCGCGGTGACGTGGTCGCCCAGTTGCGCCTGACGTCGTACGACGGTGCACTCGGCCACACGAGCTTCGATGCCAACGGCGACACGACCAACACCGGCTTCACCCTCTACAAGGTGGCTGCTGGTGCGTGGACCGGCGATGGCACTTACGCGGTGGACACCAGCGGCAACGTTTCGCTGAGCAGCTAGTCGACTGATAACGACAAGGGGAGAGCGCCGAGCGCTCTCCCCTTTTTCGTACTAGGGGAAACGACGCAGATGAGCATTCAGAGTGGGACTCCGGAAGCGCCGCTAGCTCAGCCGGGCGTCGCCGGTCAACACGCATCCCCCTCTCTCGTCGAGCAGTCCGGTCTGGCACCGCGGCCTCGCCAGACGAGCGGGCCGCTCCACGCACTCGGACCCATTATCCGGCTGGGCCACGACGTCATCTCGAAGTACTTCACTGCGGTCATCGTGGGCGCGATCGTGGCGGCAATACTCGCCACGTACAAGCAGGGTGGCTTCACCCTCGCGGGCCAGCAGCTCAAGAATGCGCTCGTCCTGGGCGCGATCTACGCGCTCGTGGCCATCGGATACACGATGGTGTACGGGATCATCGAGTTGATCAACTTCGCGCACGGCGACGTCTTCACTGCCGCCGGATTTTTCGCGGTGTTCATCTCGGGATTGCTCCATCTTGATTCACTTGCGGCGAGCAGCTTCGGCGGCCTGCTGCTCGCACTGGCGATCGTCTTTCCGCTCTCGATGATCGGCGCCGGCATCGTCGGTGTGGTCATCGAATTAGTCGCATATCGCAGGCTGCGCGACTCCCCCCGTCTCGCACCGCTGATCACCGCGATCGGCGTCTCGTTCCTCATCGAGGGCATCCTGCTCCTGCTCGAAGGGCCGGATAACGTCCCAACCGATCAGGCGTCGTGGATCAACGGCACGGCCTTCACCATCGGCCGGGTCAACGTCCTGTGGACCGACCTCTTTGTTGTCGGCATGGCACTGATCCTGATGTTCGCGCTCGGCGAGTTCGTGCGCAGAACGCGGCTCGGTAAGGCAATGCGCTCGACGGCTCAGGACCGCACGGCAGCGCTCCTCTGCGGCATCAATATCAACCGCACCATCTCCGCGACGTTCTTCATCGGTTCGGCGCTGGCCGCCGCGGGTGCGGTGATCTACAGCATCAACTACGGCGATCTCAAGTGGAACATCGGGTTCCACCTCGGCATCATCGCGTTCACAGCGGCAGTGCTCGGTGGGATCGGCAACATCGTCGGCGCCGGCATCGGTGGTTTCATCATCGGCCTGATCTACGTGTTCGGCGGATCGATCTTCGGTGGCGAGTGGAGCGAAGCGCTGATCTTTGCTGTCCTCGTGCTGATCCTGACGTTCCGGCCGGTTGGTCTCTTCGGTGTTGAGGTGACCACTCGTGCTTGAGCGATTCATCTCGCTGTTCCGCGCCGATTTCGGCAAGGGAGATCGGTCTCAAGGACCCACCATCTTCCGGATCCTTTCGCTGGGAGCGTCCAGCCTCTTGCTCATGGGCTGGTTCCTGCCGTGGTTCGTGAACGACTACTCGGCCGGCGCGGGTTTCAGCCCGCAGGACGCGGTGATCTCACCGCCCACGGGCATTGGAACGTTCTGCGTCTACATCATGGCGGTGACGATGTTGATCGTCGTGCTGTCGCCACTCGCCGAAGCCATCGGCGGCAAGCGCAGCACGTTGTTCGGCGTTCGAGCTGACCGAGTCCGCTTCATAGCGGCGCTCGTCGGTTTCGCACTCACCGTGATCATCTGGTTTCTCGTTTCGATCATCCAGGAAGAGCCGCTCTTCGGACCGTTTCTCCCTGGGACGTATACCGACTCCGCCGTCTGGCTGACGATGTACGGGTACGCGCTCGCGGCGATGATCTACGGAGCTCGGCCATGGATTCTCGGCCGGCCTTCGATCGCCTTCACGATCGCCGGGGCGCCATTCGGGATCTTCCTGCCGCTGATGTTCCATCAGGCGCCAGATTTCCTGCTGTGGGCTGCGGGATCGCTGGCGATCTACATGTTGCTGGCTCTTGGACTCAACGTCGTCGTCGGGTTTGCGGGGCTCCTCGACCTCGGCTACGCCGCGTTCTTCGCGATCGGCGCTTACGCGTGCGCGTCGTTCGCATCTCCGATCCACAACCTCCATTTTCCGTTGTGGATACTCATCTTTCTCGGGGCCGGGATCGCGTCGCTCTTCGGCGCAATCCTCGGAGCACCGACACTTCGACTCCGCGGTGACTACCTCGCGATTGTCACGCTTGGTTTCGGTGAGATCATCCCGGACCTCGCAACCAACAACGTCTTCAACCTGACTGCCGGCGCCAACGGGATCTCGGGAATCGATCAGCCGAAGTACGGACCGATTGACTTCAGCGCGAGTCCCCGCTGGTACTACTGGGCCATCCTCATCGTCGTCGTTGCGGTTGTCCTGTTGCTGCGAAACATCGAGCGTTCGCGAGTCGGCCGAGCATGGGTCGCGCTCCGCGAAGATGAGGTCGCTGCTGCCGCAACCGGCATCAACACGACGACCACCAAGTTGCTCGCGTTCGCGATCGGCGCGTCCGTCAGCGGCCTCGCCGGTGCGTTTTACGGGTCGATCGTCCGCATCGTCTCCGCGGATGACTTCAGCTTCTCCGTGTCGATTGCGGTGCTCAGCATCATCGTGCTGGGTGGGATCGGGAACATCGCCGGCGTCATGCTCGGGAGCGTGATCCTCACGTTCGTCATCTTCTGGGTCCTCCCGAACATGAGCGGATGGTCGGCGACCCTGAGCACAACTGTGCACGTGCCTGCCATCGCCAACTTCAACCTGAGCTCGTACACGTTCCTCATCTACGGCGGGGCACTCATCCTGATGATGCTGTTGCGCCCGGGCGGATTGCTCCCGAGCCGTGCGCGTCGTATCGAACTCGAGAGCACCGGCGAGAGCGAATCACTCGCAGCTGTACAGGGGGTGGCCTGAGTTGGCGCTCCTCGAGCTCGACAGCGTCACCAAGCGTTTCGGCGGGCTGCTCGCCGTGTCGAACGTGAGCTTCAGCCTGGACAAGGGCGAAATTCTTTCGATGATCGGTCCGAACGGCGCAGGCAAGACCACGGCGTTCAACTGCGTGACCGGTCTCTTTCCGATCACCTCGGGATCGATCAAGCTCGACGGTGACTCGATCGCCGGTCTGCCGCCACACCGCATCACGAAGCTCGGTGTGGCACGCACATTCCAGAACATCCGGCTGTTCGCTTTCATGACCGCGGTGGACAACGTGATGGTGGGCGCGCACTGGTGGATGAAAGAACGTGTGTGGGAGGGCGCATTGCGCACCGGACGCGCGCGCCGCGAAGAACGTTCCGTCGAGCAACGAGCGCTCGAACTTCTCGATCTCCTGGGACTGTCACGATACGCCGGGTCATATGCCCGTGAGATGCCGTACGGCTTGCAGCGCCGCCTGGAGATCGCGCGTGCGCTCGCCACGAGGCCACGACTCCTCCTCCTCGACGAGCCCGCCGCGGGCCTGAACACGCAGGAGAAGAAGGAGCTCATGCAACTGATCTCGCAACTCCGAGACGAGGGGTTGACGATTCTCCTCATCGAGCACGACATGCGCCTCGTCATGGAGGTGAGCCACCGGATCGTCGTGCTGGATCACGGCGAGCTGATCGCCGAGGGCAGCCCCGCCGAGGTTCGCCAGAACCCGCGAGTCATCGAGGCGTATCTCGGGACGGGCGCGAGCGAAGAGACGAAAACAGCATGAGTGAGAACGGAGCGGCGGTTGCCCCGGTGACAGGCGGCGCCGGGGTGCCGGTGATCGAACTTCGCGAGATCGACGTGTTCTACGGACGCGTCAATGCGTTGAGCAAGGTCTCGATGGTCGTTGGTCAGGGCGAGATCGTGGCGCTGATCGGCAGCAACGGTGCCGGCAAGACCACCACCTTGCGCACCATAAGTGGACTCATCTCCCCCAAGGAAGGCGAGGTGTTGCTGTTCGGCAAGAGCATCAAGGGCGTGGGCGCAGCACAGATCGCGAAACTCGGCGTCGGGCACGCTCCCGAGGGACGGCGTCTCTTTGCCCGGATGACGGTGCGCGAGAACCTCGACATGGGCGCGTACACGCGCAATGACAAAGCGGGGATCCGCACCGACCTCGAACGGGTCTACACGCTTTTCCCCCGGCTTCGTGAGCGGGCATCGCAGCTTGCCGGCAGTTTGAGCGGCGGCGAGCAGCAGATGGTCGCGATCGGCCGTGCACTGATGAGCGATCCGAAGGCGCTGCTCCTCGACGAGCCATCCCTCGGCCTCGCGCCCATTCTGGTCGACGCCATCTTCGAGGTCATCAGGGAGATCAACGCGAAGGGGACGACCATCCTCCTCATCGAACAGAACGCCCTGCTGGCGCTCAAGACGGCAAGCCGCGCGTATGTGCTCGAGACCGGAAACATGGTGCTGTCGGGACCGTCCACCGACATTCTTGCGTCCCCGGATATCCAGCGAGCCTACCTGGGTATGTAATCCTGCGAGGAGGGAAACCAACCAGGCCTGGTTGACGTCAGAGGGAAGTGATGCCACCGATCGGCGAGACAACGCCGGCTTCTGCGACTGAGCGCGCACCGCTCGATCGAGGCACGCCACCGGTGGATGCGCCGCCCACTCGCGATTTCGTGGGCTGGACGATGCAGGACGAGTTCAGAAGCGGCAGGAGACTCTCCGCCGAGGTGACCCGCAAGGTGCTCGCCACTGCTCTGGGGCTCCAACCGGAAGCGCTGGCCGGGCTCGATGCGGCGCACCTTCGGACGGCCCTGGATCGGCTCAGGGCGATGGCCACCTACACGCAGCAGCTCACGGAAGTTGCGGCCACCGACGACCTCACTGGCGCACTCCGCCGGAGCGCCGGACTCGCGGCACTCCAGCGCGAGATCGACCGCTCGCGCCGGAGCGGCGGCAAGGGCATCGCGGTGATGTTCCTTGACGTCGACGGGCTGAAGATGGTCAACGACACGCAGGGTCACGCTGCCGGCGACAGCGTCCTCATCGAAGTGGTCGCCACGATTCGAAAGCGTGTGCGTTCGTATGACCTCGTCATCCGCTACGGAGGCGACGAGTTTCTCTGCGCGCTGGTCGATGTCGCTCCGGAGGATGCCGAACGCACGCTCGCCGATATCCGCCAGCAGTACGCCGCGCGAACCGGGCACACGGTGAGCGTCGGCATGACAACTGTCGGCGACGCGGACACCGCGGACTCCGTCGTCGCGAGAGCTGACGCGGCCCTCTATGCGGAGCGGCGCAAACTCGAACGGTAAGGGTTTCGACACGGGAGCTCCGGCGCATTGCTGAGAGTGCGTCGTGTCAGGATTCGAGCCCCGAAATCGCGGGTACATTGCCTTTCAGTAAGGAGCTTGGACGATGGCCTTAGATGTGGTCGGCAAGCTGGCGAGAGTGACCGCCGACATCACCCCAGGACACCTCGGGGAGGTGCTCATCGAGGTGCGCGCAGGTACGGAACGTTTCCTCGCGTGCGCGTCGGACAAGGCCGCAACCATCACCAAACATTCCCAGGTCCTTGTGGTGGGTAGCCTGGGCGGTCGCACCGTAGAGGTGGCGCCGACAGACACCATGAGGTTGCCGCGATGACAACGCTGGCCTACGTGATCCTTGGGATCGTCATCGGTGGGCTGCTGCTGCTGGTGCTGCTCTTTCGGGCGGCGTGGCGTGTCGCAGAACCGGACGAGGCGTTGATCGTCTCCGGCTTTCGAACGAGCCAGCGTCCCGACGGCGTCGGCGAAAGCATGGGATTCCGCATCGTCACCGGACGTGGATGCCTGGTCGCGCCCGGTATCACACGGGTGCGGCGCCTCTCGTTGGAGGCGCACGAGAGTGAGATCGGCGTGCCGTGCGTCTCGCAACAGAAGATCCGCGTGGACCTCCGCGGCGTGATCGTCTACAAGGTCGGCGACGACTACCGCTCGATCGCAAACGCCGCTCGGCGTTTTCTCGACCGCCCCGCTGCGGAGCTCGAGACCAAGGTGCAGAACGTTTTCGTCGGTCATCTGCGCGCGATTGCCGGCTCGATGACTGTCGAGGACATGATCAGCGACCAGGACAAGTTCGCGCAGCAGGTGCGCGATCGCTGCTCGCAGGAGATGGAGTCCTTCGGGTTGGTGATCGACAGCTTCCAGATCCAGTCGATCACGAGCCCGTCCAACTACATCGAGAACCTCGCGGCACCGCACCAGGCCGAGGTCGAGCAGAACGCGCGCATCGCCCGTGCCAACTCCGAGCGCGCCGCTGTGAGCCAGGAGCAGATCGCGCAGGCGCAGATGGCGGAATCGGAGCGCGACACGAACATCAAGAAGGCCGGCTACCAGGCCGAGGTCGACACCGCAACCCAGCTCGCCGGGCAGCAAGGACCTCTCTCCGAGGCGAGGGCCCACCAGGCCGTCGTCACGGAGCAGACGCGCGTCGCCGAACTGCAGGCGCAGCAGAAGGAACAGCAGCTCCAGGTGGACGTCCGCCGTCCGGCTGACGCCGAGGCATACCGGCAGACCACGCTCGCAGCGGCGGGACGCGACGTCCGCATCCGCCAGGCCGAGGCAGAGGCCCAGGAGGTTCGTCTCAAGGCAGAAGCAGTGGCTGCGCAGACCAAGGTGCAAGCCGAGGCGCAGGCTGCCGCGCTCAAGATGCAGGCGACGGCACAGGCGGACGCCACCAGGATCACCGGCCAGGCCGAAGCAGATGCCATCAAGGCCAAGGGCCTTGCCGAGGCGGATGCCATCCGCGCTCGCATGGAAGCCGAGGCTGCGGGCATCGAGCGCCGGGCCGCCGCGATGAGCCAGAACCAGGAAGCGGTCATCGCGCAGCAGATCGCCGAGAAGCTCCCGGAGATCGTCGCCGCCGCGGCATCGCCGTTCGAGCACATCGACCAGTTCACCGTCCTCAACGGCGCGCAAGGCGTGACCGGAGCACTCGCCGAGATCATCCAGCAGGCGGGGGCGCTGACCGGCCTCGCTCGCAACTCGCTGCTCCCCGCGATCACGCGAGCGGCGGGCTCACCCCCGGAACCGACCCATCTCAACGGTGTCGCCAATGGCACCGCATATGCAAACGGTGACCGCAACGGGCGGCGCAAGCGGCAGACTCCTGTCACGATCACCGCCCCGGGCCCCGCCGGGACGGACGCCAGCGAGGAGCATGTGAGCCAGTGACGACAGAGCTGCCCGAGCTCTCCCTCTCGGCACCCGAGGCCGCCACCACGGTGGCGCCGGCCGAGGCCGAGCGCGAGGTGACCATCGACCCGGACGCCGCCAAACGCATCGACGCCATGGTGTCCGCGTTCGTGGCCGGCATCAGATCGGTGGATGTCCACGGCGACGACTACCGCCGGCGCGTCGATGACATCGACAACCTCGCCGATCGCGAGATCCGTTCCACTTCCGATATGAGCAACCGGCTGCTCGACCGGCCGGCCCGTGCGATGCGCGGCCTTGGCCAGGGTGACGCGCCGATCGCGAAGAGCCTGCTCGATCTCCGACGCTCGGTTGACGAGCTCAACCCGGCCAAACACGACCTGACCCAGGGCGGGCCGCGAAAGCTGCTCGGTGTCGTCCCATTCGGTGACCGCGTTCGCGCGTACTTCGCGAAGTACGAGAAGTCGCAGAGCCACATCCAGGGCATCGTCGGGGCACTCCGTGAAGGCGGCTCCGAGCTGGAGAAGGACAACGCTGCGATCGCACAGGAGCAGAAGGCGCTCTGGACGCAGATGGAGACGCTCCGGCAGTACACGTACATGGCGGAGAAGCTCGACACCGGCCTCGAGGCGCAGATCAACCACGTCGCCATCGGCGATCCGGAGCGTGCCAAAGTGCTCCAGGAGGACATCCTCTACCCGGTCCGGCGCCGGCGCCAGGAGATCCTCACGCAACTGGCGGTCGCGGTGCAGGGATACGCGGCGCTCCGCGTGGTGGAGATCAACAACCGCGAGCTGGTGCGCGCGGTTCGCACCGCGACCACGACAACCGTCGCGGCGCTTCGGACCGCGGTCATGGTCGCGCAGGCGCTCACCAACCAGAAGGCGGTCAGCGAGCAGGTCAAGGCCGTCAACGACACGACGAGCGCGATGATCGAGAGCACGTCATCGGTACTCCGCGAGCAGACGACCACCGTCGAGGGCCAGGCGGCGAGCCCGGGCATCGACATGGCATCGCTGCAGCGCGCCTGGGACAACGTGTTCGCCGCGCTGGACCAGATCGACACCTACAAGCTGCGCGCCCTCGATGCCATGAAGATCACGGTCCGAGACCTCTCCGAGCAGGTGGAGAAGTCGCATGCACAGGTGGAACGCCTCCACTCGGCCGATGCAACGCCGCCAAGGGTTGCGGGCGGGGACGGCCTCCGGCTCTCCTGATCACGCCGCTCAGAAGCGGGCGACGTTGATCCAGATTCCCCCGGCAATCGCGGCGGCCACGAAGACCGCGTACTCGGCGATGAGCCCGCGCTGCCGGCGCTGACCGCCCAGGGCTCCGGCGACACCGCGAGCCCCATACCAGAGCACGAGCAGGATTGCAGCCCGAAGCCCGGTGTGCGTGTCGTTGGCCCCCAGCACCGCAGCGGCGCCCGCGATGATCGCGCCGATGAGGAGCGCGAAGAGAATTGTGAGAACGATCGAGAGGCGCTCGGTGCGCAATCCGTCGAGACTGACGAAGAACACAACGGCGAAGACGGCGGCGAGCCGGAGGCTGATCGGCAGCGTCGGGGACACACCGCCGAGAAGCACCGGCGCCAGAACGGCGATCCCCGAGACGTCCCTGATCAGTCGCGTGATCCATCCCTCGCGACCGAGCGCGCGTCGTCCGGCGAGCCGCGGAACCCCTCCGATGACCACTGCCGCGATGACACCACCGCCGATCCGGATAGGCAGCGGCAGCACGGCGATCGCGAGCAGCGTGCCGAACGAGAGCACCGCGGCCATCGGCAGCGCTGTCCCGACAGGTCCGGGCCGCGACTCCGACGGGTAGATGAGGAAGTCGTACGCCACCAGGAGCAGGCCGGTGAGGAGCGCGAGCCCGGCATCGGCGGCGGCGCTCCGGCCGAGTCCGACCGCCTCGGGTCGCAGGAGCACTTCGGCCGCCGCGATGGCCAGCCCGAAGGCCGTGTGCACCATCGGGAGCGGGATCTCTGCGAGCACGCGGACCTCGCCGGTGATGCCCAGCGCAGATCGCGCCTGGTCCGCGAGATAGCCGTGGCCCCGACGGCGAAAACCTGTTCGATTATCCACGTCGGCCTGTGGAAACGGTGGAGAACTCGGCAGCGCCCGGCTCAGGGAGCCGAGGTGCCGGCCCGTCCGTAGTTGTCCTCGATGCGCACCACATCATCGATCTCCGGTGACGAAACCTCGACGAGATCCGTGTCCTCGACCGCGACGAATCGATGCTTTCGGCCGGGACGAATGTGCGCGCTCATCCCCGCCGTGAGCCGGTGGGTTTCCACGTCCCCGCTGTTGCTCTCGAGCTGGAGGTCCATCACCCCGGCAAGGACATGGATCGATTCCTCCTTCTGCACGTGGTACTGGAGGCTCAGCTGGTGGCCGCGGTCGATGTGGATCAGCTTTCCCGCGTAGCGCTCGGTGACAGCCCAGCGGATCTCGTAGCCCCACGGCTTCTCGACACGACCCATTCCGGCGGGGCTGATCGGCTCGGACGCTGTGGCAACTCTCGTCATTCGGACGCTCCCACCGCAACTCGCGCATTGACCCCGCTCTGATTCTCGAGCGCGGTAATCAGTTGCTCGACGCGCTCGCCGGTCGTCGCCTCCGCGTAAATGCGCATCAACGGCTCGGTGCCACTCATGCGCATCAGCACCCATGACCCGTCGTCAAGGTAGAACTTGAAACCGTCGTCAGTTCGGCTGCGAATGACCTTGCTCCCGGCAAGTTCGGTCGGCTCGTTCTGCTGCATCCGTGCGTAGATCTGTTCCTTGCGCTCCTCGTAGCCTTCGCGCGGGAAGCGGATGTCGTGACGGTCGTACGCGTGCGGGCCGACGAGCTCCTCGAGGTGCGCAAGGATTCCCGAAAGCGGCATCCCGTAGTCGACGATCATCGACGCTGTCATCAAACCGGAGAGAATCCCGTCGCGCTCCGGGATGTGGCCGCGGAAGGCGTATCCACCGGATTCCTCGCCGCCGAGGATCGCGTCGGTCTCCATCATCTTCGTGCCGATGTACTTGAAGCCGACGGGCATCTCGTGCACCGTCACCCCGAAGCGCTTGCCGAGCAGGTCGAGCATTCCCGACGTGGTGACCGATCGAACGATGTCGCCGCGAAGGCCGCGCTTCTCGAGAAGATACATGGCGAACAGCGACATCACCTGCAACTGGTTGATGTAACGGCCCGTCTCGTCGATGATGCCCACGCGATCCGCGTCACCGTCATTGGCGATACCGAGGTCGAAAGCGCCCGAGCGCATGCGCTCCATCGCCTCGGGCATGTAGCGATCGATCGGCTCCGGATGCATGCCGCCGAAACCCGGGTTGCGCTCGCCGTGCAACTCCTCCACCGTGGTCTTGCCACCCTCGAGCGCTCGCGCGATGAGCCCCGCGCCGGCGCCGTACATCGCCTCGTGCAGCACGCGCAGACCGTGTGCGCGAAGCGCGTCGAGGTCGACCATCCTGCCGAGTTGCACGAAGAAATCCGGGAGCGGATCCAGGGTCTGCAGCCTGCCCGTCGCGGCTGCTTCCTCGTACGTCATCTCGGTCACGCCATTCTCGAGCGCCGCCGCTGCGTGGCGTTCGATCTCCGCGACGATCTCGGGAGGCGCGGAGCCGCCGAAGTCGGGCTTGTACTTGATCCCGTTGAACTCCGCGGAGTTGTGGCTCGCGGTGACGACGACGCCACCGGCGGCGTGTTGCTGGGTGATCGTCCACGACACCGCGGGAGTGGGAGTCACGCGGTCGAGCAGCACGACCTGCAGCCCGTTCGCGACGAGGACTCGCGCGACTTCGCGAGCGAACATCTCGGCGCAATAACGTGAGTCGTGGCCGATCACCACGGGACGGGGCTCGTTGCCGAGGTACGCCGCAACGCCCTGGGCAACGGCGCGCACGTTCGCGTAGGTGAAGTCATCCGCGACCACGGCCCGCCATCCGTCGGTCCCGAACCTGATCGGGTTCGGCGTCATCGGCACCATTCTAAGCGCACGGATGCGAGGTCCTCGCGGCTAGAGAAGGTCGTCGCGTTCCGATGCCTTGAGCTCGTCGACGATCGTCCTGACGAGCTGCGCCTGGTCGGCAGGGATGACGAGCACAGCGTCGGGCGTGTCGATCACGACGATGCCGTCCAGCCCGGCGACCGCGACGATGCGCCCGGAACGAGAGACGACGGTGCAGTTACGAGCCGAGGCCAGGATCACGTCGCCCTCGAGCACGTTGCCGTCGCGGTCGACGTCGCCATCTGCCGCGCGAGACTGGCCCACGTCCAGCCAGGAGCCCTGGTCAGACCACCCGAAGGACGCCTGGACGACGGTGAGCCGCTCGGTCCGTTCAAGCACAAGTGGTTCCACGGCCTGCAGCGCGAGTGCGGCATACAGCTTGGTGGCGAGCTCGTGGTCGCCGTTGATCCGTGCATCGGCGACACGATCGATCGTCGCGGACAGCTCCGGGTCAACCGCGGCGAGCTCGGCTCGGAAGCGGCGCGCTGTCCATGAGAAGAGGCCGAGGTTCCAGAAGTGGCGGCCATCCTCGACATAGCTCCGAGCGATCTCAGCCGATGGCTTCTCCTTGAATCCGGCGGCGGAGAATGCCGGGAGGAGAGCCGCCTGCTCGGCGATCTCGGGCGGAACGCGCGCAGGCGCGCTCCAGGCCTCGGGATCTCTGGCCGTGGCGACCTCGATGTACCCGAACGCGGTCACCGGCGAGGTCGGAACGAGCCCGACCGTCGCCAGACCATCCGTAGCGACCGCCCACCCTGCCGAGGCAACCACCGCCGCTCGATACGCGTCGCGATCGCTGACCCGGTGATCCGCATGGACGCTTGCGATGAGCGCATCCGGATCCTCGCGTTCGATCAATGCCACGGCAAGCGCCAGTGCAGGGCCCGTCCCGCGAGCTTCGGGCTCCTCGATGATGGAACCGCCGGCGATGCCCAGCCCCGTCAGGACGGTGCGGCACCCGGGCGCCTGGTCGGCGGCGGTGACGACCCGAACCGAGTCAGCGAGACCGGTGACCCGGTCGAGGGTCGATCGGAGCAAGGTCTCGCCGCCCTGCGCGAGGGGAAGCAAGTGCTTGGGCGTCGAGCGGCGGCTCAGTGGCCACAGACGCGTGCCACTGCCGCCCGCGAGCACGAGGATATGGAAGCCCACGTGCTGACGTGCCGCCTCCCGCCGCGGTTAGGCCGTGGCGGCCGAGACGAGCAGCGGTTCCGTCCCGGCGTCCTCGGCCCACTGCTCGGCAAGGGTGGTGCGCTCCCACGGCAGGTCGAGATCGCTGCGTCCGAAATGGCCGTAGGCGGCGACTTGACGGTAGATAGGCCGGCGGAGCTCGAGAGCGCTCATGATCCCGAACGGCGAGAGATCGATGTACTCGTCGATCAGAGAGGCAATCGTGTCCGCGGGCACCTTCTCGGTTCCGAAGGTCTCGACGAGCACCGACACCGGCTTGGCGACGCCGATCGCGTACGCGACCTGGATCTCACACTTCGAGGCGAGCCCTGCCGCCACAACGTTCTTTGCGGCCCAGCGCGCGCCATACGCCGCGCTGCGATCCACCTTGGACGGATCCTTCCCGCTGAAGGCGCCGCCGCCGTGCCGCGCGTAGCCGCCATAGGTGTCGACGATGATCTTGCGACCGGTGAGCCCGGCGTCGGCCATCGGACCGCCGATCACGAAGCGCCCGGTTGGGTTCACGTACCGCTTTGTGCTCGCATCGAGCCATTCCGCGGGGATGACCTTCTCGACCACGTGATGCTGGACGTCCTCGAAGATCTGCTCCTGCGTGACCTCCTCGCCGTGCTGCACGCTCACGAGGACCGTGTCCACCCGGCGGGGGCGACCATCGCTGTCGTACTCGATGGTGACCTGGGTCTTGCCGTCCGGCCGAGCCCAGCGCAGCGTCCCGTCGCGCCGCAGCACTGCGAGCTGACGGGCGAGCTGGTGCGCCATCTGAATAGGCGCGGGCATCAATTCGGGTGTCTCGTCGCACGCGAAGCCGAACATCATTCCCTGGTCGCCGGCGCCGCCGTGATTCACCCCCTGGGAGATATCGGGCGATTGCTCGTCAATGCCCACCAGGACGCCGCAGGTCTCCCAGTCGATGCCGTATTTGGCCCGGGTGTAGCCGATCTCCTTGATCGTCTGGCGGACGAGGCCGGCGATGTCGACATATGCCTCGGTTGTGATCTCGCCGAACACCAGGACAGTCCCGGTGCTGAGCGCCGTTTCGCAGGCGACCCGTCCCAGCGGGTCCTTGCTCAAGACCGCATCCAGGACAGCGTCGCTGATCTGGTCAGCGACCTTGTCGGGATGGCCCTCGGTGACCGACTCCGAAGTGAAGAGGCGATGGCGTGTTGCGGGCATTGGAGCTAACCCTCCACCCCTACCGGCAGCCACCGAGACGCCCTGTGCGCCTCCGGCCTGCTCCTGTCCAGGGATCGCACGATCGTAACAGCGCGGTGGAAAGCCTGGGCTGTCACGGATTTGTCCGTTTGCGAGGACCCTCTCGACCGTGTACTGTTACCCGGTAACTATCACCAACCCGGGCGCCGTATCACAACGCGCCGGACGGAGGAACAAGGCGCGTGTCGGTAGACCAGACTCTACGTTGCCGCGATTGCGGCGTCGACTTCATTTGGACTGAGGGCGAGCAGGACTTTTTTGCCTCTCGTGGCCTCACTAACCCTCCCTCTCGCTGCCCCAGCTGCAGAGCGGCACGGCGCCAGAGCGGCGGCGGTGGCGGCGGCGGCGGCTTCGGCGGTAGTGGTGGCGGCGGTGGCGGCGGTGGATACCGCAGCAACGGCCCTCGCCAGATGTACGAGGTCCCCTGTGCTGGGTGTGGCGGCGTCGCGCGCGTCCCGTTCCAGCCTCGTGGTGACAAGCCCGTTTACTGCAGCGACTGCTTCCGCGCCGCGCCGCGGTGAGTGATGGCGGCCCAATCGCGGTAGGGACGAGGGTCAGCTTTCCTTATGGCGGGAGCCGGCGCACCGGCACCGTCGCTGACGTCTCGATGATTCCCGACCAGTCGGGCGGCCAGTCGCTTGCATACCTGATCGACGTCGGCTCTCGCAAAGTGTTTGTGCAGGGCGAAGGCATCACCCCGGCCACCGGGCCGGGGGCAGCCTTCGATCCCGTCGCTGAAGGTGTCGCCTACGGCCGCAAGCGGCCGAGGAACCCGCGCAACCGCTAGCAGGCACCCAATCGGCACGGTCCACTCAGACGGGCCGTCGCCTCCCCGTGACCGCGTGACCACGGCCCGCTGGCTATTCTGTGAGTGATGGCTTCCGATCTCACAGCCGACGCCGGCTCGCAATCGCGCCGGCCCGCCCGCAGGCCGATCCGGCTCTGGATGGTGCTGCTTGCACTTGGCGTTGCCTCGATTCTCGCCGGTGGCGCACTGATCGCCGGACCGATCATCGGGGTATTCCAGCGCGGCGCGGCTGACTCGACCGCCCTCAAGCAATGGAAGAGCGGCGGTGCGCAACCGGCGGTCGTCCCGGCGCCTGCAGCCGCCACCTCACCGGCATGCGGAGTCAGCTCGGTGACCGACTACGCGCTCGTGAACTTCGGCGCTCCCGCCCAGTACCACTACGCGGCAGTAGCGGGCAACGGTACCTGGGCGCTCCTGAACTCGCGATCGATGGTCCACTACGCCGGAACGCCGAACCCTGGCCAGGCCGGCAACGTGATCATCGCCTTCCATCGCGAGCCCGATTTCCAGTACATCGACGAGCTGAATGTCGGTGACACGATCACGATCCAGAATCGTGCCTGCCAGTCCTTCGTCTACCAGGTCACGAATCGCTGGGATCTGTCTCCGAACAAGGTGACCCAGCTCGTGCCCACCGCCGGCCACGAGCTGACGATGATCACCTGCGATCCCTGGTGGCAGGACTACAACCGCCTCGTGTGGCGGGCCGAGTTGATCTCGGCACCCGCGCCGAGCACACCCGGGACGTCCGGCGGGTCAGTGGCCAACCCCTCCTTCTGATCCCCCGCGACTCTCGTCCGGAGGGGTGTCGGCTGCGTAGCCCTCGAGTGGACCTGGGAACGCCGCCTCTGCAGTCGCCTCGAGACGCCTGCCCTGGAACCGGATGAAGATGACGCCGGCGATAATCGCCGCAACCGCGAGCGCGCCGAATGCGATCTCGACCGGAAGGCTCAGATGCGAGATCTGGCTGCCGAGCTCATACGCTCCAACCCCATAGACGAGCGCCCACGCGACCGCTCCCGCAGTGATGGCCAAAAGGAATTTCGGCAATGGCATGCGGTTGGCGCCGGCGAGAAACGCGAGATACGTCCGCAGGATTGACACGAAGCGCCCGAAGAAGACGACCTTCGTTCCGTAGCGCTTGAAGATGTAGCGGCCCACCTTGACCTGGGGCTCGTTCAGGCGTACGTACTTCCCAAACCGTCGTAGGAGGGGGTAGCCACCAAACCAGCCGACGCCGTAGCCGATGGAGTTGCCGACGACTGCGCCGATGGCGGCCGCCGCGATGACCCCGGCAATGTTGAGATGCCCTTCAGCGGCGAACACTGCGGCAGTGATCAGCATGGTCTCGCCCGGAATCGGGACGCCGATACCCTCGATCCCGACGAACAGCGCGACTGCGATGTAGCCGAGCGTGGAAAGCCAGTGGTCGAGCCCCGAATTGATCAACGCAGGCCAGCGTACTTCCGCTCAGACGGGCGAAACGGGGTGGTGCCGCGAGACGTCCGCGCGGCGGCGCGTTCGGTATGCCGCAAAGCGGCGAACCAGCTCCGCGCGCAACTCCGATGGTGGAACCACGGCGTCGACGATGAGCTCCGACGCGAGCCGGAAAATATCGATGTCATCGCGGTATTCGTCCTGAAGATTCTTGACGAATTCGGCCCGATCCGCTTCCGGTGTGTCCTGGATCTTGTTGTAGTAGACGGCGTTGATCGCCGCCTCCGGTCCCATCACAGCGATTTGCGCGGTGGGGAGCGCCAGTGTGCAATCGGGTTCGAACGCCGGCCCACTCATCGCATACAACCCGGCGCCGTACGCCTTGCGCAGGATCACCGAGATTCGCGGTACCTGTGCCTGCGCGAGCGCGGAGATCATCTTCGCGCCGTGCCGGATGATGCCCTGGCGCTCGACAGCAGTCCCGATCATGAATCCGGGGACATCGGCGAGGAAGAGCAACGGGACGTTGAACGCGTCGCAGCACATGATGAATCGCGTCGCCTTGTCTGCCGAGTCGACGAACAGGACACCGCCTTTGAAGCGAGGCTGCGATGCCAGAACGCCGACGGCATGGCCGTCGATGCGAGCGAAACCGCAGACGATCTCACGAGCGAACAGGCGCTTGATCTCGAAGAACGAACCGTCGTCAATGACGCCGCGAACGAACGCCATGACGTCGTATCCCTTCGACGCCTCGGCTGGAATCACATCGGCGATGTCCTCAGCTCCCGGCGCGACGTTGCGCGCGTCAACCACGGGCGGTGATTCGCGCCACGACGACGGCAGATAGCCGAGGTAGTTCCGCGCCGCTGCGATGCCCTCGTGTTCGTCAGCGACGAGCACGTCACCGCACCCGCTCACGGTGCAGTGCATGCGCGCGCCACCCATCTCCTCGAGAGTCACCTTCTCGCCGACGACGACCTCTGCCATGCGCGGCGAACCGAGGTACATCGACGCGTTCCCCTCGACCATGATCACGACGTCGCAGAACGCAGGGATGTACGCACCGCCTGCGGCGCTCGGCCCGAAGAGCACACACACCTGCGGGACCTGACCGGAAAGCCGAACCTGCATATGGAAGATGTGGCCCGCGTGCCGCCGTCCCGGAAACATCGCCACCTGTTCCGTGATCCGTGCACCAGCAGAGTCGACGAGGTAGACGAGCGGTATCTGCAGCCGTTCCGCCGTCTCCTGAATCCTGATGATCTTCTCGACTGTGCGCGGGCCCCAGGATCCTGCCTTGACGGTGGGATCGTTCGCCATGACGGCACACGTCCGGCCATGCATCGTGCCAATACCGGTGACCACTCCTTCCGCGGCAAGCTCTGGATCCTCGGAACCGGCGAGCAGTCCGTCCTCGACGAAATCGGTGTCGGGGTCGAACAGGAGCCGGATCCGCTCGCGCGGCATGAGCTTGTGCTGACCGGCGAGTTTCTCGCGATGCCGCGACGGGCCACCGGCTTGTGCCCGTTGTAGCCGGTCGCGCACCGATTCAGCCAACACTCGTCTCCACGGCTTCTTGAGGAGCGCCACTCCAGATGCCGGCACGGTAGAGCTTGCCCGGAAGGTCCCGGCGCAGATCGGATGCCAGCGTCTCCGCGACCTTGCAGAGCGCAGCGACATCGATCCCCGTCTGCGCGCCGAGTGCGTGCAGTGCCTGTAACGCGTCCTCGGTGCACACATTACCGGTGGAGCGTGGTGCGAACGGACAGCCGCCAACGCCGCCAACCGATCCATCGAAACGGCGAACGCCAGCATTGAAGGCTGCGATCACGTTCGCGACACCGAGTCCGCGCGTGTCATGCACGTGCAGCGAAAGCCGATCGACAGGCACGGCGCCGGAAAGAAGCGCACACATCGCGGTGACATCAACAGGCGTTGCGACGCCGATTGTGTCGGCGACACCAATCTCCGCCACACCGCGTGTCGCGAGGTCCGCGCAGAGGTCGACGACACGGGTGGGAGCGACCCGTCCCTCGAACGGACAACCGAACGCCACCGAGACGGCGACGTCGACTATGCAGTCGCGTTCACCGGCCAGCTCGATGATGTTCGAGATCTCGTCGAGCGATTCATCGACCGTGCGATTGACATTGCGCTTGTTGAACGAGTCGGTTGCGCCAATGGTGACCAGCACGTTGCGCACGCCATACGCGAGCGCAAGCTCGAGACCGCGGAGATTCGGGATGAGCACGCGAATTCGCTCGAGGTGATGCTCAAGCCCGGCAAGCACGGCCGGTGCATCAGCGAGTTGCGGCACCCATGTTGCGGAGACGAACGACGTTGCCTCGACACGCGGAACACCTGCGTCGAGCAGCCCGTGCACGAGCCGGATCTTCGCCTCGGTGCTGATGGTGTCGTCGATGCTCTGGAGCCCATCTCGGGGGGCGACGTCGGTCCAGACCACCTCGTTCACGCGGTATGCCTCCCAGGGATGGACGTTGCCCCGTCACCGTAGCAAACCCGAGGGCTACACTCCCGTTCAGCCGATGCCGCGGTTTCGCGTTCCCGACTACATTCGAACCACCTTCGCGGTCAGCGATTGGCGCGCTTTCCGCTTGTGCGGCATGGATGAGGTCGGGCGCGGCGCATATGCGGGGCCGCTCGTGGCTGCGGCGGTAGTGCTGCCGCAGCGCTTTCGCCACCCGTTGCTCCGAGACAGCAAACTGCTCAGCGCAAAACAGCGCGAGCTGGTGGGGGCGGTGATCCGCGAGCGTTCCGTGGCCTGGGCCGTCGCCGAGGTGAGCGTTGACGACATCAACGCTCGCGGCCTCGGATGGGCGAACGTCGAGATCTTTCGGAGGCTCGTCGACGCTGTGGACGCAGATGGCTACTGCTGTGACGGCAACTTGCGCATCCCGGTGTCACGCCCGCTGCACTCACTTGTCAAAGGCGACAACAAAGTCCCGGCCGTCTCGGCGGCGTCGATCATCGCCAAGGTCCACCGCGATGCCCTGATGACCCGCATGCACGAGGAGGCGCCGCATTACAACTGGGCGAGCAACAAAGGCTATGGCGCCCCGGAGCACCGCGCGGCCATCCGGGAGCACGGACCCCACCCCGCGCACCGGCGCGTGTTCCTGGCCTCAGTGCTCCAGACGGAACTCGATCTGACTGGAACCGCCGTGCAACCGGCTGTGGTGGCCTCCGTGGCTGGACCTGGCTGACCCCCGGTCAGTTGGAGCAGCCGCAGCTTCCCCCGCAGCAACCACCGCCGCCACCACCACTCATGGATGGCGACTCGTCCGATCCGGAGCCGGCGACGACCGCCACGCGGCTGATCAGCGGCATGCTGGCCCGGCTCTCGCAGCTCGGGCAGACGGCGGCAACTTCGCGATCGGCCATCGGACGGAGCAGCTCGAACACGGCCGAGCAGTCGTTGCAGCGATATTCGTAGAGAGGCATTGGCGCAAGCGTACGCACGATCGCCTTGATTTGACAAGTCGAACATCTGTTCGGTAGACTCTCGGTATGCCCATCCGCACCATCGAGCTTCAGCTCCCGCTTGACGCCGATGAGGCAGGCTCGCTCGCCCGGCGCCGGGTCAGCCACCTCGCGGCTGTGGACGGCCTCGAGCCCGCGGCGTTCGTGAAGCTGATCCGCTCCTTCCCATCCTTGCGGTCGATCTACACCGCATCCGAGCCCGAACTGGCACGGCTGGTGGGCCCGGTAGCGGCGGCGCGCATCCGCTGGTTCCTTGACGCGCCACTCGACACGGGCCTCGCCCGCGAGGCCGCTCCAATTTCGCTGCGAGACATCGCTCCGCCCCTGTCGTCTGCCGCCTGATCGCTGTCATCTTCTGCCGGATGGCTGTCGCGGCGACGCGTGCGGAGCGTTGAAACGTGCAACACACGTAGAATCAATGTTCGAATCAATTCTATTGGTGCCAGTTCGATTGTTTGGCGCCATGGGTGGCAGATGAGAACGGAGGTTGTTGCAGCATGCGGAGTCGACGTTCCAGAGCCGCCGTGCTTGACCGGGGCCGCGCGGCCGATACGATCAGTGATCTCGCCGATCACGCCGTGACGCTCGCCCGCGGAGCGGGAAGTGCAGCGCTCCCCACAGTGCAGCGCGGCGCGGAAGGCTTGAGCCAGGTATTCCAGACCGCCGCCGGGACGCTGGCGGAGACCGCCGAGCATCTTGCCGGCGACCCCAGGGTCGAGGCAGCGAGCAACGCAGCACGAGTGCGGATCGCAGACGTCTCGGACAAGCTGAGCACCGCAATCCGCCCCAAGAAGAAGACACACCGAGTGCGCAATCTGCTGATCGGCGCGGCTGTCATCGGCGGCGTGTTCGCACTTGTTCAATCGCCGCTTCGCGGCAAGATTCAGGAGCGGCTCTTCGGACCCGCGCCGTCGGACGACGACGACCTTCCGCAGATCACCTTGCCTGACGACGATCCCCATGCCGAGGATCCCCACGTCGAGATCACCGACCTGACGAGAGCGACCAAGTCCGCCCCGGAAGCCGCCAAGCCCGATACCGATCCGGCAGCGGATGTGGTCGGCACCCCTGTGGTCGCAGAGTCCGCGCCGCGTGGCGGCCGGAACCATGGCCATTCCAACGACGAACCTAGCGACAACCAGGAGACCAATGCCTGACGACCGCCCCTATCAGGGACGCCCTTCTTCGGACCGTCCCTCGTTTAACGGACCCCGCCAGTTCTCGGGTCCGCGCCCCAGCTTCAACAACAACGATTCCCGGCCCCAGTTCAACAACGACTCACGACCGCCATTCCGTCCGGCCCCTCGCGTCGAGGTTCCGGCGGCACCGATGTCGCACTCGCTGCGCCTGCGCGACGGCGAACGCGAGATCGAAGTCAGCGGCTCGGCAGCGTTTGTTCGCCAGGTCCTGGACGATCTCCCCGCGATGTGGGGGCGCCTTCACGGCGAAGGCTCGACACGCCCTGCCCGCATCGATCTCCCAGCTCGGAGTGAAGCGGTAGCCGCGGCTGCCGAGCCGGCGAATCACCATGCGCCCGAGGACGACGCGGCGGCCCCCGTGAAGGCGGCTGCTCCGGCAGCGGCCGCGTCGAACGGCAAGACGACTCGCAGCACTCCGGATGACAAGGTGCTCGCCGTCCTCAAGGAGTCCACACGGCCTCTTGCGGTTGCGGCGATCCGCAAGCGCCTTGGTGGCAGCTTCACCCCGCAGCAGGTTCGCCGGATCCTCGAGCGCAACGCTCCGAAGGTCTCGGTCACCGACGAGCGCCCCGCCACTTACCGCCTGCGGTAGTGGCTGGCAGGCGTGAGCCTGCATAGCCGGCAGTCGAGGTGGGCAGTCAGCTCCCGCTCATAATGAGGTGGGCAGGGAACTGAACTATGCGACGTCCATTCCTCGTCCTCCTGACCGCGGTGCTGCTGGGCATGACCGCCTGCTCATCGTCCACCGGCGACCCGACGGCCTCGGGGACGCCCGCGGCAACGCCCTATCCGACGCCAATCGGCGGCCTTGGCCATCGTCCTTCGTCGCCCGTGAAGATCACCCTGCTCTCGCCAACCAGCGGTGAGGTCGTGCACGGCACCTCTGTGCTCGTCAAGGTGTCCATCGTCGGCGGCATCATCACACCGACCACCAGCTCGATCATCTCGCCCACCAAGGGTCACGTGCATCTGTACATCAACAACCAGCTGATGCTCATGCAGTACTCGTTGTCGGAGACGATCACCGTCAAACCCGGCGTCGAGTACGCCATGTATGCGGAGTACGTCGCCCAGGACCATTTCCCGTTCAGTCCACGGGACGTCACACCGACGATCTACTTCACCGTCGCGCCCAGCTGACCGAGGCGCCGATGATCGCGCACATCGTCAGCAGCCTCCCACTGCCCCTGCAGTGGGGACTGGCGTTGCTGATCTTCGGCGGCGCGCTTGTGGTCTTCGCGGTTCGAAGGAGCGCATACCGGCTCGCCGGAGGGATCGCGGCGCTCTGCGGCGCAGGGGGGCTGATCGCCAGCTGGATATTGAGCCCCGCGCTGCTGGTGGCTGCACCGTACGCTGTGCGCATCGTGTCACCCACACCTGGGGCGTCCGTCGGCGCGCCGCTGATCCTGACCGTGTGCGGCGTGCAGGCAAACGGTGCGTTGGTTCCCGCAACGTCTGCGCAGTACTACCTCGCCATCATCCTTGACGGCCTTCAGGCGCCCACGGTCGACGTCTGGCACGTCCCGGTCGATCTCGCACCGGGCCGGCACACCGTCGAGGTGGAGCTCGTGTCCCCGAGCCACCAGGCCTTCAACCCACCCGCGACCTTCAAGGAGACGATAACGGTGGTCCCGGATGCCACCGCGATCGGCCCCGGCACCTGTTGACCGACGAGCGACACGCTCACATCCTGGTCGTCGAGGACGACACGGCCCTTCGCGAAATCCTCGCCGGCGCGCTGCATTCCGCCGGCTACGAGACATCGCTTGCCGCACACGGCATCACCGCGTCGCAGATGCTTCGTGAACCGGGCACCATCGATATCGTCCTGCTCGACATCGGCCTCCCCTTCGTCGACGGCTGGCAGATTCTCGAGCAGATGGACAACCGCCGGCGCCCGGCGGTCATCGTCATCAGTGCGCGCGGCGAGGAGACGGACAAGGTGCGCGCGCTGGATCTCGGCGCGGACGACTACCTCGCCAAACCCTTTGGTGCCGACGAGTTGCTCGCGCGAGTGCGCGCGGTCCTGCGTCGCGTCAGGCCGCCGGCCGGAGCCGGCGGAGTCGTGATCCAAGGCGGCGTTCGCGTCGACCTCGGCGCGCGCTCGGTGACTCGTGACGGCCATGAGGTACGCCTCTCTCCGACCGAGTGGCTGCTTCTCGCCGAGCTGGCGCGCAATGCCGGCGTGACGCTTGATCATCGGACCCTGCTCCAGCATGTCTGGGGGCCGCAGTACGCCGATGAGCGCAACTACCTGCGAACGTTTGCGCAGCGCCTGCGCGTCAAGCTGGAACGCGATCCCGCGCACCCGGCAGTTGTGGTGACGGTAGGTCGGCAGGGGTACCGATTCGGGCCGCCTCGTTAACGCTCCGTTGACCCGTGGGTTGGGATCATCGTGATGCGATGGCGATCACGCTGCCAGACAGTCCGCGTCCGGGCTGGCGGGATGGGACAAGAGCGCTCGCTCCCTGGATCCTGCCGGTAGCCGTCGTTGCTGCGGCAGTCGTCGCGCCCATCGTGCTCACCCTCGCGCTGGTGCCGTTTCGGAGCCAGGTCCCGAACGCCACGGCCGCACTGGGACTCGCGGTCCTCGTGTCACTGCTCGCCGCCATCGGGACGCGTGTCACGGGTGTCATCGCTGCCGTCTCCGCGGCAGTGTGCTTCGACATCGGCTTCACGCAGCCGTACGGGTCGCTCGCGATCTCTCACCCCCAAGACATCGAGACAACGGCGTTGCTGCTCGTCGGTGGGTTGATCGTCGGACAGCTCTCCGCTCGAAACCGCAGAAACAGAGGACTCGTGGTGCGACAAAGCGATGACCTCGCCCGTATCCAGGCGATCGCCGAGTTGATGGCCGCCGGCGCCGAGCCCGAACATGTTGTCGAAGCAGTCGCGCAAGAGCTGCGAGACCTGCTCGGACTACGCGAATGCCGCTTCGAGACATCGCTGCCTGACCGGCCCGGGCCGGCCATCGACCGGGGCGGCAACGTGAGCTGGGGCAGGATCTGGTGGGGCGTTGACACGCTCGGTCTTCCGGGCAAGGAGATCTCGATCGAAGTCGAGCACGACCAGCGACGCCTTGGGCGCTACGTGCTCATCGCGGAGCCGGGGACTCGAGTGCGACACGATCAACTGGTTACCGCCGCGACACTTGCGGATCAGGCGGGCGCGGCGCTCGGCGCCGGACACCCGTACGTCACGCTCGCGCGCAGCTGATGCGAGCACAGAGTAACTGACCCTCCAACATGAGGCCGCGGGAATTCCTCACCTCCCGCGGCCTCACCGGGCGGTTGTTAACGCAGCGTTGACGGAAGCGATTCGATACTCACCTCGTGCCACTCGATCTGCTGGTCATCCTCTGTTTCATCGGAATGATCGTCGCCGCAGTTGTACTGTCCGACGCCATGCGGAGGATCTAGCGTGGGATCCGAGCTCACCGGTTACATCGTCTCGGCCGTCATCGCGTTGCTGGCAGCGATCTATCTGATCATCGCGCTGGTCGCACCGGAGCGCTTCTGATGGTTCTCGACATCATCGCGGCCGTGATCACGTACGCCGCGGTCGGCGTCGGTGCGTGGTTCATCGGCGGCTACATGGTCAAGGTGTACAAGGGCGAACGCGTCTGGCTCAGCCGCGTGGTCGGGCCCGTGGAACGTGCGACCTACAAGATCATCGGCGTCGACGCTGAGCACGAGCAGGGGTGGATCTCGTATCTCGTCTCATTGCTCGCGGTCACCGTCGTGAGCATCGCGTTCACATACGTGGTGCTTCGGTTCCAGAACTATCTGCCGCTGAACCCTGAGAACTTCCCAGGCGTTCCCGCGCCGCTTGCGTTCAACACGGCGATGAGTTTCGCCACGAACACGAACTGGCAGAACTATGCCGGCGAGACCACGATGAGCTACTTCTCGCAGATCGTGGCGCTCGTCATTCATCAGTTCCTCAGTGCCGCTGTCGGGATGGCGGTCGCGATCGTGGTGATTCGCGCGATCGCACGGCGAACGATGAGTACGCTGGGCAACTTCTGGACGGACATGGTGCGCGGCATTCTGTACATCCTCCTGCCGATCAGCGTTGTGCTCGCGCTGGTGCTGGTTGCATTTGGATCGATCCAGAACTTCAGCAACTACACAGTGGTCCACACCCTGACGAACGGTTTGCAGACGATCGCACAAGGGCCTGTGGCGTCGATGGAGGCGATCAAGGATCTCGGCACCAACGGCGGAGGATTCTTCAACGCAAACTCCGCGCATCCATTCGAGAACCCCAATGGATTCACCAACTCACTGGAGATCTTCATCTGCCTGCTCATCCCGTTTGGCTTGACGATCACGTTCGGCAAGTGGGTGGGTCACGTCAAGCAGGGCATCGTTCTTGGCGCGGTCATGGGCATCATCCTGGTCGGCGGATTCGGGGTGATGGCGTGGCAGGAGCAACAGGGCAACCCAGCGCTCGTGGGCACCGGGGCAACGCAAGTGGAGTCGAGCCAACTCGCCGGCGGCAACATGGAAGGCAAGGAGGCGCGGTTCGGGCCGATTCAGAGCGCGCTCTACAACTCAGCAACAACGGGCACGAGCACTGGTTCCGTCGACGCGTCGCAGGACAGCATGACGCCCATCGGAGGTCTGGTCTCGCTGGTGTTCATCAAGCTGGGCGAGATCACGCCGGGCGACGTCGGCTCGGGTCTGTACGGCATGGTCGTATTCGCGATCGTCGCCGTCTTCATCGCCGGCCTCATGGTCGGACGCACCCCCGAATATCTCGGTAAGAAGATCGAAGGCCGTGATGTCAAATTCGCGGCCATCGCCATCCTCATTCTGCCTGCGTCCATCCTGGGATTCTCGGCGGTCGCGGTACTGACATCCGGAGGACAGGCAGGCCCGTTAGCGGGCCAGGGCACACCGCACAGCCTGACCGAGATCCTCTATGCCTTCGCGTCGGCGACCGGTAACAACGGCAGCGCGATGGCTGGACTCACCGGCAATACCAACTTCTACAACTTCATGCTCGCCGGTGCGATGTGGATGGGTCGGTACCTCTTCCTCATCCCGGTGATGGCCATGGCAGGCAACCTCGTCAAGAAGAAGATCGTGCCCGCGAGCGCGGGGACGTTCCCCACGGACGGAGTGCTGTTCGTTGCGCTCCTGGTCGGCACGATCCTGATTGTCGCCGCACTCACGTTCTTCCCCGCCGTCTCGCTCGGGCCGATTCTCGAGCATTTCAAGCTCATCGCGGGACACTGATATGGCTCTTGCAACCGCGCGCCCGAAGCGGCAGCGCAGCAGCGTCACCGACCCGGACCTGCTGATCCCGGCGATCGGCCAGAGCTTCGTCAAGCTCGACCCGCGCACGATGGCGCGCAACCCCGTGATGTTTATCGTCGAGATCGGCGCGGCGATGACGACGTACGGATTCATCGCTGGACTTGTTGGCCACGGTACCGACAACAGCTTCGTCGGTCAGATCGCGCTGTGGCTGTGGTTCACGGTGCTCTTCGCGAACTTTGCAGAGGCAATCGCGGAAGGACGTGGTAAAGCACAAGCCCAGGCGCTCCGCCGTACGCGCACCGAGACGATCGCCCGCAAGCTCGAGGGTGGTGTGGGCGGGAAGGAGACGCCGGTGCCGGCGATCGACCTGCGCAAGGGCGACATCGTGGTCTGCGAAGCCGGCGATGTCATTCCGAGCGACGGCACGATCGTCGACGGAATCGCGAGCGTCGACGAGTCCGCGATCACCGGTGAATCAGCTCCGGTCATCCGTGAAGCCGGTGGCGACCGAAGCGCAGTCACCGGTGGCACGCGCGTCCTGAGCGACCGCATCGTCATCGAGATCACGCAGAACCCGGGCGAGACCTTCCTCGATCGGATGATCTCGCTCGTCGAAAGCGCCTCGCGTCAGAAGACTCCCAACGAGATCGCACTCAACATCCTGCTCGCGAGCCTCACGCTGATCTTCCTGATCGCTGTGGTGACGCTGCAGCCGTACGCGATCTACTCGGGGGCGTCGATTGAGGTACCGGTGCTCATCGCACTCCTCGTCTGTCTCATTCCGACCACCATCGGTGGTCTGTTGAGCGCGATCGGCATCGCCGGCATCGACAGGCTGCTGCAGAAGAACGTGCTTGCCATGTCCGGACGCGCGGTGGAGGCAGCCGGCGACGTGGACACGCTCCTGCTCGACAAGACCGGGACCATCACACTGGGCAACCGTCAGGCAACCGAATTCCTCCCGGCACCCGGGATCAGCATGGAGAAGCTTGTGCGCGCCGCCGATCTGGCCAGTCGCGCCGACGAGACTCCCGAAGGGCGCTCGATCGTCGCGCTTGCCCGTCGCTTCGGTGCACCCGAGGAGACCGAGGGTGGCGCGTGGACGTTCGTGCCGTTCACGGCAGAAACACGCATGAGCGGTGTCGATCGCGGCGCCGACAGCATCCGCAAGGGTGCCGGCGACTCGGTCGCAGCGTGGTGCGGTGCCAATGCGATCTCGAAGGACGTGAACGCCCAGGTGGAAACCATCGCGCGCAGCGGCGGAACGCCCTTGCTCGTCGCGGAGAATCACGTCGTCCTCGGCACCATCCATCTCAAGGACATCGTCAAGCCCGGCATCTCGGAGCGCTTTGCGGAGCTGCGCCGGATGGGACTGCGTACGGTGATGATCACGGGCGACAACCCACTGACAGCCGCGGCAATCGCGAAGGAAGCCGGCGTTGATGACTTCCTTGCGCAGGCCACTCCGGAAAACAAGCTCGAGCTGATCCGTCAGGAGCAGGCGGGGGGCAAGCTTGTCGCGATGACCGGTGACGGCACGAACGACGCTCCCGCGCTCGCGCAGGCAGATGTCGGTGTCGCGATGAACAGCGGCACCCAGGCGGCGAAGGAAGCGGCAAACCTGGTTGATCTCGACAGCGATCCCACCAAGCTCATCGAGATCGTGGAAACCGGCAAGCAAATGCTCATCACGCGCGGCGCGCTGACGACGTTCAGCATCGCCAACGACGTCGCGAAGTACTTCGCCATCATCCCGGCCATGTTCACCGCGTATGTCGCACTTCGGCCGCTCTCGGTCCTCAACATCATGCACCTGCAGTCGGCGCACAGCGCGATCCTGAGCGCCGTGATCTTCAACGCGCTGATCATCATCGCGCTGGTGCCGCTCGCCCTTCGCGGCGTGCGGTTCCGCGCTGTCGGCGCCAGCGCGCTGCTGCGTCGCAACCTGCTGATCTATGGCCTCGGCGGCGTTATCGCACCCTTCATCGGCATCAAGGTCATCGACGTGATCATCAACGCCCTGCACCTTGTCTAGGCGACGAACATGAACAACATTCCAAAGCAACTCCTGATCGGGCTCCGGCTCACGCTGTTCACCGCAGCGCTCGCGCTCGTGTACACGTTCGTGATCACAGGCATCTCGCAGGTTGCCTTCAACAACCAGGCCAACGGCAGTCTCGTGACCGTGAACGGCAAGGTCGTCGGGTCGACGCTCATCGGCCAGAGCTGCCCCCAGGAGACGATCGCGAAGGACGGCAGCCTGAAGATCACGATCAACCCCAAGTACTTCCAGGGGCGCCTCTCGTACACGTACAACGCGAGCACTGACGCCCTGCAGCCATGCAACGCGGCGAACTCGGCAGGGAGCAACCTCGGCCCGTCGAACCCGCTTCTTGCGGAGAACACCAAGAACGCCGTCGCCGCATATGAGGCAGCCGGCGTCTCCGCTCCCGTGCCGATCGACCTCGTGACCTCCGACTTCACCGGTTTCGACCCGGACATCAGCGAAGCCGCGGCGCTCGCCCAGGTGAACATGGTGGCGAATGCTCGTGGTCTCGATCCAACCAAGCTGCACAACCTGGTCGAATCCCAGGTCCAGGGTCGCATTCTCTGGGTGTTCGGCGAACCGGTCGTCAACGTTCTCCAGCTCAACCTGGCCCTCGACGCCGATCAGCAGTCGCTCGCCGGCTGACGCGTTTATCGGTCGCGCTTCGCGAGCATCATTAGTCGTATGAGCAACGCGATGGCAGCCGGCGCGGTGCAGACGCAACCGGCCGCGCCCCCGAGAGGCCACTTGCGTGTGTTCCTTGGCGCGACGCCGGGGAGTGGCAAGACGTTTGCGATGCTCCGTGAGGCCCACGACCGGCGCTCCCAGGGCGAGGATGTTGTCGTCGGCTTTGTCGAGACGCACGGGCGCAAGCTGACCGAGCAGGCGATCGGCAGCCTCGAGGTCATCCCCCGCCTCCAGGTCGAGTACCGCGGCAAGGTCATGGAGGAGATGGACCTCGACACGGTGCTTGCTCGCCATCCGCAGGTGGTCCTCGTTGACGAGCTCGCCCACACCAATGTGCCCGGCGTGCGCCACACGAAGCGCTATGAGGACGTCGACGAGATCCTCGACGCCGGTATCGACGTCGTGACCACCGTCAACGTGCAACATCTCGAATCGGTCAAGGATCTCGCCGAACACATCACCGGTATCCCTGTGCGGGAAACCCTCCCCGACCGCGTTCTTGACAACGCTGACGAGATCCAGTTCATCGACATCTCGCCCGAGGCGCTGCGCAAGCGCATGCGTCACGGCAACATCTATGCGCCCGAGAAGATCGACACGGCGCTGGCCAACTTCTTCCGGCCCGGCAACCTCGCGGCGCTTCGCGAGATCGCCCTGCGTCTTGTCGCGCAGACGGTCGGCCGTGCTCGCGGGGCGATCCTGCCGGCTCCCCAATCCGTTCTCGTCGCGGTCAGCGGCCGTCAGAGCAGCGGGACGCTCATCCGCCGTGCGAGCCGCCTGGCCCGGCGCTTCGGCGGTTTCTGCACCGTGCTCGTCGTGCTGGGCAGGCACGACGACGAAACAGCAAGTGGCCGCGGCAAGTCGAAACAGCTCGCCGAGCTGCTGCAGTGCGGGTTCATCGAGCGCGAAGGCAAGCTGACCGACACCGTCGTGACCGTCGCGCAGGAGCTTGCCGTGCAGCATGTCGTCGTCGGTGAAGCTGCGCATCCCGGAGTTCGCGGCCGGCTCCATCGTGGCCTCGTCGACCGCTTGATCACAGAGCTGCCGGATGTGAGCGTGCACGTGGTCGCGCGCCCCGCGTCAGCGAGCCACGACGCGCCACTCGTCCCGGGCGAGCGACCGGACTCCGACACACTGCTGCGCGCATTGCACGCGAGCGCCATCCGCTCTGGTCTGCGCGTCTACCTCGGCTATGCACGGGGGTGCGGGACGACAGTGGCGATGCTCGACGAAGCGAACCGGCGGCGCCAGCGAGGCACCGATGTTGTTGTTGCCGCTGTGAAGACCGACGGGCGCAATCGCTGTGAGGTCGCGCTCGGCGACCTCGAGGTGCTCGGTGGCCCGAATTCGCCGGCGCGCGAGGGAGCCGTCGACGTCGATGCGCTGTTGCGGCGCAACCCCGAGGTCGCGTGCCTCGATGACCTCGCGAGTGTCGATACCCAGGGCCGGCCAATCACCGAGTCCGTGCCGCGATTGCTCCGCGCGGGAATGATGCTGATCGCAACGCTGCACCTCACGGACGTGCGCAGCACGGTCGACGGGATGGGAGCGATGCTCGGCCCACGCCCTGCGCACGTGGTGGACGACGAGTTTCTCGACCAGGTGACCGAGCTGGAGATCGTCGACATCACGCCGACACTCCTCGACGAGCGGTTGCGGCGCGGGGAAATCGTGCCCGCCAGTGAGGCGGCGCAGGCACGCGCTCTCGCGTTCCGGCCCGAGGTGCTCGCGTCGTTGCGCGAGCTCGCGTTCCGGATGCTCGCCGAGCACACCGACAGGCGGCTCGTTGCGTACATGCGAGACCAGGGGATCGAGTCACCGTGGGAGGTGAAGTCGCGCGTCATGCTGTGCGTGCCGCCGCGGCCCGGCATGGACGATGTGATTGCCGGCACCGCCGCACTCGCAGCGCGGCTCGACGGCAAGATGACCGCCGTCACGGTCCGCGACCGCAAACGGTCTGAGCAGGAGATGCAACTTCTCGGCGCCTATGCTGCGCTCACGCACCAGGCTGATGGGACGTTCGTGACGCTGTATGAGCGCGACCCCGCGAGCGCGCTCGCGCATTACGCGAGACGGATCCTCGCCACCGAGGTTGTCGTGACGCGGGGCAGAGGGCGTCGCGGCACGCTGCGCAGGCTCATCGAACTGCTGACCGACGTGGACATCCACGTGCTCGCGACGCCACACGAGGTTGAGCCGGCTCGGGTGTCCTGACTATCTAGGGGACGTCGCCGACGGCAGTCGGCGCGGGCACCGCTTTGCTTTGCTCTACAGGTTCCGCCGGGAGCGTGAACGCGAAGACCGCGCCGCCGCCGCTGTCTGGATCATCAAGCCACACCCGACCGGCATGCGCCTCGATGATCCCTTTGACGATTGGTAGTCCGAGGCCGGTGCCTTCGGTTGCCACCGGCTCGTCGCCCCGGACGAAGCGATCGAAGATGCGGTCGCGCATCTCTGCGGGCACGCCCGGGCCGTGGTCGATGACCCGGGTCACGATCGTGCCGCGCGCGCCCGGAGCGACGTGGATCTCGATCGGCGACGTCGGCGGCGCATAGCGGTCGGCGTTGACGAGGAGGTTGTCGAGCACCTGCCCGAGCCGGTCCCAGTCGGCAACGGCCTCGAGCGATCCCGCCTCGGTCTCGACCTTCACCACACGCGTGGGGTGGCTCTGTCGGAGCCGCTCGGCCGCGGCCTCGGCAGCCTCGCCGACATCGGTCGGCTCGAGACGCAGTTCAAGCGCGTGGCCCTCAATGCGCGCCAGGTCGAGCATGTCGCCCACCAGCCTGTCGAGCCGGCGCGATTGCGTGACGATGCCCGAGAGGCCGTCGCGCACCGGCGCATCGACATCACTGCGGGCGAGCAACACAGTTGCCCCAGTGAGAATGCTGGACAGTGGCGTGCGCAGCTCGTGGCTCACGTTCTGCAGAAGCTCGCGACGGACACGATCCGCGTCGCGCAACGCGGAGACCTGCTGCTGCGTCTGCGCGAGGCGCACCGCGGTGCGCGCCGACGCCGCCTGCTCGCGATACAGACGCTCGAGTTCGGTGTTCGCTTCGGCGAGCGTTCGCGACAACGCACGCGCTTCGATGATCGAACGGCGCCGCAGGGCGGCGACTCCGCCAACAGCCCCGCCTGCCACAAAGAAGATCACCAGGTAGATGACGTCGCTCGGGTTGGCGAGGCTGAGGCTGTCGACCGGCGGGAGGAAGAAATAGTCGGCGAGCACGGATGACATCGCGGCTGCAACCAGTGCCGGAACGAGCCCCGTGAGCAGACCGAGCGAGACGACGATCCCGAGGTACAGAAAGACGTACGCGCGCGACTCGGCGACGGGCAGACGCGCGAGCACGAGCGTCAGCAGCGGCGGCGCAAGAAGGGCGATGACGATCCCCACCACGAGCGCGCGATCGCCGCGAATTCGCGTCATCGTCAGGCCTCGCGTACCTGGGCGTTCAGCGCCTCGACGAGGCGGCTCGCCGCAGCCTGCAGACCATGCTCCGCCATGAGGGCATTCAGCGCCTCCGGGTCGTCTGGGTAGTGCCGACGATTCCCTCGCGGCAGCTCGATCGGTAGATCGGCGACCGGGGGGACCACCTGCAGCGCACGGGTCAGGTAATCCTGGTTCTCCGCGCTGAGGCGTTTCGCCGCAAGCACTCCTGGGATGCCGCCGTGCTCGCGAATCATCGACGCCGCGGCCACAGCGCCGACGCCTTTCAACCCGGGCAGTCCGTCGGACGGATCGCCGCGGAGCATCGCGAAGTCGGCGTAGCGGCGGCCGGGAATCCCATAGCGGCGGGTCACCTCCGCCTCGTCGACGAGCGCGAGCCCACCCTTCTCTGGGTAGAGGACTGTGACGCGAGGATCCTCGACCAGCGCGAAGAGATCGCGGTCGCCGCTGACGATCTGCACCGTCCCCTTTGCCTTTGCGGTCCAGGTCGCGATCACGTCCTCAGCCTCGTAATCAGCAATCCCGAGTGCGTCGATGCCGATCGCGCGAAGGAACGCGTCGATGACCGGCATCTGCGGGATCAATGCGGGCGGCGTCGGCTCCGCGACGCGCTGCGCCTTGTAGGCGGGGATGAGCGCCACGCGCCAGTCCGGACGCCAGTCGGCGTCACTCCCGATCGCGATGTGGTGCGGCTCTCTGGTGCCGATCAGCCGTGTCAGCGTCTCGAGAAAGCCCCGGCCGGCGTTGATGAGCCGGCCGTCCGGCGTCCTGACTGTCTTCGGGACCCCATAGAAGGCGCGGAAAATGAGGCTTGATCCGTCGACGAACAGCCAGTCGCAGGACATTGCCCACTCCACAACATCAGATCGATCACCCTGGAAGGCATTCAGTCTAGGTAGTAGGAGGACATTGCATGACCGGATCGCTCGACGCGCCGGCGCTGATCGACTCGGTTATCGATCGCCTGAACGCCGCATACATCTTTCCCGACCGCGCCGCAGCAGCAGCCGTGCTCCTGCGCGCGCGGCTGCAGGAAGGGCGGTACGCGGGGGCAGTCGACCAAGCCCTGCTCGTTCGCATCAACGAGGATCTGCTGGAGGCCTGCGCGGACAAGCACCTTCGCCTCCTCTGGTACGAGGCCGACGCGGCCGGTGTCGCGCCGCAGAGCGACGACGACGTGATCGCACTGCTGCGAGAGATGTTCCGGCTCGAGAACCACGGCGTGAAACGGGTCGAGCGCCTGGCCGGCAACATCGGCGTCATCGAGCTGACGGTCGTCCCCGATGCCGACTCGGCGGGTCGCGTCATCGCGGCAGCGTTCGAACTCGTGCAGCACACGTCGGGTTTGATCCTCGACCTGCGTGCCACCCGCGGCGGAGCACCCGACGGTGTCGCCTATCTGCAGAGCTTTCTCTTCGCGGACGGCGACGTCCATCTGAGCGACATGGTCGAGGGGCCGAACGGTCCGACGCGCCAGTTCTGGACGTCGGGGTATCTCCCGTCGCCGCGATACCTCGACCGGCCGGTGTTCGCGCTCGTCAGCGGTACGACCTTCTCGGGTGGCGAAGCCCTGGCGTACGACCTCCAGGCGCTGAAACGCGCGACGGTCGTGGGCGAAGCCACCCGTGGTGGCGCGCACCCGTCGACTGTCGTCTCGCTCGGAGACAACGTGGAACTGCGGCTGCCGATCGCCCGGAGCGTGAGTCCCGTCACGGGCGGTGACTGGGAGGGCGTCGGGGTTGCTCCGGACATCGTCGTGTCCGCGGCGGACGCGATGGACACTGCACGGCGCGCGCTGCTCGAGACGTTTATTGCCGATAGCGGTGCGTCCGAGGCGGTCCGCGAGGAAGCCCGGCAGGCACTCGAATCGCTTCGCGAATAGATGCCCGACGTCTCCGAGCTGATCGTGGCCGACGCCGCTGCGTGGCGGCGGTGGCTGGGCGAGCACCACACAACGTCGCCGGGTGTGTGGCTGGTGCTTGCGAAGAAGGCCGTGGTGGTGCCGACGAGTCTCACGTACGCGGAGGCGCTCGACGAAGCGCTCTGTCACGGGTGGATCGACGGTCAGACCGGAGTCCGCGACAGCACGACGTTCCTCCGGCGCTTCACACCGCGGCGATCGCGCAGCCGCTGGTCGGCGCGCAACGTCGAGATCATCGGCCGCCTGCGCGCCGAGGGGCGAATGGTTCCGGCCGGCGAAGCAGAGGTCGAGCGCGCCCAGCAGGACGGGCGCTGGGAGGTCGCGTACACAGGGTCGGCCGCAATCGAGATACCGGCAGACCTCGCCGCAGCGTTGAGCGCCAACCCGAGGGCCCAGGCGATGTTCGACGTGCTGACCAGCCAGAACCGATACTCAATCCTGTTTCGCATCGGCGGTGCGAAGCAGTCGGTTACTCGGGCGCGACGCATTGACCAGTTCGTCGCGATGCTCGAACGCGGCGAGACCGTCCACCCTCAGAAGCGAAGCCTCTGAGAGCCGCGAAAGCTGGCGCTAGCGGGCGGCCGGCGGCGGCGAGAAGGGATCGACGGCGGAGGGCATGAGCGATGACGGTGGCGCATCCGCCCGTTGAGGAGCCATCACCGGCACAGCCGTGGGGATCGTGGACGAGCCGGGCGTCGACGCTACCGGTACGCCTGGATCGGGTGGGGCGAAGGCGGGTGCGTCGGAAGGAGCCCCGAACGCGGGAGGAGCAGACGGTTGTGCTCCAGCAGGCGCTTCGAATGCAGGGGGTGCAGACGCCTGTGCGGAGGGCGCTACGAACGCTGGGGGAGCAGCCGCCTGCGCTTCGGCCCGCGCTGCGAACTCCGGCGGTGCAGATCCGACCGGCGGCGGCGCGGGTGCGGCACCGTCAAGGGGCGGAGGTTCCGGCGGCGCGGCAGGCTTCTGCAGGTTGTCGATCCCGCGTTGCACCGATTGCTGCGCGTCAGTTGCAGCCTTCTTCAGATCGTCGAGAAAACCCATCTGTCCGTGCCTCTCCTGGACGCGTCCTGTCCTGCGGACAGCATAGGAGCTACCAGCGACAGATCGCACCTCCCGAGGCGGATCGTTTCAGTGAAGCGTGGAGGGCTCGACGCTCGCTGCGTCGCTCGCGATCGAAGTTCGCGCCAGCAGGCGACCGAGTTGCCGGCGGGGCAAGTTGACCTGGCCGATGAGCACGGCAAGCGCCAGCACGGACTGGTTTGCAGGGGCTCCGGGTCCCGTTGAACCGGTCACGTGGAAGACCACTGCGATCACGGCAACAAACGCGGCAAGGATCGTCTGTTTCGAGACGAACCTCGCGACGCTCGCGGTCCGGGCGGCGTCGACACGAATATCGACACTACGACTGGCTACTCCCCCTTCCATGCGGCCAATCGTACCGAACGCGTCTACCACTTTGCAAGCGTGAACTTGCGCCTCGAGGGGCCTTCGAGATTCGGACCCGCGACCGTGTCACGACACCCCGTTTCCATGGCGTATGTTTCTGGTCGTATTGGTAGAGGCCAGAGAGGGCTCGGGCGCAGCAATGTGCTGTTGACCTCCTCGGCACGCGGGTACATGTTCTGATGACTTCGCTGCGTACGCCGCAGCAACCACCTCCGAAGGTCGCCGTCGTCACCGGTGCCTCGCAGGGTGTTGGCGCGGGCTTGGTGAGTGCATTTCGCAAAGCCGGATACGCCGTCGTCGGTACGTCGCGTTCGATGCCCGTATCCGACGAGCCGGACTTTCTCACAGTGCAAGGGGACATCGCGAATGCAGACACCGCCGAGCGCGTCGTTGCGAGCGCGGTCGATCGCTTCGGACGCATCGACAGTCTGGTCAACAACGCGGGCATCTACATCGGTAAGCCATTCACTGACTACACGCTTGACGACTACGCCGAGGTGACCACCGTGAACCTCACCGGCTTTTTCCATGTGACCCAGCGCGTTGTGCGGCAGATGCTCACCCAAGGCAGCGGGCATATCGTGAACGTCAGCACCAGCCTCGTCGATTACCCCGACAGCACGGTGCCCTCAGCGCTGGCGTCCCTCACCAAGGGAGGACTCGCTGCCGTGACGCGCTCACTGGCAATGGAATACGCATCACGCGGAATTCGTGTCAATGCAGTGTCGCTGGGAGTCATCAGGACACCGGTGCACGACCCGGCGTCCTATGCAGGTCTGGCAGCTCGTCACCCGCTCGGCCGGCTCGGCGAAATCAGTGATGTCACGGACGCGATCCTCTATCTCGAAGGCGCCACGTTCGTCACCGGCGAGATCCTGCACGTCGACGGCGGTCAAGCCGCTGGACATTGACGTCCACTCCCGGCGGCGCGCCGACGATGTCGCGACCTTTCGCAGCGAGACGTCGTTGTTGGTGTGACTACTTTCGCCTTACGACAACGTATTCCACGGGTTGCAGCCCGCAGTGCCAGCGATCAGCGATAGGCTGGAGAACAGGTCGAATGCGCATCGGGTCGAATCCCATCGGTGTGACGTCCACAATCCGGCCGCCGTGCGCCTCGATAACCGGTCGAAGGAGCGCTTGTGGAAGCGGGAACATGTGCATGCGCGCCGGCAGCGGCGGGCCTTCGCGGTCATTGAAGCCGGCATACGCCTTTTGCAGTCGGACACGGAGGCGGGTCGAACGTTGTCGCATTCGCTGCAGGGCCGACAGCCCTGAGAACATCGGTCCCCCCTCAACCTCATGAGCATGGAACACCAGAACTCCGCGGTCGCGCGCGATAACGCGGACGAGCTCACCCACGTATGCGAGCGCGTATCGACGCGAGATGTGTTGGAGAACGCGCGTGGAGTAGGCAAATGCAAATCGCCCATCTGCAAAGATGGAAAGGTCGGCCCGCTCGTTCAACGTGAACGTCAGACGATCGGGGCTCGGATTGAAGCCTCGGGCCAGCTCCAGCATCCTCGGAGAGATGTCCACCCCCGTACAGTGCGCAAACACTTTTGCAAGGGGTTGACTGACACGACCGAGCCCGCACCCAAAGTCGAGAGCCTCGCCTTCGCGGTCGATCCGGAGACCGCATGCCTCCACGTGGCTGACGGCATTTTCGATGTCGTGCTGGCCGGACTCCCAGAAGCGCTGCAGCTCGTCGTATGAGCCGCCTTGCTGACCGAGCTCGGTGCAGACCGCCCAGAGTGGATCGGTCTGCGCCATGTATTCCCAGTCACTGGACGTTTCTTTCAGCGATGGCACAGACGCTGCTCTCCATTTGAGAACGGTGGTGATCCCACGACGGGATGCGGCAGCATCGTAGCGGGTGACCGACGGGCAACAGACGCTCGCTGAGTGCGATCCTTCCCGATGTCCTGTGTCATCGACTCTTCCGGGGCGCCGCTACCGTACGTTGGTGGTCACCGCTTTTCTCGTGAGCTGGGCCGTGACGGCGTGTGGTCCCGCATGCCCAATCACGATCCGTGCTGGATCGAACCCTGTCATTGCCGACGTCCCGTATCCGGATATTTGTTTCCGCTCTGGCGACGGCGCGGTGGACTTCGATGGACAGTATTGGGCCGTTTGCTGTACGCGTTCTACGGCCTCTCAGGCGCAAGCATCTTCGCCACGGCCTCGAGAGTGCGCCGCCCGCCTCGCTCGCGGCCCCGCGAAAGTAACTGACTGAGATCCAAGAATTGTGAGCAACCTGCTCAATCGGGCAGAGCGGGGTCGATCAGGTCGCCCTCGGCGTTCGATGCTGCCAAATGAAGACCCCCCCGAGCACAACGGCGACCACAACAAGCGCGATGGTCAACGGCTGCACGATGGAAAAGGACGACACCCATGCAAAGAGGCCGGGAGTGATCCAACCAAACAAGAAGTAGATGCCAACCAATACCACGATCAGCACGGCCACAACGATCCAAAACCAAACCGGCTTCGCCCGAAGTTTGCTCCCTATAGCCACGAAGCCATCGTAGGGCCCGCCAGCGGTGGCTCGTTGAGGGAATCCACGTTTGTGACAAGTACGAGCGTGAGGCCCTCCGACCCTCGGACGGCACCCCGAAGTGTGATCAACTTGCTCAATCGGGCAGGATGGGACGGGGCCGTCGCCGACGCTCTACGCGCGTGTCACCCGTAGTTGGGCCAGCGGTGCGACCTTGGCCCCCATGTACCGATCGGGTACCCTCGTTGCCCGCTGGCTCGGATCAACCGCGCTGTTCGTATTAGTCGTTGCGGCGCTAGGACTTCCACCACAGCTGCTCGCAATTGACGGCGTGGCTCTCCTGTTCGCTCTCGCGGGAGAGTGGGTGCAGTGGCGAGGTCACGGGCGACGCCTCGTGCGGATCGGAGTCGGTGAGTTGCTTGTGGTAGCGGTTTCGGTAGTCATGCTTGGCGGGGTGGGTGCCTGGGTGCTTGTGCGACCTAACCCCGTGTTTGCTATCCCGTCGGGCGTGTATGCGATAGAGGCGTGCCCCGCATCCACGACCGTACCCGACCAGGGAAACGAGGTGAACAGTTCGACTGCGGGGAGCACCGCAGATATGACTGTCGGCTCAAAGATCTACGTCACGGACAGTCCGACTGGAGCGAGCGCGCTCGAGAGCCTGAGCCTGCTCGGCACGAACGTCGTTTGTGCGGCGGGCGGCTCAGGCTTCGGCGAAGTGGTAATCGGAGTAGCTCCAGGCGATGCGACGTTGTACGTTCGCTCTACCGATGGCGTCACCTACCGGATCAGTTTGTACGTCGGTTGACAGGGTGGAAGCGCAGGCCGCGCGAATATGTTCTGCGAACAGTTTGTGAGCAGCTTGCTCAAGCGGGCAGAGGGCGTCAGTCAATGCTGGGTTTGGCCCGTTGCCCGCGCCTGTGTTTGTCCCACCCAAGGAGCATGCCGCCCGCTGCAAGGCTCACGGCGACCCCATTGAATGGGAGCGTGGCCCACCTGCCCCAAGCGTTGCCACCGGAGCACCACGGCTCTTCGAATTCAGATGAATGGTGGGCGGGCCTGGATTCGAACCAGGGACCGTGGGGTTATGAGCCCCCTGCTCTAACCGGCTGAGCTACCCGCCCTAGGTTGTGGCATAAGGGATATCGCCTCGATAATGCTGAGCCGAGGACTAGTTTGACACCTTTGTGACACCTTGGCTGTAAACTCAGTCACATGGCCCAGCCTATCAGCGGCACCATGGAGCGGCGAGTTCGCTGGACCGATCTTCCGCAGGGGCAGCGCAACCGCCGAGGTGCCGGAGAGGGATCGGTGTATCAGCGCCGGGACGGACGATGGGTCGCCCGCGTCGTCGACACCAGCGGCAAGGCACGCAGCCTCTATGCGCGGAGCTACCGCGAGGCCGAGCAAAAGCTTCATGCCGCCCGCCGCTCCGTTGAGGACGGGTTGGGTGTCCCCGACCAAAAGCTCACCCTCGGCACGTACCTCACCCGTTGGTTGGGAAATCTGCCGAACACCGACGTGAAACCAGCCACCGTGCGGTTCTACACCAAGTACGTCGACAAGCACGTCCTGA
>JBEKKP010000009.1:0-47117 GCA_050010655.1 Candidatus Dormibacteria bacterium
TCGGTGAGACCGAACGCCCAGAGGCGATCGCCCGCCAACAGCGGACCGAGCCAGCGTTCCCGTTGCTCAGCAGTGCCGAACTTCACGATCGGCGAGATGCCGAGCGACACCGCCGCCTCGAGCGTGATGGCGCAACTTGCGTCGGCGCGGGCGATCTCCTCCATCGCAAGGCAATACGACAGGAAATCGCCACCGGCGCCGCCGATCTCCTCGGGGAACGGCAGAGCGAACAGCCCGAGTCGGGCCATGCCCGCGACCAGGTCATACGGGAATTCGCCCGTCTCGTCGTAGTGCGCGGCACGCGGCGCAATCTCCGACTGCGCAAAGTCCCGGACCGCGTCGCGAATCTGCCGCTGCTCATCGCTGAGATCGAAATTCACTCGAATCTAACGGTAGCGCGGCGACCCGGCTCGAGGTCGCGGTTCATGTAAAGCACACTTGACACCCCGCACACATGTCAAGTAGGCTTTACACCATGCGAAACCAGGTCCGGGAACTCAGGTCGGCACGAGGGCTTTCACAGGGCGATCTCGGTGAGCAACTCGGCGTCTCGCGGCAAACGATCAATGCCATCGAGACCGAGCGCTACACGCCGTCGTTACCCCTCGCGCTCTCGCTGGCTCGATTCTTCGGCACAACAGTGGAGGACATGTTCGATGTCAGCGACAACGGACGGAAGGCGTGACGTGATGCACTCGAGATGGACCATCCCGATCTTCAGCGTCGTACTCGGCTTGGTGATGTTCGGGGCATTCGCCAAAGGCAACCAGCTGGCCTCAGGCGTCTGGAGCCTCGTCGTCATGCTGCTTTTCGGAACCGCGGTGCTCCTGGGCGGCAGGAGCGAGACGGTGCGCGGCCTCCGGGGCGACGGTCGCGACGAGCGGTTCGCGATGCTCGATCTTCAGGCAACCGCGTTCGCCGGCCTGGCAGTGATGGTCGCCGTCATCGTCGCGTTCATCGTCAGCGTTGCGAGCGGCCATAGCGGCGACCCGTACGAATGGCTCGGCGCCATCGCAGGCATTGCTTACATCGTGGGGATCGTCGTGCTTCGCATGAGGGGATAGGCCTCCTCCTCACGAAGGCTCAACGAGCTGACGCGCCCAACCTCGCCGCCGTGAGGCGAACCACGTCCTCGATCGTGTCGGCGATATCCGCACCGACCGCGGTGAGCGCATCGAGCTTGCTCTGCGCGCTGCCCGTGTTGCCGCTGATGATCGCCCCGGCGTGGCCCATGCGCTTGCCGGGCGGCGCCGTGCGCCCCGAGATGAACGCCACCACCGGCTTGTCGAAGCCTGTCTCGCGGATCCACGCCGCCGCGTTCTCCTCGTCGGATCCCCCGATCTCGCCGATGAGCACCACCGCGCGCGTCTCGGGATCATCTGCAAAACGCGCGAGGACATCAGGAAAGCTCAGCCCCATCACCGGATCCCCGCCGATGCCAACCGACGTGGTCTGTCCCATTCCACCCTGTCCGAGCCCCTGAATCACTTCATACGTCAGCGTCCCGCTGCGCCCGACGATCCCGACCGGCCCAGGCGTGTTGATGTGATTCGGAATGATCCCGACCTTGCACTGCCCGGGCGTGACAATCCCGGGACAGTTGGCGCCGAGCAACTGATGCCCCGTCCGGATCACAAAATCGCGCGCACGAATCATGTCGTGCACCGGGATCAACTCCGTGATGCAGACGGTCAACTCGATCCCAGCAGCCGCCGACTCCATGATCGCGTCCGCTGCAAACGCCGGCGGGACGAAGATCCCGGAGACATCCGCTCCGGTTGCAGCAACAGCATCGGCGACGGTGTCGAAGATCGGTACCCCGTCCTGATCCGTGCCGCCTTTGCCGGGCGAAACGCCGGCCACGATATTCGTGCCAAAGGCACGCATCTGCCCGGTGTGAAAGCTCCCCTCACGCCCAGTAATGCCCTGGATCACCACGCGACTAGTTCGATCGACGAGCACGCTCATGAGACGAACCTGGAGAAAGGGGCAGGCCCGGTCTGAGGTACTACCAGGGTGGGGAGGGCATGAACGGAGCGGGGCCGTCTCGCAGCCGGGGCTACCCCCCCCGGCGAGAGCGAGGGGCGGAACGGCGAAGGCGTTCCGACCCCGTGCCCAGCGCAGTTCATGCCCTCCCCACCGTGTGCGGCGCAGTTCATGCCCCACCCTCCCGTGTGAGTTGAACGATCGCCGCGGCCGCATCGGTCGCGCTCACGCCCGGCACGATTCCGGCTTCCTGGAGGAGCTTTCGTCCTTCTTCTTCCATCGTGCCGGTCATTCGCACCACCAACGGTTTGGTTATGTGCAGCTGGTCTCGGGCGGCGATGATGCCGCGGGCGACCTCGTCGCCTCGGGTGATGCCGCCGAAGATGTTGATGAAGACGCCGCGAACCTTCGGATCGAGGAGCACCATCTCTAGTGCGTTGCGGACCCGCTCCGCGTTGGCGCCGCCGCCGATGTCGAGGAAGTCGGCCGGTTCGCCGCCGTGCTGTTTGACCAAGTCCAATGTGTTCATCGTCAGTCCGGCTCCGTTGCCGATGCAGCCGATGTTGCCGTCGAGGTGCACGTAGGTGAGCCCTCGACGCCGCGCCTCTACTTCGTAGGGATCGTCGCCGCTCTTACCGTCTTCGCCGGTCTCGTCGCGAGCGAGTTCTTCGGCGATGTCCTTGTGACGGTAGTCGGCGTTCTCGTCGATCTCGAGCTTGCCGTCGGCGGCGACGAGCGCGCCTTCGGGAGTCAGCACGAGTGGATTGATCTCGCAGGTGAGTGCATCGAGCGACGTCGCGACCTCGTACAGACGAGTGGTCATCGTGACCAGGCTGCTGACGAGCTTGGGGACGCGGTCGCGGAGTTCCGGAGCGTGCGCCAGTCCGGCGAAGGCGAGTTGGCGGATTTCGTAGGGCTGGGGGCCTGCGAAGGGGTCGGGCCAGAGCTTGGCGATGCGTTCTGGGGCCTCTACGGCGACCTGCTCGATCTCCATGCCGCCGGCGGCCGAAAAGATGATCACCAGGCGGCGGCGGTCACGGTCGAGCGTGATGCCGAGGTAGAGCTCGGCTTCGATGGCGAGCCCCGTCTCGCACCAGACGCTCCGGACCGGGTACCCGCGAATGTCCATTGCGAGAATGCGCGCGGCCTCGCGTTGCGCCTCCTCGGGGGTGTCGACCACGGCGATGCCGCCTGCCTTGCCACGTCCGCCGATCGGGACCTGCGCCTTGACGGCGATGCGCCCGAGCTCACGAGCTGCGTCGGCGGCCTCCTCGGGCGTCCGCGCGAGGCGGCCGGCGGGTACGGCGATACCGGCGGCGGCAAACCGCTGTTTTGCCTGGTACTCGAGCAGCTTCATCGGCTCGCCAGTCTAGAGAAAGCGCATCGCATCATCGACGCGGAGCGATTCGGTCCAGCTCCTCCAGGTCCGCGGCGCTCGGGCGCCAGCGTCCCGCCTTGGCGTTCGCGTCCACCTGCTCGGGCGACATCGCCCCCGCGATGACCGACACAACCTGCGGTTGCGCGGCGAGACCACCGATGGCGACGTCGAGAACCGTCACGCCGCGCTCGGCCGCATACGCCTCCAGCGCTTCCTCGACATCGAAGTTGCGATCGGTCAGCCACCCGTCCGCATTGGCCCCGGGCGCGGTTGCGAGGCGCGTGCCCGCCACCGGTGCTTGCCCTCGCCGGTGCTTCCCGGTGAGCAGCCCGTTGGCCAGCGGCGAATACGGGATCATCGCGACGTCGAAATATGCGCACGCGGGGATCACCTCTGCCTCGACGCTGCGGTCGAGCAGGCTGTAGGCGTTTTGCGCGCTGACAAATCGAGTGAGACCATGGCTACGAGCGATCCAGTCGGCGTCGGCGATCTGCCAGCCAGCCAGATTTGATGAGCCGGCGCAACGGATCTTGCCCTCGTTCACCAGTTCGGTGAGGGTCTCCAAGGTCTCCTCGAAGGGTGTTTCCGGGTCCGGCGTGTGCATCTGGTAGAGGTCGATCCAGTCGGTGCCAAGACGCCGGAGGCTGTCCTCGACAGCGATGCGGATCCAGCGGCGCGATGCCCCGCTGCGCTCCGGACCGAGCGCCTGGTGTCCGAACTTCGTGGCGATCACGGCACTCTCGCGACGCCCCTTGAGCGCCGCACCGAGCATCTCCTCACTTTTGCCGTTGCCGTAGAGGTCGGCGGTGTCGAAGAAATTGATGCCCGCGTCGAGCGCGGCGTTGACCACTCGTGCGGTTCCCTCGGCATCAAGGCGGCGACCGAAGTTGTTGCACCCGATGCCAACCACGCTCACGTCCAGCACACCGCCGAGACGGCGATTCTCGAGATCACTCACGCGCACAGAGTACGCAAACCCCTTCTCTCCACAGCCGTCCGGGCTGCTAGGCTGACTCGGTTGGCAGACGTCGTCGAGACTCCACCAGACCAAGGACCGGCGCCGGAGCCGGCTGAGCCTCGAGCCGGGGGTGCTGCCGACCGCGTCGCACCCGAGCCACAGACGTCGCGCCGCGGCGGCGTGAACGTCATCTCGGTGCGCACGCTCGTGACGGCGGCACTGATCGTGCTCGGCATCGTTGCGCTGGTCGCCTTCCTCGCAAGCATCATCAGCATCGTCCTGGTCGTCCTCGTCGCCATCGTGTTCGCCGAAGGAATCCGGCCACTCGTGGACGAGTTGCATCGCCGCAAGATCCCCCGACCCGTCGGCATTCTGTTTGTGTACATCGCAGTGCTCGCATTCATCGCGATCATGGTGCTGCTCCTGGTGCAACCGATCGTCAGTGAGGCGTCGTCGCTCGCGCAGAACTTCCCCGCGTACCAGAAGGACTTCCTCAACTGGTTCGCCGGTGTCGAGAAGCAGTTCCACTTCAACGTCGACGTCGCGAAGCAGGTCAGCTCCGTCATCGACGCAACGAAGAACATTCTTCTCGCGATCGGCGGAACGATCTTCAGCATCATCGTCGACTTCGTCCTGGTGCTCGTCGTCGGTTTCATGTGGCTCGTCAGCAGCGACCGGCTGAAGGCATTCACCGTTGACCTGTTCCCAGTTCCCCACCACGACCTGGTCATCGACATCTTTCGTGAGATGGGGTTCCGCATGGGCGGTTTCCTCCGCGCAGTCGCGATCAACAGCCTTGCGGTCGGGCTCGTCGTCGGCGTGGTCTGCTGGCTGCTCCGCCTCCCGGATCCAGTCATCCTGGGCATCTTCGCCGGCCTTTCCGCTGCGATTCCGATGGTGGGTGGAATCGTCGGTGTCGTCCCCCCGGTGTTGCTCGGCTTCACGGTCAGTCCCGAATATCCGATCCTCGTGCTCGCGGTGCTGCTCGTGATCCAACTCGTGGACGCGAACACCGTGATACCGATGGTGATGAACCGAGTCGTGTCGCTCCCAGCACTCGGCGTGGTGCTGGCACTGCTCGTCGGCGGCGCCATTCAGGGCTTGATCGGGGCGCTCCTCGCCGTTCCGGTGGCCGCTGCACTCCAGGTCCTGCTGGTGCGAGCAGCCGTCCCGGCGATCCATCACGCACAGGGACGAACCGACCAGGCGTATGCGAAGGCGTACGTCCCACTTTCACCAAACCTCAAGGATTCCGCGCCACGGACCGGTGGGCGTCGCGTCAACCCGCGCTAAGGCGACATGCCTAGTTGGCTGTGTGTGCGCGCATCACGACCTATCACCGTCTGCGGGCTCTCGCTACTGCTTGCCTCCTTCGTGGCGTGCGGTTCGCCACCGCCCATGCCGATCAATGTGAACGCCGAGTGGGCGACGCGAACACTCGACGACGGGCTCGTCAAGCTCTCCGTACCGACTGATTGGAATACCGGGGGCGCGTGGGCGGTGGCGGGCTCCTTCTCGGACCTCGTCGGAAGCTTCAGTAACCAGTCGCTGTCATCGCCGTGCACGACGGGGCCTTCGTCGATCACCTGTGGACCGCCGCTGACTTCGCTACAGGACGGCGCGATGCTCGTCGAGATCTTTCACGACGCCTCTGGGATGTCGAGCGTGGAGTCTCATCCGGGCACGCCTACGACGGTGTCCGGGCTGGCGGCAAGCTCGACCGACTCGTCGGGGAGCGCGGGGCCTTGCACAGGGCTTGGCGCCGACCGGACACGTACCGTGATCATCCCGTACCCCAGCGCGCCGGATAACTGGATCGAGATCGACATCTGCTCGCGGGGCGTGGATGACGCCGTGGGCGCAAGGATCATCACGTCGGTTGCTGTTTCGCTCGCGAGCTGAAGGAGCGCCTCCTATAGCGGGATGTTGCCGTGCTTCCGCTGCGGTGCTCTGACCTGTTTGGTTCGTGCCATTCGTAACGCGGCGATGAGCGCGGAGCGCGTCTGACGGGGCTCGATCACATCGTCGACGTAGCCACGTTCGGCTGCGTAATACGGGTTGGCGAACTGCTCGCGGTATTCCTCGATCAGCTCATCTGAGCGCTGCTTGGGGTTGCCGGCCTTGGAGATCTCGCGTTTGAAGATGACGCTCACCGCACCCTGCGGGCCCATGACAGCGATCTCCGCCGTTGGCCACGCGACGTTGTAGTCGGCGCGGATGTGCTTGGAGCACATGACGTCGTATGCACCGCCGTACGCCTTTCGTGTGATCACGGTGAGCTTGGGGACAGTCGCTTCGCAGTATGCGTAGAGCAGCTTGGCGCCGTGGCGGATGATGCCGCCGTATTCCTGGTCGGTGCCGGGGAGAAAACCAGGAACGTCGACGAACGTCACGAGAGGAATGTTGAAGGCGTCGCAGAAGCGGACGAAGCGCGCCGCCTTTATCGATGCGGAGATATCGAGTGCGCCAGCGAGGACTCGCGGCTGGTTGCCGACCACACCGACCGAGTGCCCGTCGAGCCTCGCGAAGCCGCAGATGATGTTCTCCGCGTGGTACTGCATCACCTCGAGGAACTGACCGTCGTCGACGATGCGCGTCACGACCCCGCGCATGTCGTAGGGCTGATTCGGATTGTCGGGGATGATCGTCTGAAGCTCCGCGTCCTCGCGATGCGGATCGTCGAGCGTCGGCCGGTACGGCGGCTGCTCGCGATTGCTCGCCGGCAGATATGCGAGCAACTCGCGCATCTGGGTGAACGCCTCATCCTCGGTATCCGCGATGAAATGCGCGACGCCACTTCGCTGGTTGTGCACGTCCGAGCCGCCGAGCTCTTCGAAGGACACCTCCTCGCCCGTGGTCACCTTGATGACGTCCGGCCCGGTGATGAACATGTATCCGACCTTGCGCACCATGAAGATGAAGTCGGTCATCGCCGGCGAGTACACGGCGCCGCCAGTGCACGGACCGACGATCAGCGAGAGCTGCGGGATGACACCGCTTGCCTCGACGTTGCGGTAGAAGATCTCCGCGTACCCCGCCAGCGAGACGACTCCCTCCTGGATGCGCGCTCCGCCGGAGTCGTTGATGCCGACGCACGGGCACCCGGTGCGCAGCGCGAGATCCATGATCTTGGTGACCTTCTCGGCGAACACCTCGCCGAGCGAGCCTCCGAACACCGATGCGTCGTGGCTGAACACGAACACCTGGCGTCCGCCGATCGTTCCCCAGCCGGTGATGACCCCGTCGCCGCGGATCCGGCGGTCGCCCATGTCGAAGTTGGTCGTGCGATGGAGCGCGAACATGTCGAGCTCCGTGAAGGAGCCCGGGTCGAGGAAACGGTCAATGCGCTCGCGCGCGGTGAGCTTGCCCTTTGCATGCTGCGAGCGCTCCGCCGCGCCACCGCGATGCACCGCGTCGTAGCGACGCTTGCGCAGCATGTTGATCTTCTTGTCCGTGCCACCACTCGAGCCGTTCACCGACGCCCCATCCGCATCGAGAGCGCCGGCCGCAGCCGCAGGATCCACCGCGTCGCTCGCGCCGACGGGGGGAACACCCTTGCGCGCTTGTCTGGTCACGCCGTCAGGCTACCAGGGCGCAACGCCGCCTTCGAGGTCACACGGTCACCACGGGATGGTGGACGCCAAAGACTTCGCGCAGCACGCCGCACACTTCGCCGACCGTGGCATGCGCGGCAAGCGCGGTGCGCATGAGCGGGAGAAGATTGGCCGTCCCCGCAGCACCCGCACGCAGCGCGTCGAGGGATGCCTGCACGGCGGCCGACGAGCGCGTTGCCCGCATCCGCACGAGTCGCTCGATCTGCGCCGCCTCCAGGTCGGCATCGATGCGCAGGATCGGCACCGACGGCTGCGACGTCTCGGTGAACTCGTTCACGCCGACGATGATCCGCTCGCCGGCCTCGACGAGGCGCTGATGTCGATACGCCGACTCCTGGATCTGCTCCTGGTAGAAGCCGGCCTCGATCGCCGCGACGGCGCCGCCGTGTTCCTCGACGCGGCTCATCAGCGCCCGCGACTCGTCGATCAACTGGTGCGTCAGCGCTTCGACGAGGTGTGATCCACCGAGCGGGTCGGTGACGTTCGCAGCGCCGGTCTCGTGACCGATCACCTGCTGCGTCCGCAGCGCGATCTCCGCAGCTTGTTGGGATGGCAGGGCGAGCGCTTCGTCGTAGCTGTTGGTATGCAGCGACTGCGCGCCGCCACACACTGCCGCCATCGCCTGCAGCGAGACGCGCACCACGTTGTTGAGCGGCTGCTGCGCGGTGAGCGTGGCGCCACTCGTCTGCGCGTGGAATCGCAGCTGCAGACTTCGCTCTCCGCGAGCTCCGAAGCGTTCGCGCATCACCTCCGCCCAGAGCGCCCGCGCAGCACGGAACTTGGCGACCTCCTCAAAGAAATCGTTGCTGACGTTGAAGAAGAAGCTGAGGCGGGGGGCGAAGTCCTCGACATCGAGCCCCGCGTCGATCGCTGCCTGCACGTAGGCGATGCCGTTGCTCAGCGTGAACGCGATCTCCTGCGGTGCGGTGGCGCCGGCCTCGCGGATGTGATAGCCGCTGATGCTGATGGTGTTCCAGCGCGGGAGCCGCTCCGCGCAGTACGCGAACGTGTCGGTGATGAGCCGCATCGACGGTCGCGGCGGAAAGATGTACGTCCCGCGCGCTGCGTATTCCTTGAGGATGTCGTTCTGGATCGTGCCGCCGAGTGTTGCGACGTCGATGCCCTTGCGCTCCGCAGCGAGCTCGTACAGCAGCAGGAGCACCGCGGCCGGTGCGTTGATGGTCATCGACGTCGTCACCTGGTCCTGCGGGATGCCACGCATGAGCAGTTCCATGTCGTCGAGCGAGTCGATGGCAACACCGACCTTGCCCACCTCCCCGTGCGCAACGGGATCGTCGCTGTCGTACCCCATTTGCGTCGGCAGGTCGAACGCCACGGAAAGGCCGCTCTGGCCCGCGCGCAGCAGGTAGTGGAAGCGCTCGTTGGTCTGCTCGGCACTGCCGAACCCCGCGTATTGGCGCATGGTCCAGAGCCGCGATCGGTAGCCCTCGGCGCGGATCCCTCTCGTGTACGGGTACTCGCCCGGTGGTGGCGGGTCGTCCCGCTGATGGACGTAAAACTCGTCGAGCGGAAGACCCGACTCGGTCTCGACGCCGGCCTGGTCGCTCATGCGTGCGACCCGGCGCTCTCCTGATCCGGCTGGCACAGCTCGGTGAGCACGCCCGCTCCTGCCGATGGATGCAGGAATGCCACGAGCCTTCCGCCGGCCCCCTGCCGCGGGCAGGTATCGAGCAGCTGGAGCCCCAGTTCGGCAAAGCCATCGAGACTGGCCTGGACATCCGTGACCGCATAGGCGACGTGGTGGAGTCCGCTGCCGCGCCGCGCCAGGAAACCCGCGATCTTCGACTCCGGCCCGGTGCTGCCGAGCAGCTCGATTCGCGACGTGCCCACCTGGAACATCACTGCCTCGATGCCGTCCGAGGCCACCACCTGGCGGTGCAGCGGGGGCGTCCCGGTAAGGCGCTCGTACGCGGCGACCGCGACGTCGAGGTCGGCGACGGCGATTCCCACGTGATCGATCCCGGTGAATGCACTCGCCATCGTCGGCCGAGTATAGGAAGCAATACGGCAACGCGGCGTTCGCGCGCCTGAACTCGATGCTAGCGTCCAGACGCCGTGAGAACCAGTCGCGCGGTCGCCATCGCGGCCGCCGTCAGCACCCTTCTTCTCGCGTATTACGCGATCTCCTGGGCCCAGGTGACCCCGCTGCGCGAGCGCGGCACCGACTTCTCGGCCTCGTACGTTGCGGCGCTGGTGCTGCGCGACGGTGACGGGGCGCAGCTGTACAACCAGCAGGTCGAGCACGCGCGGCACCTGAGCCTGCTTCCGGCCGGCACGGTGATCAACCTCCCGTTCATCACGCCGCCGACGAGTGCGCTGCTCGCGCTCCCGCTGACGGCCCTCGATCCGGGCACGGCGTTTCGGGTGTGGTCCGTGATCGAGCTGCTCCTCCTTGCGCTCGCGGTGTGGATCGCGATCCGGGCGGGTCCGTGGCCGGCGTCCTCTGGGCGCTCACCGCGCGTAGCGACGGCGCTCGTGGCGCTCGCCGCCGGCGGAACCTACGCCTTCCTCGTGCTGGGTCAGATCGATGGAGTCACGGCGCTCGGGCTCGCGGCGGCGTACCTGGCCTGGCGAAAGGACCGGCCGGCCCTGGCCGGATTCTGGATGGCGCTCGGGTTCGCTGCCACCAAGCCCCACCTGGCCATCGGGCTCGGTGTCTGGCTGGTGGCGCGCCGGGATTGGCGAGCGCTCTCGGGTGCGCTGGCCGGGTCGGCCGTAGTCGCTGCGGTGTCCCTGGTGCTCGTGGGACCCAGTGGACTCGGTGGCTTCATCTCGGCCCTCGGCTTCGCTGCGAGTAACACGCCGGGAGCGAGCACGCTCGGTGTTCCAGGTCTGGTGGCGTCGTGGCTGGGAGGCGGGACCGTCGCTGTGGTGATCGGGATCGCCGGATCGCTCCTCGCGCTCGTCGGGTGCTGGCTGCTTGGCTCCAGGTCGCGCGGTCTCCCGGGTGCGCTGGAGGTCTCGCTCGCCGGGGCCGCGGCACTGTCGCTCGCGGCGTCACCGCACCTGCTGCCACACGACCTCGTGATCCTCGCCCCTGCATTCGCGTGGTGCGCCGCTCGCGCTGCCGCAGCCGATGGCGCGCCGTGGCCGGGACTCGTGACCATCCGGCTCCTCGCCGCGTGGGCAGTCCTCGCAGTGCTCACCCTCGTCGACACGGGGAATGCCGCGCCTGCCCCTCCAGGAAGGCTCGTGCCCCTCGCGCTCATCGGGATCGGCGTCGCTGCCCTGGTGCTCCCGATCGCGCGGAAACCGGCCGGCACTCCGGCGCGGGTCGCGCTCGCTCAGTCAGGCGGCGGGAGGGGCGCCGGCGGGTCGACCGCGTAGTCGTAGAAGCCGCGGCCGCTCTTGCGACCGAGGCGGCCGGCGGCGACCATGCGCTCGAGGACGTCAACTGTCGCAACGTCACCTGGGTTGTGGTCGCGTTCCATGCGGTCGCGCCGGATCGTCAAAACCGTGTCCAGACCCGAGAAGTCGGAGAGCTGGAATGGTCCCATCGGCCAGTTGAGCCCCTTGCGGACAGCGATGTCGATGTCCTCGGCAGAGGCAACGCCGCCTTTCAGCAGGGAGAAGGCCTCTCGCGACGCGGCTCCGAGGATGCGGTTGACGATGAAGCCGTCGATCTCCTTCTCCACGACGATCGCCGTGCGCCCCATCCGCTGCGACCAGGCCACCGCGCGTGCGCATGTCTCATCCGACGTTTCCGGCCCTCGTACCACCTCGCAGAGGTCCATGACCAGCACCGGATGGAAGAAGTGCATGTTGCAGCAGAGCTGCGGGCGCGCCGTCGCGTCCGCGAGCCGCGACACGACGATGTTGCTCGAGTTGGTGGCAATGCCGGCGCGTGCCGGCAGGTGGGCGTCGAGCTCAGCGAAGATCTCGCGCTTGACCGACGGCAGCTCCACCACGGCCTCGATCGCCCACGCGGACTCCGATGCCGCCCTTGCGAGATCCGTGGACGCCGTCACGCGGGCTGCAGCTGCGTCGGCATCCGCACGCTCGAGCCTGCCCTTCTCGACGCGGCGATCGAGCAGTTGACGGTTCGAGGCCATCGCTCGCTGGAGATGCTCGGCGTCCACATCGACGAGCGACACGTCGATCCCGTGCAGCGCCGCCTGCTGCGCGATCTGCGCGCCCATGGTGCCCGCCCCGACGACGAGGAGACGTCCCTCGGCTCCGGTCGCCGACGCCGTCATGGGATCAGGCCTCGTCCGGCCACCTGACCGGAACCCTGGTGGTGCAGTTGGTCAGCTCCTGCGATGCCTTGGTGTAGCGGACGATCGTGGGGAAGTCGCCCTTGAGCTTCAGCCGCCCGAGCATGATCCCCTTGGTTGCGTCGAGCTCTTTCTGCGCCACCTGCTTCCAGCGCGAGTAGGCACCCGTGATCACGAACTTGGCCTGCTGCGCGTCCTCTCTCGTTCCGACGCGGACATCGCGAGCCTCGCCGTGCCAGAGGTCGAGGAACACGCCCCGATCATCCGGGAAGTTCTTGTCGGGCTCGGCGAGGACGACCAGGCCCACGGTCCCCTCCCATCCCGCCGCTGCCTGCTTGTACACAGACGACTTGTTGATCTCGGCTTTGAACGCGTCGGCCCACTCGGGGCTGTACGCGTCGACGACGTCGGTGTCTGCCATTGCTCTGCCTCCTAGGACGTATCCTCCGGCGCCGCCGGGCTGCCAAGTGTGCCCTGAGCGGCGGCCGATGCGCCACATCGCCGGACGTGCCATCCTTGGCCATGGCTTTGGACGTGCGCGTGCCTGTGGACCCCCCGTGTGTTCGATGTGACGGTACCCGCCTCGTGCCCATGACCTTTGGCGATCGCCAGACCGGGTACGACCAGCCCGGCTTCAAGTGCGCCGATTGCGGTGCGCGCTTTCAGACGCTCCTCAACCAGCGGGTTCCCCGGCCGATCTGATCTCGGCGCGCGGGATCGCGGGTACGAAGTGCTCAGCCGGCCGCAGGGTCCTTGAGCGCCCGAGCGACGTAGACGGCAACATCGTCAACCGCGAGCGTGTCGCCGATCTGCTTGGCGGAGATGCCCTCGTCGAACATGGCGAGACAGAAGGGGCATGCGGTCGCAACCTTGGTCGCGTGCGTGTCGACAGCCTCGTCAACGCGGCGGTGATTGACGCGAGGCTGGCCTTCCTCCATCCACATTCGACCGCCACCCGCGCCGCAGCACATCCCCTCACTCTTGCTCCGCGCCATTTCCACGACTTTGAGTCCCGGGATGCGTTCGAGGATGTCGCGCGGCGGCGCAAAGATGTCGTTCCACCGCCCGAGATAGCAGGAGTCGTGATACGTGATCGTCTCCTCCTGTGCCTTCGCCGCATCGAGCGTGATCCGTCCGTCCTTGAGTAGCCGGTCGATCAACTGCGTGTGGTGGATGACCTCGTAGTCGCCGCCAAAGTCGCCGTACTCATTGGCAAAGGTGTTGAAGCAGTGCGGGCAGGACGCGATGATCTTGCGCACGTTGTGCTGCTTGAGCACCGCGACGTTCTCCTTCGCGCGCTCCTGGAAGAGGTACTCGTTGCCGATGCGTCGCGCGGGATCACCGGTGCACTTCTCCTCCGTCCCGAGGATGGCGAAATCAACACCGGCTGCCTGGAGAATCTTCGAGAGCGCGGCTGCGATCGTGCGTGCGCGCTCGTCGAATGACGCTGCGCAGCCGACCCAGTACAGGTATTCCGCATCCGGCTTGTCGGCGATGAACGACACCCCGAGATCCTTCGCCCAGTCCGCTCGTGACTGATGGGAAAGCCCATATGGGTTCGCGACATTCTCGATGTTGCGCAACGCCGACTCCGCCTGCTTCGGCATGCGTGACTCGTCGAGGACGAGGTGACGGCGCATGTCCATGATCTTGGGGACGTGCTCGATCAGCACTGGACATTGATCCATGCACGCACCGCACGTCGTGCACGACCAGAGTGTCTCCTCGAGGATGGTGCCACCCATCAGCGGGCGCTTCCCATCGGCGGGCACAGCCGCTGCGACCTCCTCGGGCGAGAGCCATGACGGCTGGAAATGCCCGGGCAGATCATGCACGGAGCCAGGGTGATGGTCGCCACTCGCCCACATCACCGCGCTGTCACTGCCGGTGCCTTCGCCGCCAAGCTCCGCAATGTGCGCGTCGTGCTTCGTCGCGGCGTAGCCACCTGCGAGGTTCTCGTATGCGAGATCGCGCAAGTCGGTGATCAACGTTTTGGGCGAGAGCGGCTTGCCCGTGTTGTACGCGGGGCAGTGCGTCTGACACCGACCACATTCGGTACACGTGTACAGATCGAGCGTGTCCTTCCACGAGAAGTGCTCCAGCGCGCCGGCGCCGAAGTGCTGATCCGCCTCGTTCTCCGCGTTCATCACTGCGTCGATATCGAGCGTGCGCAACGCTCCTTTGGGCCGCTCGTTCTTGAAGAACACGTTCGGGACCGACGTGATGATGTGGAGATGCTTGCTGTATCCGAGGTACACCAGAAATCCGAAGACGAGAGTCAGGTGCGCCCAGAAGAAGATCCCGTGGAGGACGATGAGCGCTTCACTGCTGGAGCCGAGGGGTCGGAATATCGATGCGAGTGCCGATGCGATCGGCCGCCACTGCCCGAGCGCCTCGGGCGCGCCCTCGGCAATGCGCGTTGCGTAGTTGAGCTCCATGCAGATGAGGAGCACCGCGATCCATCCGAGGATGAGCAGCGCGTCGCCGCGGTGGCTCCCGCGAAAGCGAGTGGGGTTGATCACCAGGCGGTTAAACAGCGCCATGGCAATGCCGCAGAGCACCACGAAGAAGAACAGGTCCTGCAGGAATGCGATGGCTCCACTTCCCGGCAGCAACTGGAATTGAAATCCCTGCCAGAGCGCTTCGACGACGCCTTGCGCGATCGCCGTGAGGAGAACAAGAAACCCCCAGAAGATGAAGGCATGCAGCACACCGGCGAGCGGCCATCGCAGCAGCCGCCCCTGCGCCATGACATACACGAAGAACGCTCGCACACGCGACGCGGGGTGATCAAGGCGACTCTCACGGCGCGTGGTGCGCTGCATCGCGCCGAGCAACTTTCGCCAGCGCAACCCGCTTGCCGTGAGCGAGGCGCCGGCGAGCAGCACCAACGCGATCGGGCTGATGATCGCGGTGACGGACGCGGACACTACCGCCCCTTCCACTCCGGCTGGCGCTTCTGCACGAAGGCCGAGATCCCTTCAGCGGCGTCCTCGCTGCCGAACAGCGCGACGAACTCGCGCCGCTCCACCTCGAGCGCGGCGTCGATGGAGAGCGTGGAACCCGCGTGCATCGCCCGCTTGGTTGCGGCGAGCGCAAGCGGCGCCCGCGAGGCGAGGAGTTCCGCCCATCTGCGCGCGGCGGCGGGCAGGTCGTCCGGCTCGACCACTTCAGCGACGAGCCCGAGGGCAAGAGCGCGCTGCGCATCGATCGGATCGCCCGTCAGGAGCAGTTCGGTGGCCCGGGCACTCCCGATAAGTCTCGGCAGGCGCTGCGTCCCACCCCAGCCCGGGATGATCCCGAGCTTGATCTCCGGTTGGCCGAACCGAGCGGTGCTCGATGCAATGCGGATATCGCACGCCAGGGTCAGTTCGCATCCCCCACCGAAGGCGATGCCATTCACCGCGGCGATGACCGGGAGGCGCGAAGCTTCGATCTCGAGCGTGAGGTGGGTGGCTTTCCCGACCGCGTCAGCGCCTGCCCCGAATCCTTTGATATCGGCGCCGGCGGAGAAGAACTTCGGCCCGTTGCCGGTGATGACCACCGCGCGGCACGTCTCATCCGCCTCGGCGGCGGCGAGCCCTTCGGCAAGACCGTTGACCACATCGCCGTTGACGGCATTCGCAGGTGGATGGTCGATGGTGAGCGTGACCACTGCACCCTCGCGCTCGACACGGATGACGTCATGGAGAACCTGACCCACGAGCTGTGCCTCCCTCGGTGCGATGACGGCGTGCGTGCGTCATACAGCAAAAGGACGCGGACGCGCCGCGGACCAGCCTGCAGCGACGAGTAGAGTGCGCAAGGGTGGAGCTTCCCCCGCTCGGTGACCGCGTCGAACCCGAGGCACTTCGCGAGTTATCCGACGATGGACTCGATGCCCTCGGTGCCCAGTTGCAGGCGACCGAGCGAGCAACTATCGCCGCAATGTCGCCGTATGAGCAGCACCTTCGCGAGATACGAACTCGCGCCACCGAACTGGCCACCGAACGCCGCCGCCGTGAACGCGCGCAGCAGGTAGCGCAGCGCGCAGGAGTCCGCGAGGCGGCGAAGTCCGGCGATATGCCGAGCCTGGCAATCGCGCTGGCGAGCAGCGACGACTTGTACGACGCTGCGACGGGCCTGACGGAAGTGCGCGCATTTCTCAGCACTGGTGGCGAGGTCGGGTTCGGCTTCGCGACGCGCCCGGGAACCATCGCCTTCACCGACGGCCGCCAGCAACGCCAGGCGAAAAGCTGGGGCGAAGCGCGAGAGCTCCACGCACTCGGCTGGGATCCAGGCGCACCGGGTGTTCCCGGTGTTCGGGTCCATCTCGCCGGCAGCCGTGTGGAACGTGTCGTGGCAGCGACTGACGTGGTGCTCAGCGGCGGCGAGTAGCGCCGCCTGCTACTCGCGAGTCTCGACAACCCACACGGGTTGTCAGCGCGGTCAGGCTACCGGAGCGCTTCCGTAGGAACCCGACTCGATCCCGCCACTTGAACGGACAGGAGGAGCAGTAGGCGCCGGGGCGGGAAGGCGTTGCACGATGACCTTCTCGACATCGCGCGAGACGAGGATCGCCGGCCGGGTGGCGTCGATCCGCACGAACCGGCGCGGATGCTGTGCCGCCAACTGCTCAAAGGCGCCCTCCACGGCCGCGTGGAACGTCTCTGGCGCCACCTCGAACCGATCAAGCGGCAGTTGCTGCGCGCGCTGCCGCTGCGCTGCGGTGGACGCCGGTATCGCCAGGTAGAGGGTCAGATCCGGCCAGACATCGCCACAGGCGGCGGCATGCAACCGAAGGAGATCTCCGGGCGGGATACCCCGTCCGCCGCCCTGATACGCAATCGTCGAGTCGGCGTAGCGATCGGCGATGACCACACTGCCTTTCCGGAGCGCGGGGAGGATCGTCTCGTGGAGCAACTGCACGCGCTCTGCGGTAAAGAGCAGCGCCTCGGCCCAGGCCTCGAGCGCCGGACCACGTTGGTGCTGGAGCACGAAGCTGTGCAGGATCTCGCCGAGTGGCGTCTCGTCAGGTCTGACGGTGACGACGTCGTGTCCCTGCTGACGCAGCGCGCCGGCAAGGGATGCGACCTGGGTGCTCTTGCCTGCACCGTCGAGCCCTTCGAACGAGATGAAAAAGCCACGCCATGCGCTCATGCCGGTCAATATTCCCCCACCGTCGGGCCCCTCACCCAAGCGGTCTATTCCGAGGGTCGCAGTATGACGAGTCGGCGATTGGGTTCGTCACCAGTACTGCGTGCAGTGAGTGCGTGCTGTTCGACGAGTTGATGTTGGAGCCTGCGCACGTAGGCGTTCTGCGGTGTGAGCTCGACGTCGTTACCGGTTCGTTGCATTTGCTCGATGCCCTCGATCACATCCTGCATCGCGGGCTCGGTGTCATCCGGCGTTTCCGGGGGCGGCTCGACGCCGTACACCCGGGCAAGCGCGCTCTTGATCTGGGCGACCGTGTTGCTGCGCAACACGTGAATGGGGATGCCCGACGATTCCGCAGCCCTGACCGGCGAGTCGTGACGCCGGTAATAGTTCTTCAACGTGAGCACGAGGTCGGCGTCGTCGACGTGATGCTGGATGCGCACGGGGAGGCGCATCTCGCGAAGCGACTGCTCGAGATAGCTGCGTGAGACGCCATACGGAAAGATCGACAACGGCGGGCCCGGGCGCACCGCCGGGGCCGGTGGCTCCCACTCACGTTCGCGGCGTTGCTGTCCGGCGATGTACTCGTCCACGTCGAAGCGGCGACGGCGTTCGCGCGTCCGCCGCTGGCCACGCGCACCGGTGAAAGGAGCCGGCTCGAATGGCGAGGGCCGGCTCGCGGCCGGGCTGGTGTCGACACGGCTGACAATCGCGCCGGTCTCGTCGCGTGTGCGCAACTGGGGCGGACGCACCCTGCCGCGCAAGGCTTCGTCGACGGTCTCCGCGAGTGGCGCGTGCACCACCACGCGGTCGCGCTCCTGGATTTCGATGAGCACGTCGAACGTCGGTGGGGATTTGCGCTCGAGCACCGACTTCTGCGTGCCACGGCGGCGTGCCTCCTCATCGGACAGCGTGACGGTCTGAATGCCGCCGAGCAGGTCGTTGAGTGTCGGGTTGACGAGCAGCGAGTCGATGTTGGAACCGTGCGCTGTACCGACCAACTGCACGCCGCGCTCCGCAATGGTTCGTGCCGCGACGGCCTCGAGCTCGGTGCCGATCTCGTCGATGACGATGCACTGCGGCATGTGGTTTTCCACGGCCTCGATCATCACCGCGTGCTGGAGCGCAGGGGTTCGGACCTGCATCCTGCGCGAGCGACCGATGCCCGGGTGTGGGATGTCGCCGTCGCCCGCGATCTCGTTCGATGTGTCGACGATGACCACGCGCTTCCCGCACTCATCGCTCAGCACGCGTGCGCATTCACGCAGCATCGTCGTCTTGCCGATACCGGGCGGGCCCAGCAGCAGGATCGACTGTCCGCTGATGACCATGTCCTTGATGATGTCGATGGTTCCCGTCACCGCGCGGCCCACCCTGCAGGTCAGTCCGACAATCGTCCCCTTGCGGTTGCGGATCGCGCTGATGCGGTGCAGCGTGCGCTCGATGCCCGCGCGGTTGTCGTCGCCAAACAGCCCCACGTGTTCGGTGACGTAGTCGATCTCGGCGTTGCCCACGTTGGCGTTGTCGAGAATCGCCTCGCCGTCGGTGAAGCGCGCCTCGGGCTCACGTCCGAGGTCGAGCACGATCTCGAGCAGGTCGCCACGTCCCTGCGAGAGACGCTGCGCCGCAGCGGCGATGTGGGGAGGCAGCGCTGCGAAGAGCAGGCTCAACTCCTCTTCCCATGAGGATCCGTAGGGCGTCATCTGGGCGACGATCTCTTCCTCCTCGTCGTGGTCGTCGAGAGCACACGGAGCGGAACTGAAGGTGACGGTGAGGGCACGCTTCTCGCGATGCCCGCGTGCACGAGGACCGGTTTCTTGCGGCGCGACGGCGCATTGATGCGCACCTTTTCGCCGAGCTCGCTGATGAGCAGCAGCTGGGTGCCGTAGACGGCAAATCCACGCAGCTGCAAGGCGCGGATCAGCTCCGAGTCGTAGTGGCGGAGTACGCAGGACGCCGGTCCCGACGGCAATTCCGCGATGACCGCATCGATGATTGCGTCGCGCAATGCGGGGTCGTGCCCCTCGCACATCATGCTGAGGCTGGCCGGTTGCGCCGCCGTGGGCGGGCGTATCGCTGCCCAGGCCACGATTCCCGGACGCTCGACGACGACGTGGCGCACGTTGTCGCGGCCAAGTGCGGCAATGAGCCCTTGCGCGTAGCCACCTTGCCAGGTCTTGAGTGACGGGCCCTCGACGGCAGCGACCTGTGAGGGCGTGGTGCGCAGATAGAGCAGGTAGATGGCGCCGATGTCATCGCGCCGCGCGGGACGGATGAGGGTGGACCGCACCGACGGTTCAACATCGGGAGCCGCCTGGTCGCGATACAGGATCTGCTCGGTGGCGAACTGGGTGAAACCGTGCTCGAGAAAGACGGGGAGCAGTGGATGATCGAGCGGTAGGCGAACATGCACGCGCTGCACACCGTGCTCGAGCCCGCGGTTGCGCACACCGTCGAGCAGCTCCGCTCGAGCGAAATGCCCGTGCGCGGTGGTGGACGTGCACAGGTTGAGGATCTGCCACGAGCGCGGACGCACCGAGAGCGACTGGACTTGCACGAACCCGACGACGCCTTCCTTCGCATCCTCGGCAACGAGCATCTCCTCGGACACGTCGGTGATCGGCACCAGCGAGGACAGTGATTTCGTGAGGGCCTGCCACAAGCGCAACAAGGTGGCCTGCGGGACAGGACTGTCAGGCGTCATCTGCGCCCCGTGACGCTCGTCCTCGGTGGCCTCCCGGTACAGCTGCTCGATCCGCGCGAGGTCGCGGAACGACGCGGAGCGGATGATCACGCCGCGCTCACCTCGAGCGCCGTCGCCGCGCGCTCAAGGAACGCCTGGTGCAGACGCGAGTCATCGGTCATCTCCGGGTGGAAGCACAGGCCGATATGGGGACCTTGCGCGACAGCCACGGGGTTACCGCCGAATGTGGCGATAACTTCGGCGTCGGGCCCGGCTCGCTCGATGAGCGGCGCCCGGATGAAGACCGCTCGGAATGGAGCCACCCCGAGCGTGGACACGGCGATATCCGCCTCGAACGACTCGACCTGGCGCCCGTAGCCGTTGCGCCGAACTGCGACGTCGAGGACGCCGAGCGCGATCTGGTCAGGACGACCGTCGAGCACCTCGCGGCTCATCAGGATCAGCCCGGCGCACGTGGAGAGCGTGGGCATTCCGGCATCGAGGCGCTCACGAAGTGGCATCTCCAGCTCGAACACCTGCAGCAGGCGGCTCATCGTTGTCGACTCGCCTCCCGGGAGGACCAGTGCGTCGACTTGGTCGAGCTCAGCGGGAGTCCTCACCGTGGATGCCTCCGCGCCGCAGCCGCGGAGTGCCATCAGGTGCTCCCGGACGTCGCCCTGGAGGGCGAGAACGCCTACCCGGAGGATGGTCAATTCCCTCTCAGCGGACGCGAGCGCTCCGTCCCTGGCGGGGCAGGCTTCGCGTCATTCGCACACTTCCTAGTGTACGCCGCCGGCACAGTATGGGCAGGCTACCAACCGCGGGTTGCCAGCAACTCGCCGGCGGGCATCGACGCGACGTCGAGTCCCGGCATCGCCTTGCCCAGACCCGCGCTCACCTCGGCAATGACCTCCGGCTTGTCGTAATACGTCGTCGCGGCAACGATGGCCTTGGCGTATGCCTCGGGGTTGGTGCTCTTGAAGATGCCACTGCCCACGAAGTTGCCGTCACAACCGAGCTGCATCATCAGTGCCGCATCCGCGGGAGTGGCGATACCGCCGGCCGAGAAATTAACCACCGGAAGCTTGCCCGTCCGATGAATTTCCTGGACGAGGTCGAATGGCGCGCCGAGACGCTTTGCCTCGGCCATCAATTCCTCCGGTCGCATCGACGCGATGCGCCTGATGCCGCCTTGCACGGCACGCATGTGACGGACCGCCTCAACGACATTGCCCGTTCCAGCCTCGCCTTTGGTGCGGATCATCGCCGCGCCTTCGCCGATCCGGCGCAGCGCCTCACCGAGGTCACGCGCACCGCAGACGAAGGGCACGTCGAACTGCCACTTGTCGATGTGGTGCTCCTCGTCCGCCGGCGTGAGGACTTCCGACTCATCGATGTAATCGACACCGAGCGACTGCAACACCTGCGCCTCGACGAAATGTCCGATGCGGGCTTTCGCCATAACCGGAATCGTCACCGCGGCGATGATGTCCTTGATCAGGCTGACATCGCTCATCCGAGCGACACCGCCATCGCGACGGATATCCGAAGGCACACGCTCGAGCGCCATGACAGCGACCGCACCGGCATCCTCGGCGATCTTCGCCTGCTCCGCCGTGACGACGTCCATGATGACGCCGCCTTTCAGCATCTCTGCCAGGCCGCGCTTGACCCGCACGCCGCCGGTATGGGGCTCGTGTCCGTTTGCCGCCACTTTGTCGCTGGTCATCTTCTCGCTCCTCATCCCGCTCGGTGTGCCGGGAAGAAGCTCATTCTAAGCGTTCTTTGACGAGTTCTTCGCTCTCGTTGCTGGCTTCACTGCTGGCTTTGTTGCAGATTTTGTGGTGCCGACGGTGCGCGCCGTCGCAGTTTTTGTTGCAGATTTTGTGGTGGCCGGCGCAGCTGGTTTCGGCCCTGCTTTCGCTGCCGGCTTCGCAGGACCGAGCTTCTCTGTGTGCAGCTTGAGCGTCTCAACAGATCGCTGCAGGTTGCCGCGCACGATCGGCTCCGCCGCGCGACCGAGGAGCTTTCCGGCGATGCCACCACCAAACTCGTATTCCATGTCAAAGGTGACCTGCGTCTTGTCCCCTTTCGGCTTGAAGGCCCACATACCGATCTGCTTGAAGCCTTCATTGGAATCCCAACCGATCGCCTTGTTCTCCAACCATGTGGTGATGTCGACCACCGAAGTCAGCGTCGTCGGACCGGCCTTCATTCCCACGTTGAACTGCGCGCCTTTGCCGTGCGTGACCTTGCCCGTCGGCTGCCACTTCACCAGGTCCTTCATGTACTTGGTGGTGTTGCGGTAATCGTCCACGTACGCGAACACTGTGGCGACAGGCGCGTTGATGGTCATGTCGATGGTAATGCGACCCATATACCTGGACTCCTGGGCGCGGAGGCACCGCGCGATAGCTTCAGTATGCGATTCCTGACACCGCGATGTGGGTGCGTCCCCGGGGTCCGCGGAGGCGGGTGGTATCATCCGGGCCGGCGACGGGAAGTAGCTCAGCCAGGTTAGAGTGCTCGGTTCGGGACCGAGAGGTCGGGAGTTCGAATCTCCCCTTCCCGACGGCTTCGCACCGGTCCCGGACGGCGGCTCAGCGACCCACGGGATAGAGCGCGTCGGCCCATTGCTCGCTGCTGAGGTCGAGGTCCAGGTGGCGGAACGGGCCAATACCACGCTGCACAAATCGCAGTTGTGCGGGCATGCGATCGACGAGACGGGAGTCGATCATCACCTCGCGTCCGTTGAGGACACCGAGCGCAACCCACGACGCACCACTTGCGTTGCGATGCGAGCTATCGGCGTCGATGCGCACTCGCACATCGCACACCTGCACTCCCCCTGAGCAGCAGGCTTGTGACGACATGTATGCAATGAACACCTGGGTTGCCTGCGGGCGATCATCCAGCCATCGCCGCGCATCGTCATCGATGCTCAGCTCGAACTGACCGGACACTGTGGCTCGCAGCATGGTCACGAGTATATGGCGCTCACGAGGTGCACGTGGATCGGTCGATCCATCCTGCCGAGTAGACGTCGGTATCGGTCGGATCCGCACCGGCGCAATAAATATCGTCGACGAGCAACTGGCTGCCGTCGAGGACTACGACGAGGTCGTACTTTTCCGGTGTCGTTCCGGGACCGAAGCCCAGGGTCACCGCTACGACACCGCCAGTCGCAGATGGCATCGCGCTGACGGTCTCCGTGAGCCACGCCGGATCCTGGCCACCGCCAATCGGGTCGGGGGCGCTCGCCACACCGTCGACGTCTGACTTGAGTTGCGAATCAAGCCTTGTCGTGAGCGGACACGGCGCGAAGACGTCGGGCCCCGGCGAGCTCGCGTCGCACGTTGTGTACATCGCGTCGCCGGCGCAGTTTGCGGGTGTGCACGCGGGGTATACCGCAGCCGCAACCACACTCAGCTCATCAACCGTGGCTGCAGCGGTGGTGGCGGGAGCGGCAGTCGGTGTCGCCACCCGGATCAGCGTGGGTGATACGGTGGGCCTCGCGGTGTTCGTGGCCGGCTGCGTTGACGATTCACACGAAACAAGCATCACCACAGCCACAAGCCCCAGGCCACACTGTTTGTGCAGCTTCATGCGGTACGTTCGCAGTTGCACATGTCAGTGACCAGATAGCATTAACGGCTGCGGCCCCGTAGCTCAGTGGATAGAGCGGCGGTTTCCTAAACCGTGCGCGCAGGTTCGATTCCTGCCGGGGCTACCAACGTCGAATATGCCAGCACGCCGCCAAAGCCGATCAACGCGGCACCGGCAACTGCATCGGTCACCTGGACTGCACCGGCACTGACGGATCGACGCGCAAATGCGACGCCGCTCGCAAGGATCGTGACCCACGTCAAACTGCCGATCGCGACACCTGCAACCAGCAGTACCGCGGCAGCCGTCGTATGGACCAGCCCGGCTGTGCTCGTTGCCGCAAAAATCGCCCCCCACGAGACGATGGTGGTCGGATTGGACGCGGTGCCACCAAGGGCGGTGAGGAACGCCCGCCCGGGCTTTGCGACCTCGAATTCGGTCTCGCCACCGACGCGGATGCGCACTGCGCTGTAGAGCGTTCGAATTCCGAGCACAACCAGAACAGCAGCCCCGAGCAGGCCCAGTGCAAGCCGGACGGGATGGATGGTGAGCAACGGCGTGACACCACCCGCACCGGCAGCCGCGTAGAGACCGTCCACCGTGGCGATGCCTGAGCCAATGGCGACGCCGACACGCCACCCGCTGCGCAGCGTCGACCTGATCAGGAAGAGCGACATCGGACCCAGTTGCAGCGCGACGAAGAATCCAAGCCCGAATCCGATCACTGCCGCGTTCATGGTCGAACACTCCGCTCACGCCCGTTCGCGTTGTCCGCATTGTCGCGCATGGCGGCGGCGCCAATTCGCTTCCAGAAGATGAGCGTCCCAGTGAGACCGCCGTGCGGCTTCAACGCGTAATCGGGAATTTCGCCCGTGAGCGCGAACCCCAGCCGTGTGTACAGGGAACCAGCGCCTCCGTCCACGGCTGTATCGAGCACCAGAAGCGTTCGCCCGCGCTCGATCGCAATCACCTCCAGCGCCGACATGAGCGTTGTCGCGATCCCCTGCCCGCGGTGGGTCGGACGCGTCATGAGCTTCGCGACCTCTGCCCGATGCGGCTGGTTCTCCGGCAGCTCAAGCATGAGGGTCACCGTGCCAACCAGGAGGTCGCCATCCCACGCGCCGAGGACGACTCGCTCGCCGCGTGCCGCAGCGCCCAGCGCTTCGAGCCAGTACGCATCGGCCGCAGCCGGATCGAGCGGATGCATGAAGCTCACGGAGCCGCCGGCGGCGACCACCCCGATGAGGATCTCGCACAACATCGCGCGCGTTGCGGGCGAAGCATCCAGCGACGTGATCGTGATGTCTGTCACGGTCGTGAGCTGTCCTAGATTGCTCCGGACTTGATCGCCTGCTCGATCCACGGGATGACGATATCGAGCATGTCGTCGAGCGAGGTCGTGGCTTCGAAACCGAGTACGCGGCGCGCTTTCTCCACCGACGGGATCCTCCGCTGCACGTCGTGCTCGAACGGTGTATCGCTGACATACCGAAACGGCACGTCCCCGTTGATCCTGCGCCAGATGTTTTCCGCGAGGGCGAGCACCGTCGTCGATTCGCTCGTTGACAGGTTGAAGTCGTCGTTGAGCGCCGCAGGACTTTCCATCGCAGTCACGATGCCTCGAGCCAGATCACCGGCATACGTGTAGTGGCGAACCTGCGTGCCACTGCCCAGAATGTGCAGCGGGTCCTGGCCCTTGACGACCTTTTGCACGAGGTCGGGCACGACGTGACTCATCGCGAGCGTGACGTTGCCACTGGGTATCTCGACATCCCCGAGCGCACGACCTTCGCCGACACCGACGCAGTTGAAGGGACGCACGATCGTGTACGGCAGCGCGTACTGACTGTGCGCGGCGCGTGCAAAGTACTCGACGGCGAGCTTCTGAAAGCCATAGGACGACTTCGGCGGCGGGACTTCGAGCTCCTGCCCCTCGGCTGACGGCCATGACGTCGCGGACTCGAAGACCATCGAGGAGCTGAGATAGGTGACCTTCTGGAGCGTGCCGTCACGATGCGCGCGAATCGCGGCGTCGCATGTTGCAGCGAGGATTCGTTCATTGGTCGCCAGCAGGTCGTATGCGTACGTGTGGAAGTACGAGATACCGCCGATCATCGCTGCGCCCGCGACGAGGTGCTCACAACCGGACAGCGCGCCGCTCATCAGGTCCGCATCGCGTGCGTCCCCGTGGATGAGACGGTATGCGGGATTGCTGTCGAACGACCGGACCACATGGCCGTACTTCGACTCGTTGTCGACGCCCACGACCTCGTACCCGCGCGCGAGCAGTTCCTCCACCACGTAGCCGCCGATGAAGCCGGCCGATCCGGTCACGAGGACGCGCGTCACGATCCGCCCTTTGTGCCGCGATCGGCCTTCGTGTTGACGCGTCCGCTGAGGCCGAGCGCGTAGAGATACCAGTGCAGGTATCTCGGGATCCACGCTTTCACCTTGAAGTTCGACGTCCCGTTCGCGCGATCAAGCCAGATGGTGGGGAGTTCCGCCACGGGAAGGCCGAGGCGGCGCGCCTTTGCAACGAGCTCGATGCCGAGCTCGAACCCCGCATCGGAGTCGATGCCAACACGTTCGACGAATGCTCGCGAATATGCCTTGAACGAATTGGTCGCATCGTGAGTGCCGACATGCGCGAGCAGGTTCAGGGAGACGCCGGCGAGACGGGACATGCGGCCCTTCACCCACGGGCCACCCACCTGCTGACCGCCACGCATGTAGCGCGACGCGCACGCGACCACGACTCCACGCTCCACAAGGTGCGTCAACTGGTCGATCTGCATGGGATCGTCACTGCCGTCGGCCATGGTCACCACGACAACGTCCGCAGTGGCCTGCGATATACCGAAACGCAACGCGTTCGCCGGTCCGCGTCCGAGTGTGTTGCGCACGGGACGCAGGCGCTTTTCCCGCTTGACGTACGTCTCGAGGAACGGAACTGTCGTGTCATCGAGGGTGTCGTACACGACGAGCACCTCGGCAGGCAACGTGACCGCCTCGAAGATACGATCGAGAAAGGGAACCACCGCCGCACCCTCGTTGTACGCAGGGATCACGACGCTGACGCGTGGCTTCACACGCGAACCCCGTTGCCACGCAGGTTGGTGATGTCGACGACGGGGGTGACCGTCTGAAGATCCCGATAGTCGCGGTGCGGCGCGGCGATGATCAGGAGATCGGCTTCTGCAACGACGCAATCGAGCGATACGAGGTCCGGGTCGCCCTTCACGTGCGGGTCGGTGCAAAGCACTCGCGCAGCCTTGCTGGTCAGGATGCGCTTCATCTTGTAGCTCAGGCTCGAGCGTGTGTCGTCCGATTCCGCTTTGAACGCCATGCCGAGGACGCCGACCGTCATGGTGCTCAGATCAAACCGCTGCTCGAGCTTGCCCATGATGTAAAGCGGAAGACCTTCGTTGATCATCACGGCGGCGTGACCGAGCGTGAAGCGGTTCTCGGCGAACGCCGTGATCTGCATCGTGTCCTTCAATAAGCAGGGCCCCGCCGCAAGCCCGGCGCCCGGGAGATCCGCCGCACGCGGATAGTGGAACGTCACCGCGCTGCGGATCCGTTCGTAGTCGAGCCCGTTGTCGTTGGCAATCATGAACAGCTGGTTGGCGACTGCGAACTTCAAGTAGCGCCAGCTGTTCGTGAACAGCTTGGCGAGCTCCGCCTCCTCGGGCTCCAGCTCGAATATCTCCTGCGTCAGATTGCGGAAGAGCGCGCTGGCCCGCTCGAGCGCGCGCGCGGTTGTTGCGGAGACAATCTGCGGCAGGGTGTGCAACTCGGTGAGGGCGAACCCTTCGGCAATCCGCTCCGGGCAGAAGCTGACATCGATGTCACGGCCGAGCTTGGCGATGAGGCGTGCGACGCGCTTTGTCACCCCCGGGTACACAGTGCTGCGCAGCACCACATGATGTCCGTCGACGAGGTGCTCGGTCAGCGGCGCGATCACGCGCGTCACAGCTTCGACATCGGGACTCAGAAATTGATCGACCGGAGTCCCCACCACCACGATGATGTGTTCGCTCTGATCGATCGTCGCCGGATCCATCGTCGCGTGCAACCGCCCGGTTGCGAGCACTCGAGTCAGCAGCTCGGGCGCGCCGTCCTCTTCGAACGGCATCGATCCGCCGTTGACCACATCGACGACCGTCGAGTTGGTGTCGAACAGGACAACGTCAAGCCCGCTTTCCGCAAAGGCCAGCCCCAGCGGAAGGCCGACGTGGCCGCACCCGCCTACAACGATGACGTCGTGCTCGAATTGCATCGGTCTTCCCACCTAGATTGTTGCGACGAGTCGGCGGCCTCCGGCGGCGATTCCCTGTTGATTCTCTGCTGACGGCGTGCCGTTCTGGACGACGAGGATGACGCCGATCACGACGGCGACGAAGACGGCGAGCTCGGCGAACACCGGCCCGGGGCCGTCAGGGTATATGAGTTGGGCCACCGTGAAAACCCATCCCGCGGCCACCACAGACCAGGGTCGCGACTGGGCCACCAACATGCCGAGTGGTGCCAGGAAGAGGACGTCGTACGCGAGGGTGTGGAGACCGACGATCACAGCAAGCGCAATCGCGATGATTGCGAAGTGTGGTGTATCGACGCGGCGGCGAATGCCGATCAGCACCGCGACGGCGATGACGGCGAGAAAGATCAGCTGAGGTTTGACCGCAACGAGCCCGAGCAAAAGGCCGGCCGCGAGATCCTGATGTTTTCGCAGCAGGTCAATCGCCAGGAGCGCGGCGATCAGGAGCAACGCGTCGCCACTCGGCATCACCCGGCAAACCGGGCGCTCGAAGTCCTGGAAAGGGCATGTGGCCGACGACGCTAACGCCAGATGGCGACGATCGCTCCAGACGTTACCGGCTAGCGACGCGACTGGACGCGACCGAGGGCGGCGACGCTCATCCGCGGCACCTCGGCGAGATCACGATTCCTCCCCGTGGCGATGCAAGCGAGCACGCCAGCGAGGACCAGCGCCCACCCGGCAAGCTGCCCCGGAGGGAACTTCGCCGCGTCGATGAGGTCGACGCATGCCGCGACTGTGATGAGCGCCCACGCCCCGTAGACGTACGCGAGAGGTGAAGCGAGCGCCAACGGAGCTGCGGCTCCGACGCGCCGTACCGCGGCCGCAACCCCGATCACAAACGCGGGGGCCAGCATCACGAGGTCGTCCGGGTATGCGTGCGGGGAGGCGACCAGCGACAGCACCGCGGCGCCCACCAGCGCCGTGTCGAGACGGCTCGGATCCTTCCGGACACGCATTCCGAGCCAGACCGCGGCGGCACAGGCGAGCAGCGTTGCGACGAGCCCGACGAGATGGGCGATGAGCCCGTTGCCGAAGAGCGATCCCACGACCCCGATGAAGCTCACCATCGTCGCGAGCTCCCAGCGAGTGGTGGACGAGGCGAGGATGCTCACGAATCCGGCAACCCCCGCCGGCCCAACCAGGACCAGCGACGCAATCGCCAGTCCCGCGACGCCCGCGAGCGCTCCGATGATCACCCGGCGTTCGCGCCAGCCGAGCAGAAAGGCGAGGAGCCCAAGAGCCAGATGCGGTTTGGCGATCCCGGCCGACACCACAAGCACGGCGGCCCCGGTTGCCAGGTGACCATGTTTCCACGATCGGTATGCGAGCACGAGCCCCAGCGCGAGGAGCGGCGTCCATTGCGCCTGCACGAACATCGTCCACGTTCCCATCCCGGCGAGGGCAGCGGCGCCCGCCGCAAGACGCCAGATCTGCGGGGTCCCGTCGGGCCACTCCACACTCCGGACCGCGAGCACCACGGCGAGAATCAGCACCGCGAGTTCGAGCAGCGACCAGAGCCGGTACGCAGCGTCCAGCGGCAAGATCGTTGCCGGCAGCACCAACGCCGCGGCAACCGGTGTGTTGACGAAGGGAAGATTCGCCTCGCGGTCGGGAGCGATCAGCGCACTGTGCAGCGGCTGCTGCAGGGCCTGGCTGTAGAGGTCGCCCGTGTGCCCCTCGCGGAGCAGCGTGCCGCCGACGTAGAACGCCGTGAAATCACTCCGGCCGATGTCGAAGCTGCTCACCTGCGTCCAGATCACCGCGTAGGCGACGAGGAGCGCCGCGGCTATCGCGATGATCAGGCGGGCAGGTCTGAGAGATCCGCTCACCTTCGGCAGCCTAAGCGGTGAACTTGCGGATCCCCGTGGCGTTATCAGCCCGTCACAGTGCGATCGGCGCGACGTCGTTGCCCGGTTGCAAGCAGCGTGTTCGAGGCGACGCCGTCGAAAGGGTCCCGGCTGCGACACTTGCCGGCGTCCATACCGAGGAGATTGCGATGAGCGAGACAGACGTCTTCGTGCTTGCCGATCACGCGCTTGATCACGTCGTGAGCAGGATTGCCGACGACCAGTGGGATATGGCAATGCCCGCGAGCTATACCCGGCGCGGTGAAACCGAGGTGCCGTCCCTTCGGACCGTCATTGCCTACCACGCCTATGACGACGCCTGGGTGCCCGACATGCTGTCCGGCCGCACTATTGACGAGACCGGGAAGGACAAGTTCGACGGCGACCTCCTCGGCGACGACCCCAAAGCGGCGTTTTCCGCGATCGTCGCCAAAGCGTGTGCGGCTGCGGGCGAGTTCCAGGACTTCGATCGCACCGTCCACTGCTCGTTCGGTGATTTCACCGCCCGCGAATATCTCTGGCAGACGAACGCATTCCGGGGAATGCGCGCCTGGGATATCGCCCAGGTGATCGGCGTCGACCCGGAATTGCCCGATGATCTGGTCCAGGGTTTGTGGGACGAGCTCAGCCCGGTTGCGGATGCGTATCGCGCATACGGCGTGTTTCCGCCGGCCGTGGCCGTCTCGGACGATGCGCCCCTGCTCGACAGGCTGCTCGGGATGACGGGTCGGAACCCACGATGATCACCGCCGCCCACGCGATCATCTACGCGGACGACCCCGAGCAGGCGCGAGCGTTCTTTCGCGACGTGCTCGAGATGCCGAATGTCGATATCCACGGCGGCTGGCTCATCTTCAAGCTGCCTGCCGCGGAGCTCGGCGTTCACCCCGCAGGGGAAGGCTCGCCCGGCGGCCACCACGAGCTCTTCTTGATGTGTGACGACATCGACAGCACGGTGGCTGAGCTCACCGCCAAAGGTGCTGCGTTCTCAGAGCCGGTCAGCACCACCCGTTTCGGGCGACTCACGCGCCTGCTGATTCCAGGTGGTGGCAGCGTCGGCCTGTATCAGCCCTCACACGCGACCGCCTATGACATCGAGCAGTAAGACGTCAGATCTCAGCCCGGCTTGCCCTGGCTCAGTACGATGACCGAATGAGTTCCGATCCCCACACGCAGACGGTGCAAGCTCCCGACGGCCGGCAACTGGAAGTTGTCACCGCAGGACCGGAGGACGGCCGCTGCTTCCTGTTCCACAGCGGAACACCGTCGGCCGCTGCTGCATTTCCGCCGCTGGTTGCGGAGCTCACCCAGCGCAACATGCGGCTCGTCACCTTCTCGCGCCCCGGGTACGCCGCGTCGTCCGCGATGGCCGGCCGGGCAGTGGGTGACGTGGCCACCGACGTCCAGGCGATCCTCGATGCGCTCCGTGTCGGCCCGTTTTTCTGCGCCGGCCAGTCGGGCGGTGGCCCCCACGCGCTCGCGTGTGCAGCGCTCCTGCCCGACCGGGTCATCGCCACTGCCACGCTCGCCGGCGTGGCGCCATGGCCGGCCGACGGGCTGGACTGGTTCGGCGGCATGGGCCCGGAGAACCTCGAGGAGTTCCGCGCGAGCATGAAGGGCTCCGATGCCCTCGAGGCGTACTTGAACCCTGAGGCAGCCTCGCTTCAGGGGGTCCAACCAGCCGACGTCGCTGCAGCGCTCGGCGGCCTTGTGAGTGACGTGGACAAAGCGGCGCTGACTGGCGAATATGCCGCGTTCATGGCCGCCAGGTTCCGTCGAGCCGTCTCCACGGGGATCGCGGGGTGGCGCGACGATGACATCGCGTTCGTGACCCCATGGGGCTTCGATCTCCCGTCGATCCAGACACCTGTCGCGGTCTGGCAGGGCGGTGAAGACCGAATGGTCCCGATGGCACACGGCGCGTGGCTGGCGGCGCACATCCCGGGAGCGGAGGCGCACCTGCTCCCCGATGAGGGCCATCTTTCCCTCGCACTCAATAAGATTGGTGACGTGCTGGACGGCTTGCTCGCAATGGGCGAGGCTGCGGCAAGTCCGGCTCGCGCATCCTGAACACCGTATAGTCGCCGCAGCCTTCGAGGACGCGGAGAGGAGATCACACCTATGACACCTGATGAGGTCAAGCAGAGCATCACCGGTTGGTGCACATCCGATGACGACCTGGAGATCGGCTCGGATCGGTTCGAGCCGGGCACGGACTTCTCGTTCGGCCTGAAGGCTGGGACTCTGAGCACGGCGCCCGTCGACCTGGTTGTGCTCAAGGCTGATGGTGCCGACCGCGTCACCATCCGTCGGAGCGTCACGCTCACCGGCGACGATGTCGACGCGGCCAACGCGCTGGTGGCCTCGCGTCCCGGCTCCGTGACCGCATCGGTCGAGCGCTCCGGCTCGGACACGACGATCGTCGCGCAGACCTACGTTTACATCGACGGACTGAGCAAGCACACCTTCGTCCAGGCAGTCGCCGAGCTTGCGCGCACGAGCACCTTGCTTGACGCGATCGGCGGCGTGGAGACGGCATCGGAAGTCGACGAGGAAGCAGCGACCGTTGCCTCCGACGCCGTCGACGCGGATCCGGAGCCCGATTCGACGTCTGTCGACGACTTTGCTCCGACCCCCTCTCCTGTCGTCGAGGCCACGCCGGCGGCCGTCGCCGCAGACGCGGTCGCAACTCCTGCACCAACGCCTGCCGAGTCGACGTTCGCGCAGCCGGCAACGCCCGAGCCGAGTGCCGTCCCTGCAGCGGTTCCCGTCACGCAGCCGCTGCCGACGCCGAGCTTCACGCCGCAGCCGGTACCGGCGCAGCCCGTGCAGCCCGCATACACCCCACAGCCGTACCAGGCGCAACCCGTCCAGGCACAGCCTGTGCAGGCCCAGCCGGTACCGCAGCCCGCTCCGGCCGCTGGATGGACGCCGAGTCACTCCGTTCCGCCGCAAGGGCTGCGCGCCTGGGGCGCTCCCGATCCGTCGGGTCCGGTGGTCGCGAACCTCGCTCCCGGCCTGCCGATTCAGGTCGCGGAAGTTCGCGGAGCCTGGGCTCGCGTGATCTGCTCGAACGGGTGGACTGGCTGGATCGACGGCCGGATCATCGGCGTCGCCGCCTGACCTTCGGCCCTCGATGAGCACCGGCTCGGACACCCCGAGCCTCGACGAGCTCACCGCCGCGCTCGGGGAACGCCGCGCGCACTCCCTTGCGATGGGAGGGTCGGAGCGCGTCGACCGTCAGCACGAGAAGCACAAGCTGACCGCCCGAGAGCGGATCGAGCTGCTCTTCGACGCGGGTACCTTCGTCGAGTTCGGACTGCTCGCGCATCAGCATTCGATGACGGGCGCACCCACTGAGCCGGACCGCACGCCTGCGGACGGCGTGGTCACCGGCGAGGGGCTCGTCGACGGCCGCCGCGTGTATTGCGCCGCCTACGACTTCACAGTCATGGCGGGTTCGATGGGCATGATCGGCGAGCAGAAGGTCGCTCGCCTGCGCCGCAAGGCCATGCTCAACCGGCTCCCGATGATCTGGCTGCTCGATTCGGCGGGCGCGCGGATTCAGGAAGCGGCTGGAAGCACCTTCGCGGGCAGCGGCGCGCTGTTCTTCGAGCAGGTCCAGATGAGCGGCGTCGTCCCGCAGGTGGCAGCGATGCTCGGACCGTGCGCCGCGGGGACCGCATACATCCCGGGGCTCGCGGACTTCGTGCCGATGGTCAAAGAGACAAGCAGCATGTCGCTCGGCGGCGCGCGCCTGGTCAAGGCCGCGACCGGCGAGGAGACGACCGACCACGAGATGGGCGGGAGCCAGGTGCATTGCTACATCAGCGGCGTCGGCGACCTCGAAGTCGATGACGACGGGTCATGCATCGCGGCAGTGCGTGACTACCTGTCGTTCATGCCGTCCAACAACCGCGAGACCGCGCCGCGTCGGGAGACGTCGGACCCGCGTGACCGGAGGATCGAGGATTTCGCCAATCTCGTGCCCACGAATCCACGCGCCGCGTACGACATGCGCAAGGTGGTCAAGCGCATTGCGGACGACGGCCACGTCTTCGAGATCAAGCCGACCTTCGCACGCAACGTGATCACCGCGCTGGTGCGTCTCGGTGGCCAGAGCGCAGGCGTCGTCGCGAGTCAACCGATGATCAAAGGTGGCGCGCTCGACATCGATGCCGCGGACAAGGCCGCACGCTTCATCTGGCTCTGCGACGCATTCAACATCCCACTCGTGTTTCTGCAGGACGTGCCTGGATTCATCGTTGGCACCGAGGTCGAGAAGCAGGGAATCATCCGCCACGGCGCGAAGATGCTGTTCGCCGTGAGCGAGGCGACCGTGCCCAAGGTGACGGTTGTGCTTCGCAAGGCATACGGCGCCGGGTACTACGTGATGTGTGGCCGTGGATACGAGCCCGACACGCTCGTTGCGTGGCCCACCGCGGAGATCTCGGTGATGGGCCCGGAAGGCGCCGTCGACATCATCTTCACCAAGCAGATCGCCGCCGCCGAGGATCCGATCGCAGCGCGCGCGGCGTACGCCGCGGCCGTCCGCGAGACGATCGATCCCTTCATCGCAGCGTCATGGGCGATGGTCGATGACATCATCGATCCGGCGGACACACGGCGGGTGATCATCGACGCACTCGAAGGTGCAACGACAAAACGGCAGCGGCGCGCGTGGCGCAAGCACGGCGTGCCACCGGTATGAGGAGGGCAAGGTGACCGAGGTGAAGGCGGAACTGGTCGGCAATCTCTGGAAGATCGTCGTCGAGGTTGGGCAGGCAGTGGATGAGGACGACACGCTGATGATTCTCGAGTCGATGAAGATGGAGATCCCGATCACCTCGCCGACCGCGGGCACGGTCACCCAGATCCTGGTAGCCGAGGGCGAGGTGGTCCAGGAGGGCCAGACGGTCGCGATCGTCGACTGACGCGCAGGCAGTCACCGTCTCGCGACGATCGTGGCGAGCGACGGCGGCCGTGCGACGATGAATCGGTGGATTCGAGCCAGCTCGACACAATCAGCGTCAAGACATCCGACAACATCACGCTTGGGTACAGCGTCGCGGGCCTCGGCAGCCGTCTGGTGGCCCAGATCCTGGACAACCTGCTGGCGATTCCGATCACGCTGATCGCGATCCTGCTGTACGGGACTGTGGCGAGCGAGTTCGTGACGAGCACGGAAGGCGCCGGATACGCCAGTCTGGGAGCCGGGTTCTTCGCCGGGTTCGTCTACTTCGGGTACTTCTTCATCGCGGAGGCGGTGACCGGCGGCAAGACCCCGGGCAAGAGCGCAATGGGCTTGCGGGTCATCCGGTTGGACGGGTCCGCCGCCGACTTCGGAGCAATCGCCGTGCGCAACATCGTCCGCGTGGTTGACGTCGCGGTTGCCCTGATCGGCATCGTCGTCATGTTCTTTCAACCGCAGACACGCCGCCTCGGCGACCTGGCTGCCGGAACGATCGTGGTTCGCGACCGGGCGATGGTCACGCTGGCCGCGGCCACAGCCCCGCCGCCGATCATCCTGCGAACCCCCGACGCCGGACCGGCCATCGACGGCCTCGACAACATCGGCAGCTTTGAACGCGACGCGCTCCGCGTGTTCCTCTCGCGCCCGGGGCTCAATCCAAAACTGCGGGCGGACCTTGCCGGTGACATCTCGAAGCGACTGTTCGATCGCCTCGGTCTGCCGCCAGCTGCCCCGGAGCGTATGTGGCCGCCGGAGCTGTTCATCGAGCGCGTGTACCTGCAACTCGAGCAGCGGTATCCGTGAGCCTCGACACCTTCATCGCGGAACGCAACACGCGGTGGGCTGCGCTGGAAACGGCGATCAAAACCGCGAAGCGCGGGCGGCTTCGGAACCAGTCTGCCGGTGACATCGAACGTTTCGGCCTGTTGCTCCGTCAGACGTCGAGCGACCTTGCCATCGCGCGACGCGATCACCCGGACGCACCGATCACGGAATACCTGAACGCGCTGTGCGCAAGAGCGCATCCCCTGCTCTATCGAGGCAACGGATGGCGACTCGGGTCGATCGGACCGTTCTTCGCGACGGCATTACCGCGCTCATTCCGTGCGGCGTGGCCGTACATCCTCGCGAGCTTCGCGCTGCTCGTCATCGGTTTCATCGCGGGGTGGGTCGCGGTCGACCTTCGCCCTGACTTGCGCACCTCGCTGGTGCCGCAGTCGCTCTTCGACGAGATGGCGCGTGGGCAGATCGGGACCGGTGTCCAGGATGCGCCGATCGTCGGGCTCGGGATCATCCAGAACAACATCCGCGTCGCCTTGATCTGCTTTGCGGGCGGCATGCTGCTCGGCATTCCCACGGCGCTCGTGCTGCTCACCAACGGATGGATGCTCGGGACCGTGGCAGCCGCCGTCCGGATCGGTGGCTACGACTACCAGTTCTGGTCACTGATCGTGCCGCACGGCATTCTTGAGCTCAGCGTGATCGTGATCAGTGGCGGGACCGGTCTCATGCTCGGCGACGCGATCCTGCGTCCCGGGCAATTACGACGAGCCGACTCGCTCGCGCGCGTGGCGGTGCGAGCCGTGCTGCTCGCCCTCGGTGCCGCCAGCCTGCTCGTCATCGCGGGCACGCTCGAAGCGTTCGTGTCACCGAGCTCGCTCCCCGACGGGGTGAAGCTCGCCGTCGGAGCAACGGTCGGCACCCTCCTCTACTCGTGGCTGCTGCTCGCGGGCCGGACGCCGCGGCAGCGGCGCTCACTGCAGTTCGACCGTCCCGCGGAAACCCCCGCGTAGACTGGAGTCGATGGACGTTGTCCGGATCACGCCTCGTGGCTACTGCCACGGCGTGGTGGAAGCGATACGGATCGCAAAGCGAGAGGGCGCTGCCCGGGCGGGCAGTGAGCGAGTGACGATGCTCGGCTACCTTGTCCACAACGAGCACGTGACTCGCGAGCTCGAGGAATCGGGCGTGGCGCTCGTGGCTGAACCCGATCGCATGAAGGCGCTCGAGCAGGTCACCGACGGGACGGTGATCTTTACCGCGCACGGAATCTCGCCTGCGGTGGTCGAGGCCGCTCGCGCTCGCGGGCTCAACCTCGTTGACGCAACGTGCAGTGACGTCACGCGCACGCACGACCTCGTCCGCGAGCTGGTGGCGAGCGGCCATCATGTCGTGTACATCGGCAAGCGCGGGCATCCCGAGCCGGCCGGCGTGCTCGGCATCGCACCGGAGCACACGACCCTCATCGAGAGCATCGAGGAGGCCGACGCCCTGGAGGTGCCGGGGGATCGGCCGCTCGCGGTCACATGTCAGACGACGTTGAGCATGTGGGATACGCAGGCGATCATCGAACGTCTCGTGGAGCGGTTTCCGACCATCGAGGTCCACAACGAGATCTGCCGCGCGACGCAGGAACGCCAGGAGGCCGCTGTGCTCGCAGCGGACGACGTGGATTGCGTCATCGTGGTCGGGAGCGAGCGGAGCAGCAACAGCCAGCGGCTGGTGCAGGTCGTTCGCGAGAAAGGCCACCGCCCCGCATACCTCGTCGACACGGCGGCGGACCTCAACCCGGAGTGGTTCCAGGGCGTTCATCGTGTCGGCGTCACGTCCGGCGCATCGACCCCGACGCAGATCACTCGCGCGGTGATCGCCGCCGTCGAGGCGCTGCCCGACACGGCATAGGTCACGTTTCGGCTGCAAAGGTCACAAACCCAGGAAGCCTGCTAACGTCCCGAATCGATGACCGCAGGAGGGCCGCCGCTTCCCCCGCCGCAGGCGCCAGGTCCGTGGGACGGAGGCCAGCAATACCAGCCGCCGCCGCCTAACTATCCGGTCTACCCGGGCTATCCGGCCGCGGCGCCGTACCAGAACCTCTACCCGGGCCCGGCGCCGGGCATCGGCTATGCGGGTTTCTGGATTCGCGTCCTCGCAGCCATCATCGACGGGCTGATCTTCGGCATTCCCTACTTCGTGATCTTCTTCGCGGTGGAGGGGTCGGCGCTCAGCAGCTACATCAACTGCGTGAACGCCAACGCTGCGGCCTTGACGATCAACACCTGCGCCAATCCCTTCGTCAGCTCCGGCGGCTACTTTGAACTGGCCGGATTGGGCGTCGAGTGCCTCTACTTCGTCCTGCTCTGGTCGCAATTCGGCGGGACCCTTGGGCAACGGGTGCTCGGCTTGCACGTCGTTGATGCCGCGACCGGACAGAACATCGGCATCGGGCGCGCGATCGGTCGTTTCGTCGGGTATTTGATCAGCGCGTTCGCCCTGGACATCGGCTTCATCTGGGCTGCCTTCGACCCGCGCAAGCAGGGCTGGCACGACAAGATCGCGAGCACCTTCGTGGTCCGCAAAGTCTAGAATCCGGCCACCGACTCGCCCCGACGCGTCGGCATCAATGAGGAGGAGAGCATCGTGGCAGCACTGCCGCCCCAACCACCCGGAAGTCTTCCGCCAGAGCCACCCGGCGTAGCGCCGCCCGGTGGTCCACCGCAGTACGCCCCGCCGCCGCAGGGTCCGTACTCCCCGGGGAACGCGTACTCCGGACAGATGCCGTACGCGCCGCAGGCGATGCCGCAACCGGTCGTCGTCAAGGTGCACAAGCGGACCTTCTGGCTGACGATCGCGCAGATCATCATCATCGTGAAGGCGATCCTTGTGATCCTGCTCGCCGCCGCGTCCGTCGCAATCGGTGTGTACATCCTCGCCGCCGGGCATGACGCGCTGCGCAATATTCCTGGCTACGACAACTACGCGAACCAGTTCGGCAACGCGTTCGTCAACGCGGCGGGCGCAATCTTCTTCGCATTTGCCATCGTCCCGCTGATCATCGGAATCGTCGACCTGATTCTCGGCATCATCGTCGGACGACCGTCCAATGTCGCGCGATGGATCATTGTCGTGCTCGACATTCTCAGCATCCTCATAGCGCTGAGCGATTTCACACGCGTGAACTCGGGCACTGGCGACCTCATCATCATCATCTACCTCGTGCTCCAGGTGCTCGTCCTGTACGCGATGCTCCTCGACCCGGCAACCCGTCGGAACTTCGCGGGCAAGGCCACATAGACTTCCCGGCGAGCGCGCCCTTGTTAGAGGCGCGCTCGCCGTTTCAAATCGAGGTAGCGGTTCACCAGCCGCGGTGAGAGCGTGCGTGCATCGGCGTCGATGGTTTCGACGCCGGAGCTGCGCAACAGGCGAAGCGTGTCGTCGCGATCCGCGAGGAGGCCACCGGCGACGGCGCGAGCATACGCATCGTCGCCGGTGCGCGGCACGGTGTTCGCCGCGTCGTCGAGGGCGGGATCGCGAACGGTGACGACGAGCGGAAGATGCCGGCGGCGCAGACGCACGCATTGGCGGATCAGGGCTTTTCCCTGGTCGGGATCGAGCACGTCGGTGAAGATGACGACGAGTGAGCGGCGTCGCTGCCACCTGCTGAAAAACCCGAACGCATCGTCGTAGTCGGCCTCGGTTTCGACTGGCAGGATCGGCCGGGTTGCGTCGAGAAATCGGCGGAGCTGCGCCGAGCCGGCGCGAGGCGGCAGCGTGTCGGTCACCGTGTCCGAAAACGCGAGCATCCCGGCGCGGTCTCCGCTGCGCAGCGCAACGTGCACGAGCAGCAACGCCGCGTTGATTGCATGGTCGAGCTTGGTGAGCTCCCCAGCGCCGATGCCCATCAAGCGGCCGTGGTCGAGGCACACGACAAGCGGTTGGGCTCGCTCGGGGATCAACTCGCTTGCCATCAACCGCCCCGTCCGCGCCGTGGCACGCCAGTTGATGGATCGCAACGGATCGTCGGGGAACGCTTCGCGCACTCGCTCGAACTCGCTGCCCTCGGTGCGAAGTCGCATGGTGCGCAAGCCGATTTCCGCAAGCTGACCGCGACGCGCGAGTGCTTCGTAGACATCGATCGCAGCGAGGTTCGGATCCACGCGAACTTTGCTCTGCGCATCGATGGTCGTCTGCCGCCAGCCGAGTCCCCACGGGCCGGTGACCCGCACCACCGCCGGACCGATGGCGACGTCACCGCGTGCGACCGGCGTCACCGTGTATTCGATGGCGGCGGGAAGGTGGAGCTTCCAGCGTGTCTGCGACGGGTGCAGTCCGGGAGACGTGCGCTCGTGCACGATGGCGGCTGCATCGGCCGACCGTGCGGTGATGCTGAGCGTCACCCGGTTCGCGACCCCGACCGAGAGCAGGTCATTGCATACGCGGTCGAGGCGCAACACTGCTCTCCCGGGTGCACGCCGCGAATCGACGACGATCGCCACCAGCGCAACGACAACCAGCGCGAGCCCGACGATGAACAGCGCCGGCACTGCACCGCCAACAGCGACGATGGCGATGCAGACAGCCAGGAGTCCCGCGCCACGCCACGTCATCGCGGCGCCGTCACCTCGGGACCGGTACCCTGCCCACCGCGCGCTGCACCGCAGCCACCTCGGACACCCCCTGGATCTCGGCCTCCGGCCGGCGGATCATCCGGTGCCGGAGCGCCGGGATACAGACATCTTTGACGTCATCGGGGACGACGTAGTCGCGGCCCTGAATGGCGGCCATCGCCTTGCCGGCGAGGAGCAGCGCGATGGATCCGCGCGGGCTGGCGCCGAGGGAGAGATCAGGGCTGGTACGCGTTGCCGTCACGATCGCGGAGATGTAGCCGAGGACCTCATCGGAGACACGGACCGCCGCAACTTCAGCTCGCACGCTCGCGAGGGCAGTCGCGTCGATGATCGAGGTCACCCCGGCGGCAACGAGGTCGTGGGCATTGAACCCGCTGTCGACCCGGCGCAACATCACGATTTCCGTTGCGGCTTCGGGGACGTTCACCTCGAGCTTGAAGAAGAACCGGTCGAGTTGCGCTTCTGGAAGCGGATAGGTCCCCTCGTACTCCACAGGGTTCTGTGTCGCAACGACGAGAAAGCGGTCGCCAAGCGCGCGACTGACACCGTCGGACGTGACCTGCCGCTCCTCCATCGCCTCGAGCAGCGCGGACTGGGTCTTGGCCGGCGCGCGGTTGATCTCGTCGGCAAGGAGCGTGTCGGTGAAGATCGGTCCCTCGCGGAACTCGAACGTCCCGGAGTCGGGGCGGTAGACGCTGGTCCCCACGATGTCCGACGGGAGCAGGTCGGGGGTGAACTGAATTCGCGTGAAGCTGGCATCCAGCGCCGCCGCCAGCGTTCGCGCCATCAAGGTCTTCGCCGTGCCGGGAACGCCCTCGAGGAGCACATGCCCACCGCAGAGGACTGCGATATAGAGCCCGTCGATGACCTGCAACTGACCGACGACGGCCTTCCCCATGGTCTCGTGCAGGGCCGCGCGCAATCCGGCCGCGGTGTTCTGAGGTGCCACGGCACGCATTGTGCCCTGCTCGCTCCCTGCATCATCCAACTGGCGCACCCGTAAATTGCCGCTCGCACGCATCGACGTCGCGCGCCAGCCGGAGCAACTCGCTTTCGTCGGGACGCCCCGAGGCAAGCGCGCGAGCATGTGCGAGGAGGGTGGCGAGCGCGGCGGCCGACGATGCGCTGGCCACCGCGATGGCAGCGCAGAAGGTCGCGTCGTCGAGATGCCAGTCCACGCCGGCGGCGTTGCCGATCTTGCGTTTGAGCTCATCGGCGTAGTGCCCGGCGATGGGGCCGCGCTGGCGGCTGCGCGCAAACAGCTGGCCCATCGCGGTGACGTAGGCGGTCGCGCTCGGAACCTGTACGTCGCCGCCTTCCGGCGCCGGCTTGCCGAGCCGCCTGCCGTTCACCGCGATCGCGAGCAGGACGACGAGACCGAGCATGAGCATGGCCAGTCCCACCGGACCGTCGAAGATCACGGCGGCGCCACTGGCTCCAGCCCCTTCGCCGTGGTGGTATTCGTCAAACCTGATCCGGCCTCCGCGAGCACGTTGCAGCAGGCTCAGCGCGAAGAATGACGAGTCGCCTCGCCGGAGCCCGTCGTTGGAAAGCGGCTCCGTGTCCCCGAGGACATAGGCGCGGCCGTTCGAGCCGACGCGCACCATCCCGGCCACCACCTGGTGCTGCTCGACGAGCATCGGAACAAGCGGTGCCGCGTCGGAGAACGTCAGCCCGCTGCTCACCATCACCGACTGCACGCGATCCGTGCTGTCGAATGGTTGCGCGACGGTGGCGACGCCACCACCGACGGAAGCCGAAGGATTCACGTCGAGCGCGCTGAGCAATGGCGCCGCATTGTCGAGGCTCGCCGCAGTGACGACGAGGATCAGATCGCCTCCGCCGCGAAGGAACGTCATGAGCGCCGTGACGTCCGAGCTGCTGAGCGAAACTGTCGGGTCGTAGCAGAACACGATGTCGTCGCCGGTGAGCGTGAATGTCGTCGTGATCCGGCCGACATCGAGCCCCAGGTTGGAGAACCACGTGTAGAGCGCGAGTGTGCCGAGTGAGCCGGCCGAGCGCGATGACGGATCCTGCTGGTCGTTGGGCGGGATGGCGCTGCTGATGGCGATCACCGCAAGCACACAGAGCGCGACGATCAGCGTGAGCATCGCCGAAAGCGGCGGACGGCTCACTGGTGTGTCGCCGCCGCACGGCGTGCCACACGCCGCACCGCCTCGCACCGCGAACGCGCGAGGTCCCAGTCGGCGGCATCGACTGGTCCGCCGCCGTACCAGGCTTTGTCGAATGACGCCGCCGCCGGCGCGACCACTGCCAGCAGATCCGCATCTGTCGACAACGTGGCCAGCATCTCGCGAGTGGTCCAGGCACGATCCAGATGCGCCCTCCGATCGGCGACCTCGAGCAGTGCTGCGCGAAATGATCGTCGAATCGCCTCGCGGTAATCGCCGCGCTGCGCCGCGGAGAGCGCCAGCTGCCACTCGTGGTCGGGATCACTGCCGAGGGACGCCGGTTCTTCAGCACTCGTCACGCGCCGCGCGCCGGCAACACCACGGAGCCGGTAGATCACAAACGCGAGGAGTCCACCGAGCACGATGACACCGAGTGCGATGGAGCCGCCGCTGCCGAGAAGGTCAAAGAGATGCGTGAGGATCCAGTTGATCACCGCTCCGATGCGCGAGAAGATGGACGGCGGTGGGTTCTGGTCGAGATCGGCGAAAACATTCGAGGCGTACACCTGGTGGAGATCGTTCTCGGCCTGCTGTGAGTCGATGTGGCACACGGATCCTTGGGGCAGCGCAAGCGTCTGCACGAGCAGATCGAGGCGCTGTTTGCCTCCGGCGATGTCAGGAGGGGTCGCACTGAGACTCGCGACGATCGGCGAAAGATCGGCACCCGATGACGGGGCGAGCGCCTCCGCTTGCGTGAGGTCTGTCAGCGCCGCGGCCGGCTGTGCGGGGACGGCGCTCAACGCGTTGTCCGCACCGCCGATGAGCATGAGGTACTGGAGCGTCACGCATGTCGATGCCGCGTGGGCCGGCGATGCGGAAGCGACGCCCGCTGTCAGTGCGGCACCGACGAAGAACGCCGCGAGCAGGCGCCTCACAGTGACCGCGCGAGCATCTCGATATCGAAGCCTTCTTTCCGAATACGGATGTCGTAGTAGAGCAACGTCACGCCGATATACGTGATGGGGCCGACGAAGACCGCCGCGATCGCGCTCGCCACCTGGTCGAAGACAAATGAATTGCTCGGGAAGAGCGCGCCGCCCGGCAGCTCGAAAATGGCGGCGACGACCGACGAGATGATTCCGGCGATGATCGCGAGCAGCGCCAGCCGGCCGAGCGTCGGCCAGAAACGGCCCTTGGTCAACTGCCAGCTTCGCTGCAGGCCGTGCCAGCCGGAGGCGCGCTCGAGCACGATCGCTGGCACCGCGACGACAGTGCGCACGTAGACGAAGATCAACGCGGGGATGAGCCCGAGGAGCGCCAGGATGGCGATCAGCACCGCGACCGGGCCACCACCCACCGAGGCGAGGACCCCGACGAACAGGAAGACCACGAAGATGGAACCGGCATACGCCGCGATGAGGATGAGGATCATCGCGATGAGCGCTCCGAGCCTCCCCAGCGCGGCGCGATACGCAGCGAGGAGCGAGCTCGGCCGGTCCAGGTAGCGGTCACTCACCGCTCGGGTCGTCGCCGCCTCGCCGAGCGGGACGATGACGAAGAGGCTCACGAGGATCAGCCCGACGGAGACCGCGAGCACGCCGGCGTATGTGTTGAGGAGCTGCTGGGCCTGTGCCTGCGTGATTGTTGTTTGAGAGCCGAACGACGCGAACGGGGAGCGCACGAAAGTCGCGACGCCGGTGATCTCGAAGAGCAGCCACGTAAGAAGGGCGTAGGGGATCTGCACCACGGCGCTGATCGACGCGATCAACACGAAGTTGCGCCGGTACATGGTGAAGGTCGCATCCAGCCACTCGCCCACCGCCATGGAGCGAAAGCGCCCGGATCCCACCTGCGCCGGGATGAACCCCGGGTTCCAGCCAGGTTGCTGTGACCCCCAGGCGGGAGGCGTCCCCCAACCTGGCGGCGGACCACCCCAGCCAGGCGGCGGCGCACCGTAGCCGGGCGGCGGTGAGCCCCATCCGGGAGGCGGCGACCCCCACCCTGGAGGCGGCGACCCCCAGCCCGCCGGTGGCGAACCCCACGGCGGTGGCGGTGCTCCCACGTCCGCCGGCGGGGGACTTGGCGGCGGCTGATCGGTCATCAGACCCATTGTCAATGCTGCACTGCACAGGTGAGCAACGGTATCCTCACAAGTTGAGGCGATGAGAGAGTTCCCTGCCGCGCTTGTTCGCGGCCATTTCACCCTTTGGCACGCCCGATGCGGGCGCTAGTAGTCGATCCGACCCTCATGGACCCCGGCTCCGGTCGCCGGGGCCGTGGCCGGCGTCGCCGCGCGCAGCAGAGTTCCTCGCTTCCCGTCGAGGTTCGCGACGTCCGCACTCCGGTGCCGCCAGGTCCTGGCTGGGTGCTCATCCGCCCCGCGCTGGCGGGCATCTGCAGCACCGATCTGGCCCTCTTCACTCGCGATCCCGTCCCGAGCGTGCTCACCGCCTACGCAGGCGCCGGAACCTTCATCCCCGGGCATGAGGTCGTCGGCGTCGTGGAGCGTGCCACGTCGACCCGATGGGCGCATGAGGGCGATCGGGTACTCGTGGAACCCACCCTCCGCTGCGCGCACAAGGGGCTGGCCGAATGCCGCCGCTGCCGCGCCGGGGATACGCACCTCTGCGAGAACGCGGACCGCGGCGGCGCGCTTTGCTCGGGCCGTTCGGTCGGTTCGAGCGAGAAGGCTGGCGGTGGCTGGAGCGAGGGCTTCCTCGTTCATGAGGACATGCTCGTTCCCGCTGACGGCATCTCCGATCAGCGCGGCGTCCTCGCCGAGCCGGCGGCCACGGCCCTCCACGCGGTGCTCCGCTGGACCCGCCGGGGCGATACCGCTGTCGTGATCGGCTCGGGCGCGTTGAGCCGGCTCATCGTCGCCACCCTTCGCCGCCTCCATCCCGACCTCGACATCATCGTGCTCCACGACGCGCGGAGCACCACCCGGCCACGCCTCGGCCAGCGTCACCGCGAGAGCGCGCCGCTGAATGGCGACCCCAACGCCTCCTTCATGGCGATCCGATCCATCGGCGCCAACCGCGTGTGGCATGGATCCTCGGAGCAGATGCTCCAGAAGACGGCCGAGCACATGGAAGCCCGGATCATGCGACCCGCCGGCGGTGGGCTGCCGGTGCTCGACGGCGGCGTCGACGTCGTCTTCGACTGCCGTGCATCGGCACTGAGCATCGATCTCGCCACTCGCCTGCTCCGGGCGGGGGGCACGCTGGTCGTTTGCGGCCGGTCCGGCCGTCACGAGATCGAGTGGTCCCTCATCTGGGCGCGCGAGCTCACCGTTCGCGGCGCCGCTTCATACGGGCGCGAGCCGGACGGCAAGCGAACCTTCGGCACCATTCGCGAGTGGTTGAGCGACTCGAGCTTCCCCGTGGACGGCGTCGTGACCCATCGGTTCCCGCTCGACGAGTACACCGCCGCACTGGCGATTGCCCAGGCGGGCACCGCAGCCGGAGCGGTCAAGGTGGTCTTTGAGGGTCCGGCGGCGACGAGCCTCCGTCCAGCCGCTGCTGCGGCCGTGGTGCATCAGCCCGACGAGCCGGTGCTGCTCCAGTCGACCGCGGCTCGGGTTCGCGGCGGTCGCGTCAAAGTCTCGTAGGGGAGCGTCTCACGTGGCCTCGCGTCGTACCGGCGCGTGCCGCCATGATCCGGGCACCCGGTTGCGTGCGTACCAACAGACGCGCAACCCCCGAGCGTGTGTCGGAGCATGAGAGTGCACCTTAGTGACGACGACATTGTTCGCTCGATCTCTGCCCATTCGCCCGAGGGGATCGAAGCCTTGTACGACCGATACGGTGGCCTCGCTCATACGGTGGCTCTGCGCATCCTCAGCGACCGCGGCGCCGCGGAGGACGTCGTGCAGGAGTCGTTCCTCGCCGTGTGGCGGCGTGGATCCACATTCCAGGCAGGCCGTGGCTCACTCCGGTCCTGGATCTGCACGATCGTCCGCAACCGAGCGATCGACCGACTTCGTGGCGATCGACACCGCACCCGGCTCGACACGCCCATCGAGGGCGAGTCGATCGAGCCGGCCGCCAGCGATCCCTGGGCTGCCGTTGCGCTCGAGCTCAGTGGCGAGGAGGTCCGCAAAGCGCTCGCCGAGCTTCCCATCGAACAGCGCCAGACGATCGAGCTCGCGTACTACGGCGGGTACTCGCAGTCCGAGATCGCCACAGTGATGGAGGTGCCACTCGGCACCGTCAAGGGACGCGTGCGGATCGCTTTGGACAAGTTGCGCGCCAGCCTCGCCGATCGCATGGAGACGCCATGGCAGACCCAATGAGCCACGACGAGGTTGCCGACCTCCTCGCGCTCGATGCTGTCGGCGTTCTCGAGCCGTCCGAGCGTGAGGCCATGGAGCGGCATCTCGCCACCTGCGAACCGTGCCGGGTGGCGGCGACCCAGTACGTCGATGTCGCCGGGATGCTGCCGACAGCGCTCGAACTCGTCCCGCCACCCGCTCGCCTGCGCCGCAACCTCATGGCCCAGGTGTATGCCGAAGCGAACGCGTCTCCGGCCCTGCCGTGGTATCGGCGCCTCGTCAACGCAATCCCGACAGGCCGCGCGTTCACTCTCGTGGGAGCTGCCGCCGTGGTGGTGGCGATCGTCCTCGGGGTCTGGGGCGCCGGAAGAGGCGCTCAGCAGGGCCCGGTTGCCTACATGGTGTCCGGGACGACGGCGACAGGCACGCTCGACGTCAACAGCAGCGGCACCCAGGGGGTGCTCACGGTGACTGGCCTCGCTCCGCTTCCGGCAACCGAGGCGTACGAGGTCTGGCTCATCCCGCCGCACGGTTCACCGAAGGGCGTCACGTTTCTCAGCCCCGGGGTGGA